>DATHOY010000099.1:0-19485 GCA_035484435.1 Vulcanimicrobiaceae bacterium | reverse complement strand
ACTTTGCCTTCGGATTCGTGGCGGCGGACTTGTTCGTCAAGAGCGTAGAGGAGTTGCTGGCCGGTGGTGGCTCCGGCGAAGGCGGTGCGGTGATAGAGGGTGCCGCCGAAGCGGCGATAGTCGAGGAGGCCTTCGGGAGTGCGATTGAACATGACGCCCATGCGATCGAGGAGATCGATGATGCCGGGGGCTTCGTCGCACATGCGCTTGACGAGAGGTTGATTGGCGAGGAAGTCGCCGCCGTAGATGGTGTCGTCGAGATGCTTGGCGGTGGTGTCGCCTTCGCCCTTTTGATTTTTTGCGGCGTTGATGCCGCCCTGGGCGCAGACAGAATGGGAACGCTTCACGGGAACGATGGAAAAGAGATCGACCGGGACGCCGGATTCAGCGACACGGATTGTGGCCATGAGTCCGGCCAGACCACCACCAACGACGATGATTTTAGGTTGTGTCATTTTTGCCAGTAGAAAAAGAAGGGATGCCAGTTGAGGCGGAAGCTGACGAGGATCAGGACGCCTACGAGACTGAAGGTGACCGCGACAAGTACGCCGAGCTGTCCGGCGGCGCGCTGGGCTCTGACGGTGGCGGCGAGGCCCCACTTGCAAAGAAAATTCCAGATGCCGATGCCGAGATGGAAGGAGGAGGCGAGGACACCGATGGCGGTGAAGAGGAGGAAATAGGGATTGGTGAAAAAGTGTTCGACTTCGGTGTAGGTGGATTTGCCGTGAGTGAGCCAGCGCTGGGTGTAGAGATGCCAGGCGATGTAGGCGAAGGCGATGAGGCCGGTGTAGCGCTGGGTGGTGTAGAGCCAGTTCCCTACCCAGGGGTAAGAGGAGACGTTGGACTTGCCGCGAATCCAGATGTAGATGCCGTAGCCGGCGTGATAGAGCATGGGAAGGAAGATGAAGGCCCATTCGACAAAGGGACGGAAAGGAATGGTCTGGAGGTCGCGGGAGACTTCGTCGTATTTGGCGGCGGAAACGAGGACGGCGCTGTTGGACCAGAAATGTTCGGCGAGAAACGCGCCGACAGGAACGATTCCGGAGAGCGAGTGAAGTTTTCTTAGAAGATAATTTGTGTCAGGCCGGGTTGCCGTTGAGGACATGCCCTCTCCGCCGCAGGAGTCCCATGAATTTTTGAGGAGCGCGAGTGCAGGGCGCGAAGGACTTGCAGCACATCCAGTATAGGGAGTTGGGAAAATGCTTGCAAGTTTTGGGGAGGCAAGAGGGTATTGGCAGAAATTACTAACTTTTTGAAATTAGGAATTGCAGAACGGGCGGAGCTGCAATTTGGGCTGGGCCATCCTTCCTTCGTCAGGACAGGCTCTGAAGGTGGCGCTACAAAGGCTGGTGCTGGAAAGGCACAGGGGAATGGAAAGATGGTTGCGGGACGCGGTGAAAGCGATGAACATGAGAGAAGAGTGGATGGAATTATTTTGGCGGGGCCCCGCGCGATCCCTGCAGACAGGCAGAAACATTCATACTTATGGCGACTAGTCTGGTGACGGAGTTGGAACGGCTGGCGGAAGCGCTGGACGTGGAAGGCGGCGGGCCGGTGGAGATCCCGCTAGACGCGATGGCGGAGAAGATCGCGAAGAATCTGGGCGTGCAGGCAGATGAAGTGGCGATTCTGGGAGTTTCGACGCGATGGAGGCATCTGCATTTTCTGGTGCCGCAGGCGCTGAAGAACGTGGGGTTCATCCCAATGTCGAGCACCTCGGCGCTGGCGGCACGGACGGTGCGGGAAAGCCGGCCGGAAATTAATAATAATTTTTCGGCGGTGCGGCACGCGTCGGTGTTTGAGGGCGTGAAGGCGGCGACGGTGACGGGCGAGTCGATTCAGAAGATTGTGAGCGCGCCGATATTGTGCGAAGCGAAAGTGGTGGGAGTGATGCAGATCAGCCGGAAGGGCGCGACGCCGATGGAGGCGGGAGCGGATTTTACGTCGGAGGATTTGGGGAAGGTGCTGGCGTTGTGCCGGCCATTGGGGAAATTGGTGAGGCATCTGGCGGGGGAGTGAGTGAGCATGGCCGGTAAGGAGGGGAAAAAGATAACGCAGAGGCGCGGAGAACACAGAGATTCGCAGAGAAGAGAAATTCGGAATACTTAAGTGGCAGTTGAGAATCGCAAGTAGCGACTAGTCCTTCCTTTTTCATTTCAAGAAATAAATTTCCTTTTCGGTTCGAAATCATCCACCAGTTGAAGAAGGCGGCCTAAAGCCTCCCCTACACGAAGCGCAGTTAGACAAAAATCGTTCGCGCGCGGAGTTTTTGGGGGATATTGCGTTGACAGTGAGAGAGAGACTTGTTACTTTTCCACAGGACGTGAATTTTTTTCAAATTTACTCATGGATGGTGACCCAGCACTATGGCGTTTGTCGCAAAGAAGATTTTCCTGACCAAGGGCGTGGGAAAACATCGCGAGAGGCTTTCGAGTTTTGAGCTCGCGTTGCGGAACGCCGGGATTGCCGCGTGCAACATCGTGCGCGTGTCGTCGATTTTTCCGCCAAACTGCAAATTGATTTCGCGGAGCGAGGGATTGAAGTTGATCAAGCCGGGGCAGGTGGCGTTCACGGTGATCAGCGAGAATTCGACGAAGGAGCCGCACCGGCTGATCGCGGCGAGTATTGGACTGGCGCTGCCGAGCGAGCGGCCGATGTACGGATATTTGAGCGAGCACCACTCTTTTGGAGAGACGGAAGAGGTGGCGGGCGAGTACGCAGAAGAACTGGCGGCGGAAATGCTGGCGACGACGCTGAACGTGGAGTTTGATCCGGATTTGTCGTGGGACGAGAAGAAAGAGGTTTACCGGATTTCGAACAAGATTGTACGGACGATGAATATTACGCAGTCGGCGGTGGGAGATAAGCGGGGATTGTGGAGTACGGTGCTGACGGCGGCGTTTTTGATTGGGGATGATGATTGAGGGAAGAGATTCGAGTCGACAGTCTACAGCCGACAGCCTTCACACAAGAGAAAAGAAAGAATTCACCACAGAGGTAGCAGAGGGGCCGCAGAGAGAGCGGAGAGCCCTATGGAGATTTTGAGATGCCAGGAATGGCCCGCTGAAATTGGCGGGCCGTTTATTTTTGGGGCGGGATTTTAGGAGGTATGCGATGAAGAAACGGATATTGGGATTCATGGCGGGAGCAGTCTTGATCCTGTTTGGGGGCGGGAGCTTGTTGGCAGCGGACAAGGTGACGATTTTGTATGACGCGTTTGGGGATTCGAAGGAGTTGACGAAGGATTGGGGATTTTCGGCGTTGGTGGAGCATGACGGGAAGCGGATTTTGTTCGACAGCGGGAATAATGCGGAGATTTTCGAGCATAACGTGAAGGCGCTGGGCGTGGATTTGACGAAAATTGATTTTGCGGTGATTTCGCACCGGCATTCGGACCATGCGACGGGCGTGAAATATTTGTTGAAGGTGAATCCGACGGTGACGATTTATGTTCCGGCGGATGGGGCGAATGGATTTGGCGGGATGCCGGTGCCTGCGCTATTTTTGCGGCCGGACGCGGAGTTGCCGGCGAAGATGCGGTATTTCGGGGGGACGCCGCCGGAGAGTTTGAATTCCGGGAGATTGTATGACACGGGGAATTTTGTTTTGGTGAGGGCCACGACGGAGGTGGCACCGGGAATTTTCGTGGTACGGACGGTGTCGGAGAAGAAAGGGACGCTGGAGCTGCCGGAGTTGACGCTGGCTATCAAGAAGCCGGGAGGACTCTTGCTGGTGGATGGGTGTTCACATGCGGGGATTGAGGCGATTCTAGAGGCGGCCAGCACGATTGATCCACGGACGGAGATTGTGTTTGGAGGATTGCACCTGGTGACTACGCCGGTGGAAGAGATTGACACGCTGGTTACGAATTTGCAGACGAAGTGGAAGGTGCAGCGGATTGCGCCGGGACACTGCACGGGAGAGCCGGCGTTTGCGCGGTTGCGGAAGGCGTATGGGGAGAGGTATGTGTATGCGGGGTTGGGGACGGTGGTGGCGGTGGAGTGACGGGGGAAGTTGAAGAGTTCGAGAGTTGAGGAGTTAAAGAGGAGAGAAAAAGAGTTTGACGTAGAGGTTGGCTGAGACGTGGAGGACGCTGAGATCGGGAAGAAAAGAGCGGCCCGCCTCAGAAGGCGGGCCCTACATAGTCAGGATAAGAGGCGCCACCCTTCCTTCGTCAGGGCAAGCACCGAAGGTGGCCGCTACGTAGGCAGATCGGCGCACGTCGGTGCGTCTTTTTTATTTTGTGTCGGGCAAGGAGTAGGTGAAGTCGTAGGAGTGTTTGCCGTCTTTGATGATGATATCCATGGAGCCTTGGAGGCCGGAGAGTTGGTTGGTGGCGGAGTCGGGGATTACGATTACGTTGAGGTGGAAGACGCCGGCTTGCATGGTGCCGTTGTGTTGGAGGATGAAGGTGCCGGAGCGACCGTCGAGGGTACCGGTGACACGTTCGATGGCTACGTAGCCGCCGGAGCCTTTCACGGTGCCTCCGCCGGAAAGCATTTCGCCTTTGCTGGTGGCTTCGAGGGCGCCGTGGAATTGCTTGTCTATCGAGTAGCGGCCGATGGAGTTGTCTTCGGATTTGAAGGCTGGGTCGAGGGGGGAGAGTTTTACTTCGAAGGTGCCGGTGGCGTGATGGGTGGTCATGTGTTCCTTTTGGGCGGCGCGGAGAGCAAGGACGGAGAGTGGGAGAAGGAGGAGCAGCGCGGCGCGGGATTTGGTTTTCATGGTTTTCTCGTTTGGTGTGGAATCGGGAGGAGAAATATAGCATGAAGACCAGAAGAGAAAGGATAAGGATAACGCAGAGGCGCAGAGAGCGCAGAGATTCGCAGAGAAGAGAAAGATTTGACATAGAGGAGACGAAGGTCGGAGCACAGGGGTCCAGAGAAGAGATCTTATGAGTCCGTTGGTTGCCGTGGTCCCTCCACTGCGCGGCCCGACGCGCCGAAGTGCGGCGCGGAGAAAAAATCGGGCCGCTCCGGTCGGGATGACAGATTAGAAAGAAAGAAAACCCAAGAGCACAGCCAGGAATGGCTGTGCCACAGGTGGCGACGATTGGTAGCACGTGGTTATGGATAGTATTGAGATTGCGGCGGTAAAAGCGGGAGCTTTGCTCCCGCACTCAAAATTAGGATTTGAAATATTTTAGGCGTTCTAGGACGGCGCCTACTACCAGCGGGAGGGCTACGGTGGCGTCTTCTAGAACTTCGGCTAGTTGGCCGCCTTCTTCGCGGGGGACGAATTTGCCCCAGCTTACGGCTTCGGTGTAGGTGCTGCCGCTGAGGCCGCCCCAGTGGACGGGTTCGGGACAGATGCGGACGCCATAGGAATAGCGCTTGAGGGGAAGATTTTTGTACCCGCGGCGGGCCATTAGTTCGGCGTAGACGCCGAATTGCTGGGACCAGTTGCGGGGGACGCCGCCGCCGACGGTGAAGATGCCCATTTTTTTGGTGGCCATCATGGTGTTGGCGAATTTTTCAAAATCTTCGAAGGGATCGAAGTGGAGGAGCGGGCGATGGTCGCGCTGGCGGCCGTATTTGTTGAGGGCGAAATCGAGGCCTAGTTCGGAATCGGAGAAGGCGGGGACGAAGACGGGGACGTTGTGTTCGTAGGCGGAGCGGAGAATGCCGCGGCCGGTGGTGTGCTTGGTGAGATATTCACCGATTTTGCGATGGAGTTTCCAACTGCAGACTACTTCTTTGGGATCCCAAGTTTCGAAGATGCCGTCGACGACTTCTTCTACGTGATCGAGATTGGTTTCGGGTTCGAGGGAGTCGTAGACGCGGTTGTAGCCCGCGAGGAAAAGTTCGTTGTCGTTCATTTTGGAGGGATCGTAGCGGAAGTGGGAGAGGCCGGTGGCTTCGACGAGGCCGTGGGCCATGAGGGCGCCGGTGGAGACGATGGCTTTGACGATGCCGGATTCGATGAGGTCGCAGAAGACGAGGCCCATTTTGCCGACGGTGAGGGCGCCGGAGAGGGTCATGACGACGAAGCAGTCTTTGTCGCGGGCCATGGCTTCGAGAACGTCGGCGGCGTCGCCAACCTGGCGTGCGGTGTACGCGGTGTTGCCCATGGCGCGGACGAGATCGTCGATGGTTTTAATTTTGGAGAGATCGAGGGGAAAGATGGGGCGGAGTTTGTCTTTGACGGGGTCGTGAAGGACGCGCCCGGTGACGGTTTTTTTCGGCTTCTTGGCCATCGACTCTCCTGACGGAACGTGAATGATTGCGATGTTACAGGGCGAATAAAAATTGTATGGGTAGTGTACTAGAAGTGGAGAGAAAAAATGCAAGGAAGGGAGAGGTAGCAGATAACTGCGATCAAATAGCAAGAGGCGCAGTGGGGAAGCTGAGTACCTGTATCAGTGGTTTCTTGAGATGACACGATCTCGCCACGGTCCCTCCACTGCGCGGCCCGACGCGCTGAGAACCGCGCGAAAGAAAAAATCGGGCCGCTCCGGTCGGGATGACAGATAAGACCAAGCGAAACCCAAGAAGGCGGCGTAAAGCCGCCCCTACGTTGAGGAATGAAGAGAGTGAAGAGAAGAGAAAAATGTTCGTGATAGGATTAATTGCATGAGCGACAAATTTGCGGTGGGACTGGTGCAGATGCGCTGCACTACGAATAAGGAAGAGAATCTGACGCGGGCCGCGGAGAAGATACGCGAGGCGGCGGGGCGCGGGGCGCAGGTGATTTGTCTCCATGAATTGTTTGCGGGGGAATATTTTTGCAGGACGGAAGATCCGGAGCTTTTTAATTTGGCGGAGGCAGTGCCGGGGCCTACTACGGAGCGCTTGGCGGCGGTGGCTAAGGAAAAGAAAGTGGCGCTGGTGGTGTCTGTGTTCGAGCGGCGGGCGGCGGGGGTTTATCACAACACTTGCGCGGTGGTGGATGCGGACGGTGCGTATTTGGGGAAATACCGGAAGATGCATATTCCGGACGATCCGCTGTATTACGAGAAATTTTATTTTACGCCGGGAGATTTGGGGTTTTTGAATTTTGATACGAAGTATGCGCGCGTGGGAGTGCAGATTTGTTGGGACCAGTGGTATCCGGAAGGTTCGCGGTTGACGGCTATGCAGGGAGCGCAGGTGATTTTTTATCCGACTAGTATTGGGTGGCATCCACATGAGAAAGGGACGGTGGGGGCTGCTCAACTGGATTCGTGGAAGACGATTCAGAGGGCTCATGCGATTGCGAATGGATGTTTTGTGGCGGTGGTGAATCGCGTGGGGTATGAGGGGAAGCCGGAGAAGGGCGATTCGGGGATTGAGTTTTGGGGGAATTCGTTTGTGGCGGATCCGGCGGGGCAGTTGTTGGCGGAGGGATCGAACGATAAAGAGGAGATTTTGGTGGCTGAGATTGATCCGAGGAAGAGCGAGGAGCAGCGGAGGAATTGGCCGTTTTTCAGGGATAGAAGGATTGATGCATTTGGTGGGTTGACTCAGCGGTGGTTGGGAGAAGAGTGAGAGGCAAGAAAAGAGCTTACAGTTTACAGCCTGCAGCTGACAGCTAAGAATGAAGAGAAGAGAGGCTAACGCAGAGACGCTGAGGGCACAGAGGATTCGCAGAGAAAAAAAATACAAGAGTTAAGAGAAGAGATTGGGTGCGTTTAGACCGTAAGAACCCACGTATCGCAAAAAAGCGCGAAACGTGGGGCACCCTCAAGTTCATTTGGCGAGTTCATTTGAGAGGTGGCGTTCGTTGAAGAAAGCGAAGACGGAGGAGATGGGGCCAGGAGAGATGGGGTTTCGGATGCCGGCGGAGTGGGAGAGGCATGAGGGGACGTGGCTGGGGTGGCCACATGAGTTGACGGATTGGCCGGGGAAATTTGGGCCGATACCGTGGGCGTTTGCGGAGATGGTGCGGGTGCTGTCGGAGGTGGAGAGGATTTTTTTGCTGGTGCAGGATCGCGCGGCGGAGAAACGCGTGCGGGGGATTCTGCGGAAGGCGGGGGCGAAGCTGGAATCGGTGGAATTTTTTGCGGTGGCTACGGATCGCGGGTGGATGCGGGATTCGGGGCCGATTTGCGTGAAGAATGCGGCGGGCGAGGTTGCGTACAACAATTTTGTGTTTAACGGGTGGGCGAAATATTCGAATCATAAGAAGGATGCACAGGTGGTGCGGAAGGCCAATGCGCGGCGGAAGAAGAGGATATTTTTTCCGGAGCATAACGGGCGGCGCGTGGTGCTGGAAGGCGGATCGATTGATGTGAACGGGCGGGGGACGCTGTTGACTACGGAAGAGTGTTTGCAGAGCAAGGTGCAGGAAAGGAATCCGGGATTTACTAAGGAAGATTATGCGGAAGTGTTTCGGAAATATTTGGGTGTGACGAATGTTTTGTGGTTGGGCAATGGGATTGCGGGGGATGATACGCACGGGCATGTGGACGACCTGACGCGGTTTGTGAATGAGACTACCGTGGTGACGATTATGGAGGAGGATCCGAAGGAAGCGAATTACGCGGCTTTGCAGGAGAATTTGGGGCGGCTGCGCGGGATGAAGGATCAGGATGGGCGGGCGCTTGCGGTGGAGACGTTGCCGATGCCGGCGCCGATTTATTTTGATGGACAAAGGTTGCCAGCGAGTTATGCGAATTTTTATATTGGAAATGGGGTTGTGATTGTGCCGACGTTTAATGATCCTCAGGATCGCGTCGCGTTGAATACGTTGGCAAGATTCTTTCCAGGGCGCGAGGTTGTGGGGATACATTGCCGGGATTTGGTACTGGGCTTGGGGACTTTGCATTGCATGACGCAGCAGGAGCCGGCGGCGGGATAAGAGCCGGAGAGGATTTTTACCACAGAGGACACAGAGGTCGGCGCACAGAGATCACAGAGAAGAATGAGAGATGGAGGAGGCTGGAGATGAATGTATTGGTTGGGATGATTTTGCTGCAGCAGCGGGTGGTGATTGTGGAGTGGAGGCGTGGGTTGATTGGGTGGCTAATCATAGGGTTGCTTGCGGGATGGCTGGCCGGGAAGATGGCGCGAGGGCGAGGATTTGGGTGCATTGGGGATGTTTTGATCGGGTTGATCGGGTCGGTGATTGGGGGATGGATTTTTACGCAGCTGGGGATTGGGCATGCGAATACGTTTTTATTTTCGCTGGCGGCGGCTACGGTTGGGGCGGTGTTGCTGGTGGCGGTGGCGCATTTGTTTTTTGGGGGGAAGGGGTAGGAGTAAAGAAAGATTTCACACAGAGGGCACAGAGGTCGGAGAGGAAGAGCACAGAGAAGAAACGAAGATACGGGATTGGTTGCCGCGGTCCCTCCACTGCGCGGCCCGACGCGCTGTGAATCGCGCGGTGGAGAAAATCGGGCCGCTCCGGTCGGGATGACAGAAAAGGCGAAAACGAAGAGGGGCGGCGTTGGGCCGCCCCTCTGTTTTTTGGTCTCGGCGGAGAAGAGAAGACCCCAGGTGCAAAAACGGCACCTGGGGCACCCGCGGAGATAGAGAAGAGGACGGTCAGAGACCGCCCTTATTTTTTAGGATTTGGGGTACGCGGGGTCGGCTTTTACTTCTTTGATTTGGTTGGTGTGGCGTTCGCTGTGGGCGGCGATTAAGAGGATGAATTCGTAGGCGTCCCATTTCTGGCCGTTGGGGCTGTCGGCGGCGTGATCGCGGAGGCCAGTGGTGGTCTTGAGGAAAGTTTCGGTGGCGGCGCGGCTTTCGACGAAGTGGTCGATGGCGGCTTGCGGAGAACCGAAGCGGTTGGTGGGCTTGATGGCTTCGGGAGCCTGGACTTTATTTTTGCGTTCGGGGACGTTGGCGATGATGCCGGCGTCGATGGCGGCAATGTCGCGGCCGGGGACAGCGGGGGCTTTCATGACACCGTTTTCAACGGCGCCGCGGATGTAGTCTTCGGCGGCGGCGATGTGCTCCATGCATTCGGCGATGGACCAACGGTCGGGAGCGGATTTGAAGTTCCACTGGGCGGTGGAAAGGCCTTTGGTGGCATCGAGGACATCTTGTTTGGTGGATTCGAGATAGGCGAGAGCTTTGTCTTTTTCGGCCGGGGTGACTTCCTGGGCGCGCGCGGCGAGTGCGAAGAAGAGCGCACAGACTAGCGCGAGAGCGACGCTGAATTTTCTGATCATTGCGAGAGTTCCCTTCCCTTTTTAAAGTTTGGCGAGGCGGCGGAGTGCCTCTGGTAGGAGTACGTACGGGTGAGTGGGAATATAGCAGGGATTTGCGGGGTTGAGGAGGGAAAGAGAAAGAATTAACACAGAGGGCACAGAGGCGGAGAGCGCAGAGGACGCAGAGAAAAAGTCTTGGGAGATCGTTGGTTGCCCTGGTCCCTCCGCTGCGCGGCCCGACGCGCCAAACTGCGGCGCGGAGAAAAAATCGGGCCGCTCCGGTCGGGATGACAGAGAAGAGTAAGAGGAAGCCAAGAGCGCAGCCCGGAATGGCCGCGCCACAAGGCAACCCAAGAGCACAGGCTGAAGCCTATGCTACGTGGGGGCCACGTGGGGGCTGGAAAGCGGGGCGCGGGGCGGTGTGGTACGATTTAGAGTTCGATAGTGGAGAGAAACCTTAATTGAGCAAGAGCAAACAATCACTCACAGTTATTCCCCTTGGGGGGCTTGGCGAATTCGGAATGAACATGATGGTGTTCCGATTCGGCGACGATATTTTGGTGGTGGACGCAGGAATGATGTTCCCGGAGTCGGAATTGCTGGGCGTGGACCTGGTGATTCCGGACATTACGTATTTGAAGCAGAACCGGGACAAGGTGCGGGCGATTGTGCTGACGCACGGACACGAAGACCACATCGGGGCACTGCCGTACATTTTGCGCGACCTGAACGTGCCGATTTACGGATCGCGATTCACGCTGGCGCTGGTGAAGAAACGGCTGGATGAGGCGGGGCTGCTGGACTCGGCGAAATTGTTTGAGACGGTGCCGGGGCGGCTGGTGGAGATCGGGCCGTTTGAAGTGGAATTCATTCCGGTGACGCACAGCACGATCGATTGCGTGGCGCTGGCGATCCGGACTCCCGTGGGCGTGGTGATTCATTCGGGGGATTTCAAGATCGATCAGACGCCGGTGGACAACTACCAGTTTGATCTGCACGCGTTCGCGCGGTATGGGACCGAGGGCGTGCTGGCGCTGTTCAGCGATTCGACGAACGTGGAGCGGCCGGGATTTACGCCGTCGGAGCGTGTGGTGGCGCCGCGGATTGAGGAGTTGACGCGGTCGGCGCCGAGGAGAGTGGTGCTGTCTTGCTTTGCGTCTTCGATTCACCGGATTCAGCAGGTGATTGATATTGCGGACCGGGTTGGGCGGAAGGTGGCGTTTGTCGGGCGGAGCATGGTGGACAACGTCGAGATCGCGCACGATTTGGGTTATATGCGGATTCCGGACGGGATGGTGGTGCGGCCGCAAGATATCCGGAGTTTTGATCCAAAGAAATTAATTGTACTGGCGAGCGGATCGCAGGCGGAGCCGATGTCGTCGATGTCGCGGATTGCGGTGGATAATCACCGGTTTGCGACGATTGATGAGAACGATACGGTGATTTTGTCGGCTAGGATTATTCCCGGGAATGAGAAGGCGATTTTCCGGATGCTGGATCATATGTTCCGGCGGCGGGCGCTGGTGTATTACGACAACTCGGCGGGACCGATACACGTTTCTGGACACGCTAGCCAGGAAGAGCAGAAATTGCTGCTGCAGCTGGTGAAGCCGAAATATTTTATTCCGGTGCACGGGGAATACCGACATTTGTTCCGGCATGCGGCGCTGGCGCACCAGTTGGGTGTGGTGAGCGGCGAGATCATGCTGCTGGAAGACGGGAAGTGCGTGGAGTTCACGGAGGATGGGGCTTACCGGAGAGATCCGGTGACGGCGGGACGCGTGCTGGTGGATTCGGGTTCGCTGGAGGAGATTGAAGAGATTGTGGTGCGCGACCGGAAGCATTTGTCGGAAGAGGGCGTGGTGATTCCGATTATCGCGATTGACAAGCATACGGGACGGGTGGAATCTGCGCCGGAGATTGTGACGCGCGGGTTGATGAGCGAGAACGGGAACGAAATGCTGGCGGGTGCGCGGGAATGCGTGGCGCGGACGGTGGAGAATTCGAACCTGGAGGAGAGGGCGGACTGGTCGGTGATCAAGGAGAAGATCCGCGTGGATTTGAAGAGGTATATTAATAAGCAGACGTCGAAGAGGCCGTTGATATTGCCGGTGATTTTGGAAGTGTAAGCGGGAAAGACAACGCAGAGGCGCTGAGAGCGCAGAGGGTTCGCAGCGAAGATGGTTGCGAGCAGTGGTGGCTGGTATCAGACGAAGTGGAAGTGCCTGCCTGAAGTAGATCAGAAAAGAAGCAGCGTGAGGTTGAGGAGCATAGGCTAGAATCGTGGGCTTATGGAAAAGATGGGGGCGGGTGTGAGAAATGGAGGAGGAGGAGCGGAGCCGGGGAATGCGGTGACGGCGTCGCGGGCTACGTTTGTATTTATTATTGTTACGGTGGCGCTGGATTTTCTGGCGTTTGGGATTATTGCGCCGGTATTGCCGAACCTGATTATCCGGTTTGAGGGCGGGAACATGGCGCGGGCGGCGGCGATCACAGGTTACTTTGGGTTTGCGTGGAACCTGATGCAGTTTTTGTTTTTGCCGGTGCTGGGGGCGTGGAGCGACCGATTCGGGCGGCGGCCGGTGATTCTGATTTCGTGCCTGGGATTGGGGCTGGATTATATTTTCATGGCGCTGGCGCCGAGCTTGCGCTGGCTGTTTGTGGGGCGATTGATCAGCGGGATCACGGCGTCGAACGTGTCGACGGCGTTCGCCTACATCACGGACGTTACGCCGGGAGCGGAGCGCGCGAAGAAATTCGGGTTGTTGGGGGCGGCGTTTGGGGTGGGATTTGTGATTGGGCCGGCGGTGGGGGGATTGCTGGGGCATTACAATTTGCGGGCCCCGTTCTGGGCTGCCGCAGTGCTGAGCCTGGCGAACTTTTTGTATGGGATCTTTGTGCTGCCGGAATCGTTGCCGCGGGAGAAGCGGGCGAAGTCGGCGTGGCACATGGCGAATCCGCTGGGATCGTTGACGCTGCTGCGGTCGCATCCGGAACTGGCGGGGCTATCGGTGGTGGTGTTTCTATACTATTTGGCACATCAAGCTCTGCAGAACATTTGGGTGCTTTATACGGAATACCGGTATGGATGGAACACGCGGAGCGTGGGAATCTCGCTGGCGTTGGTGGGGGTGTGCGCGGTGATTGTGTCTGGCGGGCTGGTGGGACCATACGTGAAGAAATTTGGGGAGCGATTCAGTCTGGTGAGTGGATTGTTTTACGGATTTTTGGGGTTCGCGGGATTTGGACTGGCGTGGAGTGGCTGGGGAGCGCTGGCGGCGATTCCGTTTATTGCGCTTTGGGGAGTGGCGGGGCCGGCGATGCAATCCCTGATGTCGCAGAGGGTAGACGCGACATCGCAGGGGAAATTGCAGGGAGCGATTAATTCACTGCGGGCGTTGACGGGAATGGCAGGGCCACTGCTGTTTACACAGGTGTTCTCAGCGGCGATTTCACCGGGGGCGAAGGTTTACTTGCCCGGGGCGGCGTATTACCTGGCCGGGTTGATTTTGGTGGGGGCGATGTTGGTGGCTGTGGCGGTGACGAGGGGCGCGGCTGGGCGTGAGGAAGCGGCGGCGTAGGAGGAAGAGATTTAACACAGAGTGCACAGAGGAAGAGCACGGAGGGCGCGGAGAAAACATCTTTGAGGATTGTTGGTTGCATGGGTCCCTCCACTGCGCGGCCCGACGCGCTTGAAATCGCGCGCAAGAAAAAACCGGGCCGCTTCGGTCGGGATGACAGAAACTTCTAGAAAAGAGCAAGAGAAACCCAAGAGCACAGCCAGGAATGGCCGTGCTACGGGAAGTTTGCATTTTTATAGTAATGTGACACAATGCGGCTCACTGACGGGCCGCTTTTTTTTGCGCCTGCGCGTTGACTGATCGAAGGCTTATACATTCATTGGGTCTGTTCCTGCCGGAATGATCCGAAACGAGGCTTGTTATGAGTTCACCTGCAATGCAGCCGGAGCAAGTTATCGCCACGCTTCCGCCGATGAAATTGTTTATCGGAGGGAAGTGGGTGGATAGCGATTCGAAGGAGTGGATTGATGTAGTGAGTCCGGCTACGGGCAAATTGCTGGCGCGGATTCCGCATGCATCGACGGGTGACGTGGCGCGGGCGGTGGAATCGGGACGGGCGGCGTGGGATGGGTGGCGGATGACGGCGCCGTTTGAGCGGGCGGCGGCTTGCCACCGGATTGCGGACCGGATTATGGCTCGGAAGGAGCAGATTGCGGCCGTGATTTCGCTGGAGCAGGGGAAGCCGTACTTTGCGGAGGCGCTGCCAGAGGTGGAGGAGACGGCGGAAAATTTCCGGATTGCGGCGGAGGACGTGAAACGGCTGGAGACGCCGATTATTCCGGCGCGCGATCCGAACAAGCGGTTGTTTACGTTCAAGGTGGCGATTGGGACTTGGGGAATTATTACGCCGTGGAACTTCCCTACCGTGATTCCTTCGGAGTATTTCGGGCCGGGGCTGGCGGCGGGGAATACGATTGTGTTCAAGCCGGCGGAGCAGACTCCACTGGCGGCATTTTTTATGACTCAGTGTATTGAGGAAGCGGGACTGCCGCCGGGCGTATTCAATTTGATTACGGGGGACGGGCCGACTACGGGAGATGCGCTGGTGTCGCACCCGGGGATTGATGCGATTGGATTGACGGGCGAGACGACGACTGGGGATACGATTCAGCGACGGGCTGGGGTGAAGAAATTGCTGATGGAACTGGGCGGGAATGGACCGCAGATTGTGTTGGAGGATGCGGATTTGCTGCGGGCGGCGCGGGCGGCGGCGTTTGGAGCGTACTTCAATGCGGGGCAGGTTTGCTGCGCTACGGAGCGCGTGCTGGTGGACAAGCGGGTGCATAAGGATTTTCTGGAGCTGGTGATCGAGGAGGCGAAGAACATTCGGGTGGGAGATCCGTTGCTACAGGGCGTGACGATGGGGCCGATGAATAATGTGCCGGTGCTGGAAAAGACGGAGCGGCATCTGGCGGACGCGGTGCAGAAGGGCGCGCGGGTGGTGTTCGGCGGGAAGAGGGCGGCGGGGCAGGCGACGAAAATGTTTTTTGAGCCGACGGTGATTGATGGCGTTAGCACGGCGATGCTGCTGAATAAGGAAGAGACGTTCGGGCCGGTGGTGCCGGTGATTACGGTTACGGAGTATGACGAGGCGATTGCACTGGCGAATGGGACGGGGTATGGGCTGCAGATGGCGGTGTTCACGCGGGACATTGATAAGGCGTTTTATTTTGCGGAGCGGCTGCGAAGCGGAAACGTGGTGATCAACGATACGACGGATTATTGGGAGGCGCATGAGCCGTTTGGGGGAGGCGGAGGGACGCGGAGCGGGTATGGGAGATTGGGAGGAAGATTTACGTTTGAGGATATGACGCATTTGAAGACGGTGGCGCTGCATGTGAATCCGTTGAAGTAAGAGAAAGAGCTTAGCGCAGAGGCGCGGAGAATAAATCTTGAGCGAGCGTTGGTTGCCGTGGTCCCTGCACAGCGCGACCCGACGCGCCAAAAAGCGGCGCGGAGGAAAGAGTCGGGCCGCTCCGGTTCCTTCGGCTTTGCTCAGGGCAGGCGGGATGACGGAGTAAGGCAAGAAAACCCAAGAGGGCGGGGCGAGCCCCGCCCCTACAAAGAGAATTGTTGTGGTGGGAGAAAGGCGCCCGCTGCGGACGGCGGCCGCTGCAAAGGCAGGTTTGCCGGCAGGATGCCGGCGCTACTAAAGGAGAGAGGCGTGAGATTTACGGTGTTGGGTGCGGGGATGATGGGGTGCGCGACCGTTTACGATTTGGGTCGCGCGAAGGAAGTGACGGAGATTTTGGTTGGGGATTTTGATTTGGGGCGGGCGGAGGAGGTGGCGAAGAAGTATGGAGGCGGGAAGGCGCGCGCGGTTTTTGTGGATGTGAGAAATACGGGCGAACTGGCGAAACTGGTTGCGGGGAGCGAAGCGGTTTTGAATTGCACGCAGTATTATTGGAATTTGGAAGTGATGAAGGCGGCGCTTGAAGCGCGGGTGAATTATCTGGATTTGGGCGGGTTGTTTTATACGACCCGGAAACAGCTGGAGATGGATAAGGAGTTTCAGGGAATCGGGAAGTTGGCGATATTGGGGATTGGGAGCGCGCCGGGGATTGCGAATGTGATGGCGCGTTATCTGGCGGATCAGTTGGACCGGGTGGAGTTCGCGGGGGTGTATAACGGGAGCCGGGATTTTCAGACTTATGCGGATGCGATGTCGTTTGGATTTTCGATTGCGACGATTCTGGACGAGCTGACGATTGCGCCGATGGAATTTACGAAGGGCAAGTTTGTGCAGCTGGCGCATTTTTCTGGCGCGGAGCCGATGACGTTCGGGAAGCCGATCGGGAAGCTGGTGATGCGGCACTCGATTCATTCGGAGGTGGCGACGCTGCCGCTGAGTTTCCAGGGCAAGGGGATTCAGGGGGCTTCGTTCAAGATTAATTACGATCCTCACTTGATTGAGGCGGTGCGGTTGTTGACGGGGATCGGGTTGATGGAACAGAAGCCGGTGAAGGTGGGGGACACGGAGATCGCGCCGCGGGCGTTTCTGGAAAAGATATTGAAGTCGCGGCCGCCATCAGGGAAATCGCCGAAGGATGTGGAGACGATCCGGGTGATTGTGCGGGGGAGGAAGGGCGGGAAGAAGAAAAAGCTTTTGCTGGACGCGACGGCGAGGTATACGACGAAACCGAATTTCAGCGCGGTGGCGCGGGATACGGGGTTTCCGATTTCAGTGGCGGCGCAGATGATTGCGAATGGGAGTATTAAAATGAAGGGCGTGCAGGCTCCGGAGACGGCGATACCAGCGCGGGAGTTTTTGAAGGAAATGGACCGGAGGGGGATCCGGATGAACGGGGCGACTTGGCGATAGAGGAATGTGGCGCCTGAGAGAAATTCGTAGAAAGGAAAAGCTAACGCGGAGGCGCTGAGGACGCAGAGTTGGCGCAGAGAAGAGTAACCCAAGAGCACAGGCAGGAATGCCTGTGCTACCAAGGCGGGGCTCAGGAGGCGAGTAGGGCGCTGGCGATTAGGGCCAGGACGATGCCGACTCCCTGGCGGGTGGTGAGCTTCTCGTGGAGGAGCGTGGTGCTGATGAGGATTGTGACAACGGGATAGAGAGCGGAGAGAGTTACGACGGTGGAGGCACTTCCCTTTTCGAGGGCTGCGAAAAAGGTGAGGAAGCCGACGAAGGCGAAGAAACCTCCGAGGGCGGCCCAGGTGAAGCCCGCGGTGTTCCACTCGATTTTGAATTTTTCCAGGAACAAGACGATGACGGCGAAGGCGAGCACTCCTACAGTTTGAAAGAGGAGGGCCTGGCGGGGCTTGGTGTAGTTGGAGGCGAGTTTGCTGAAGACTCCCCAGAGTCCCCAGGTGACGACGGTCATGATGGCGTAGAAGTACCAGGTTTTCAGAAAGCCTCCGTGAAACGGATGAAGAAACGAGTTGGGATATTGTAGCGGGAGTGGGGGGATTTGGCGAAGGGGCGGGGGGATGGGCTGGAGTACGTGGACGAGGCTCGATTGGGAGAATGGAGATAAGTGGTAAAAGCGGAAGCTTCGCTTCCGCACTCAAAGGTCGCTACTTTAGGGCGGCTAGACGTTTTGTGGCGAAGTCGAGGGATGGGTTGAGGGCGAGGGCTTGCTTGTATTCGCGGATCGCAGTTTGAGGGTCACCGGAGCGTTCAGCGTTTGCACCGAGAGTGAGATGAACCTGGTCGGCGTGCTCCCAGGTTGGATTCAGTTGGAGAATTTTGTGGAGCTGGGCGTTGGAGTCGTCGAACCGGTTCAGGCTGGCCAGTGCTCCGGCCAAAGCCTGGCGCACGAAAGAAGAATCGGGATTCATTTGCAGACCACGTTGAAGAACTTCCACTGCTTGCGCCGGGTTGCCCGCGCGATATAGGGCGACTCCCCATTTATCGACAACATTGGCGTTTTCCGGCCGTAAGGCGGCGGCGTGCTGGTAGGCGTCGGCGGCGCTGGGCCACTGGCCCGCCTGAGAGGCGGCGTCGCCAATGCGGACCCAGCCGGCGAAATCGTGTGAGTTGGAGGCTTCGGCGGAGTGCAGCGCGCTCTGGGCAGCTGCGGACTTGGCGTTGGATTCGGCGAGGGAGGCGAGTTGGAGGAACATGGCGGACTGGGAGGCGTCAAGTGTTGCAGCGTGGCGGTAGGTTTCGGCGGCGAGTTGCCAGTTGTTCTGGAGGGCGTAGACCTTAGCGAGATTGACGTAGGTGACGGTGTAGTCGGGATAGAGGCGCAGCGCTTCCTGAAATTGGAGGACGGCCGCATCGTAGTTCTCTTTTCGGGTGTAGTACATGCCGGCGTTGAGATGGCCGAGGATGTACTTGGGATTCAGCTCGATGGAACGAAGGACGTGCGACAGGGCGGTATCCAGGTCGCCACGATCAAAGTAGGCTGCGGCGACTTGACCTTGAACGATGTAGGAGTTGGGAGAGTCAGGTTCGGTGGTGGTGAGCAGGGTGTAATTGTCGTGGAATACCGCAATGCGGCGCTCGGTTTGGACAAAATAGAAAGCGAAGAGTGTGACGAGCGCGGCGGAGAGAGCGAAGCGGGAGGGAGAGGTCGAAAGCCGGGCATACAGGGCGAGACCGGCGGCGGCGACAAGGATGGAAAAGCCCACGGACGGAATGTAGAGATAGCGCTCGGTGAAGAAGTTGGCGGCGACGGAATTGAGGCTGAGAGCGGGGGCCAGAGTAAAGACAAACCAGCAAAGAGCGAAGGAGAGGATCGGACGGGTGTGGCGAAAATAGAAAGCCGCGAAGGCCATGGCGAAGGCGCAGAGGAATCCGGTGACGGCCCAGAGCGTGAGCGTTTTGGTCATGGGAAAGGCGTAGAAATAGTTCATGTGGATGGGGACGAGGAGTTTACCGACATAGCGGGCAAAGACGGGAGGAATGGCGAAGAGGAGTTCCCAGGGCGTAAGGGGAGGACGATCAATATTGATTCGAGGCGCGAAGCCGCCGAGGGCGGAGATGCGCGCAACAAGATAGATGGCGAGAGCGACGAGAAAGGGAGCGAGTCGCGCGGCGATGGGGCGAATCTGGGAACGCGGCGCGCGGGCGTAGAAAAATTCGTAGCAGAGGAGAATGACCGGAAAAAGGAGAGCAGGTTCCTTACTGAAGAGAGCGGCCAGAAAGAAAAGGACAGAGAGAAGAATTGAAGCGAGAGGAGCGGCAGCCGAGCGAGCGCGGTGGTAGAAGAGTATGGCTAGGAGGAGGAAGATGGCACATTGGAGTTCGGGAAGAGCGGCGATCCAGGCCACGGGTTCCGAGTGCATGGGATGAAAGGCAAACCAGAAAGCGGCCCAGAAAGCGAGAGAGGGAGTACCAAGGGCAGAGATCAGGAGATAGACAAGGGCGAC
>DATHOY010000098.1:0-4413 GCA_035484435.1 Vulcanimicrobiaceae bacterium | reverse complement strand
GCTGCAAGCCGTCGCGTTGATGCCAAGTTTTTTCTCTTCCTTGCCGACCTTGAAGCCCGGCGTCCCTTTTTCCACCACGATGGCGGTAATTCCTTTTTCGCCTTTCGCCGGATCGGTGTTCGTGTAAACGATCGCCGCATCAGCCGCGCCGCCATTGGTGATCCACGCCTTGGTGCCGTTAATCACGTAGCTGTCGCCCTTCTTCACGGCCTTCGTCTGCAGCGCCGCGGCGTTCGAGCCGGCCTGCGGCTCCGTCAGCGCATAGCAGCCGATTTTTTCGCCGCGCGTGAAGGGAAGCAGGAACTTCTTCTTCTGCTCGTCGGTGCCATAGCGATGAATCGGATCGCAGAATAACGAATTCTGCACACTCAGTATCACCCCGGTGGAGGCGCAACAGCGCGAAATTTCTTCGATGACGATGGTATACGCGATGTGGTCGAACCCCGCCCCGCCCTCAGCCTCAGGAAACGCGACGCCCGTCAGTCCCAATTCCGCCGCCTTGTTGAATAGCGCCCGAGGAAACTCTCCTGTCTCGTCATTGTGCTTCGCCAGCGGCCGCACTTCTGACTCCGCAAACTCCCGCACGCTCTTCTGCAGCAGTTTTTGTTCTTCCGTAAGTTCCAGATTCAAAGGGATTCTCCGGCACGGTTCAAACGCAATTTTGAATAACGATTTTAGCCCGAGCGACAGCGCCTTGTCACATTTTGAGTGCGAAAGCGGAGCTTTCGCTTTTGCGGACTAGACCGCAAGCTTCAATGAATGTTTGTGCGATGCAGCCGCCGGCGTAAAGCGTAAGCTCCGCTCCCGCACTCAATATTTACGCCTTCAAGGCTTTGCTGAGGCGATCGTACGTGGTTTTCAATTCTTCCGGATGCACGCGGGTTTCGCCCGTGACGGTCATGAAATTCGAATCGCCGATCCACCGCGGCAGCATGTGCAAGTGAAGGTGACCCGCGACGCCAGCGCCCGCAGCTCGCCCCAAATTCATCCCCAGGTTCATTCCATCCGGCTTGTAATCCGCGCGGAAGATGGACTCGATGCGTTGCGCGAGTTCCATCATCTCGGCCAGCGCGCCGGGTTCGCACAATTGAAGTTCCGCCACATGCGCATACGGCACGATCATGACGTGGCCAGAGGTGTAGGGAAACCGGTTGAGAATGACAAAAGATTTTTTCGCGCGATAAACGATCAGTGTCTCGGCGTCCTGGTTCCGCTTCACCGCGTCGCAAAAGATGCATTCCGGCTGCTGGCCCGCGGCCGCTTGCGCCATGTACTGGTAACGCCAGGGAGTCCAGAGATAGTCCATCGAATGGCACCGCCGTGTGGATTGTGCGCTTGTCAGGATAGCGTAATTGAGGAGAAGACGGTTATCAGTAATCGGTAAGACGGAACGGCGGTACAACCGTGGAGCGCGTTTATTTTGAGTGCGACGGCAAAGCCGTCGCTTTTGCGGTTTCGGCCGCATCGCCCAAATTAACCTGCGCCTATATCGTTGCGCCCAAAAGCGGAAGCTGCGCTTCCGCACTCAAAACAAAAACGCCCCGTGAATCCGGGGCGTCGCCACTCTCTCAAATCAAATGTACTTCAGCTCACGACGGCGCGGCCTCACTCTGCGCGGCGCTCGCCGACGTATTCACAAAATCCTTCAATTCCTTGCTGGGCTTAAAAAACGGAATCTTCTTCGCCGGCACATCCACTTTCTCCCCGGTTTTCGGGTTCCGTCCGATGCGGCCGCGGCGCTGCCGGGTGCGAAAGCTGCCGAATCCGCGAATTTCGATCTTGTCGCCCTTCTGCAGCGCATCAATGATGCTCTCGAAAATCGTTTCCACGATCGTTTCCGACTCTTTGCGCGGAAGCTCCGTCACCCGGAGCACTTCCTCGATCAAGTCAGCCTTCGTGAGCGTCGGTTGCTTTGTCATCGGTCTATGCCTCTTTAATCGGAAACCACTCGTGCCGCACAACTCTTTGGGGCGAGGCGACTTAGAGGAACATCCCTTGCCCGGATGTCCCTCTTCCTATCATTAAAATGACCCGCAGGTAAATGAATTTATCTGATGAACCGGCTGGGCAATGAAATTGTTCAAGAGCGTTACCGCGAAGCAAGTTTCTGCTTCAAGGCATCGCCGATCGTGGCCGTCGCCGAAGACTTCGACGACTTGTACTGCTCGATCTCTTTGCGCTCGATCTGCCGCACGGCCGCGCGGTAGCTCAAACCGATGCGCCGCGTCTCCGAGCTGATCTTGATGATCTTGAAATCGTATTCCTTGCCGGGTTCCAGCGGGCCGGCGCTCTTCAGCGGTCCCGTGGACGGACGGAAATTACCCACGCCTTCATCGCGGCGCTTGCGCTCCTCGATTTCTGTATTGTGGCAAAGCCCTTCGATGTTTTCGCCGAACTCCACGAACGCGCCGAACGTGGCGATGCGCGAAACCTTGCCGCGCACGATGTCGCCCACCTTGTGCTGCTTGAACCAGTCGCCCCAGATGTCGTTCACCTGCTTCATCCCCAACGACACGCGGCGGTTCTCCGGATCAATGCGCAGCACCTTTGCGGTGACCGGCTCGCCCTTCTTGAACACTTCGTGCGGGTTCTTCACCCGGCCCGTCCAGCTGACGTCACCGACGTGCACCAGTCCGTCAAAGCCCTCTTCAATTTCGATGAACGCGCCGAACTCGGCAATGTTGCGCACCTTGCCGGTCACGACTGTGCCGACGGGATACTTCTCCGCCACCAGCAGCCAGGGATCGGGTTGCGCCTGCTTGATGCCCAGCGAAACGCGCCGGTCGCTCGGCTTGATGTCCAGAACGATCACGTCTACTTCGTCGCCGACCTTCGCCAGCTTCGAGGGATGCGTGGGCTTCTTCGACCAGGACATTTCCGTGACGTGCACAAGGCCCTCGACACCCTGCTCCAGCTCGACGAAGACGCCGTAGTCCACCACGCCTACAACCTTACCGTGATACTTTCCGCCCGCGCCGTAGCGATCGCCCGCATCCACCCAGGGATCCTTGTGCAGTTGCTTCAGGCCCAGCGATACGCGCTGCTTGCTCTTGTCAAATTTCAGGATGATGACGTCGAGCTCTTGCTCCGGCTTCACCACGTCGCTCGGATGCCGCACGCGCCCCCAGCTCATGTCGGTAAGGTGCAGCAGGCCGTCAATCCCGCCCAAATCAACGAACGCGCCATACTCGGTCACGTTCTTCACCGTGCCGTGCACCGTCTGCCCTTCGCTCAGCTTCTCCATCAGTTCGGCGCGCTTGGCGTGCAGTTCTTCTTCCAGCAGCGCGCGGCGGCTGACCACCACGTTGCCGCGCCGGCGGTTCAGCTTGGTAATGCGCACCTGCACTTCCTGGCCGAGCAATCCGTCGAGATTCGACGTCGGGCGCAGGTCATATTGCGAACCGGGGAGGAACGCGCGAACGCCGATGTCCACCACCAGGCCGCCCTTGATGCGGTCCACAACCTTCGCGGTGATCGTTTCCTTGGCCTTGAATTGCGCGTCCAGCTTCTCCCACATCCGGCGGCGCAGCACTTTCTGGTACGAGACGATGACGAAGCTGTCCTTCGTTTCGCCGGTGCGCTGCACTTCGATGGTGGAGTTCGGGTCCGGCCTCGGAACTTCGGTTTCCGTGAATTCCGACGCGGGGATCAGGCCCTCGGTCTTTCCGCCGAGGTCCACCACCACGCCGTGCTCCGTGTACGCCACCACCTTCACTTCAATAATTTCGTTTTGCGGCGCTGCTTCCTGCGGCTCGCTATATTGGTCGATGAGCTTGCTCATCTCCTCCGCGCTGGCGGCTTCTTCGGCCGCAGCGGCGGCTTCGGCGTCAACCGCGGCGGTCTGCGCCTGCGCTTCGGCATGCGCGTGGGCCTCTTCGGGCTTCACGGCCTGCACGGGCGCGGGCGTAGCGGCGGCTTCGGCTGCCGGCGTGGTTTCCGTGTTTTGGGGAGTTTCGCTTTCCTGGGCTGCTGCGGTTGCTGCGGAAGATACGGGGTTATCGTGGTCAGAAAACATGTTCAATCGCCTCCGGGATTTCTATCCCTGTTTTTTGTCGAGTCAATCCTTGCCGAATCCCAACCGGGGTAATTGCAAGGAGGGGTTACAACGGGGCAGAGAGGAAGTGCTCCTGCTCGAAGTAACTCTGTCTCTACCTACTGAGATGCTGCAAACGTCGCGGGGATCGCCACAGCCTTAAAAGCATACTCGCCGCCTAAACCCCCTGTCAATCAAAGGGACTTGACGATGGCCGACTGGCTTCGCCCTACGCTCGGGCGCGGCCAGCTTGCCGGGTTTCGCGGCGAAAATCCGGGGCGTGGATCATCAGGTCGCGGCACATTTCGTAAAGGCGGGATCGCATTCGCGCGCCGATGCGATCCGCGAGCGTGTCCTCTTTCACCACGACGCGTTGTCCA
>DATHOY010000097.1:0-3937 GCA_035484435.1 Vulcanimicrobiaceae bacterium | reverse complement strand
CGCCATCTTGATCCCGCGCACTGCCTCCACAAACTCCGCCGGCAACTCCTTCACATCCGCCAACTGCAAAAACGTTCGCTTCGGATCCGCATTCGACAGCACAACCTTCGCCCGAATCTCCGTTCCATCCTCCAGCGTCACACCAAGCGCTCTTCCCTCTCGCGAATCGATCCGAGCAACCGCCGCGTTCGTCCGAATCTCCACTCCCAGCTTCTTCCCCGAAGCCGCCAGCGCCTGGGTGATTACTCCCATTCCTCCCATCACATGCCCGTAAAATCCCTGCATCTCCTGCTCGCCGCCGCTCAACAGATGAAACAACAATCCAATCGCCGTCCCCGGCTGGTACGGTCCCCCATGTTTCCCGTATACATTGTTCGCCAGGAACATCGTCTTCATCGTCTCTGTCTCGTAATTCTTGTCCAGAAACTCGCCGAGGCTCCCGGTCAAAAACGCCACCAGTTGCGCAATCTCTGCGTTCGTAATCCTGCGAAATCTCTTTCCCACGCGCAGCAGATCGCTCCACCCCCGCAGCGAACGCGTATCAATCTCCGGCGGCGGTTCCATGAAAAACGGCTGCAAATAACGCGCCAGCCGTTTCAACTGATCGTCCACCATCACGAACCGCTCCGCATCCCGCGTCGAAATCTTTGCGAACTCCGCCACCGCCCGTTCCCGATTCGCCCACCACGGCACCACGCGCCCATCCGGAAACGCCACCTGCAACCCCGGATCGCAAGGCACCATGCGCAACCCAAACTCGGCCAGCCGCAACTCGCGTATCACCTCCGGCCGCAACATGCTCGCAATATAGGAAGTAGTCGAAGCTCGGCATCCCGGCGCAATCTCTTCCGTAACGCAGCACCCGCCCACAATTTCCCGCCGCTCCAGCACAAGCGTACGCAATCCGGCCCGCGCCAGATACGCCGCCGCCGTCAACCCGTTATGTCCCGCGCCGACAACGACAGCGTCATAGTGCGATGTGGATGTGTTCATCCGAAAATATCTCTACCTATGAAGTGAACTACAAAGTGCAGTTGTTCTATCACAAAGGAACGTGCAAGGGACAAATCAGAACAATCCCGGCGTATCGAACGGCAGTCCAACATAATTCTCCGCAAGCGAAGTCGAAGCCGCCCGCGAACTCGTCACGTAATCCAAATCCGCAAGATGAATGTGGTGCGAAAAACCATCCTCATTCGGAAATCGGTGCAGCATCGAAGTCATCCACCACGAAAACCGCTGCCCTCTCCACACACGCCGCAAACAACGCTCCGTATAGCGATCCAAATCTTCACGGCTGCCCGTCTTGTAAAACTCCACCAGCCCGCGCGTCATCACCCGCACGTCCGCCACGGCCAGGTTTAATCCCTTCGCCCCCGTCGGCGGAACAATATGTGCTGCGTCTCCCAACAAAAACAACTTACCGAACTGCATCGGCTCCGCCACAAAACTCCGCATCGGCGTTATGCCCTTCTGAAAAATCGGTCCGTCCTTCAGCACAAATCCGTCCCGCGTCGCCATCCGCACCCGCAACTCGTCCCAGATTCGCTCGTCCGGCCACTTCTCGATTTCATCATCCACCGGGCACTGCAAATACAGTCGCGAAATTTCCGGCGAACGCATGCTCATCAGCGAAAACCCACGCTCGTGATACGTATAAATCAGTTCGTCCGATGCCGGCGGCACCCGCGCCAGAATTCCCAGCCACGCAAACGGGTACAGCCGCTCGTAAAACTTGATTTGCCCTGCCGCCACCGCCGCGCGGCAAATGCCATGAAACCCGTCGCACCCGGCAAGAAAATCGCAGGCAATCTCATGCTCGCTGCCGTCCTGCACATAATGAATTCGCGGCCGCGACTCGAAATCCGAAATGCGCATCGCCTCCGCCTCAAAAAATATCGGCGCATCATTTCGGAGTCGCGCGTCAATCAGATCCTTCACCACTTCCTGCTGCGCATACACCGTAATCGACTTTCCCACCAGTTCCTGAAAATCGATGCGGTGTCCTTTCCCGTCAAACCGCAACTCAACGCCTTTATGCTGCAATCCTTCGCGTTGCATCCGCGCGCCCACGCCCGATTCCCGCAACATGTCCGCGGTGCCCTGCTCCAGCACGCCCGCGCGCACGCGGCTTTCCACGTACTCGCGCGAATGGCTTTCCAGCACTACGCTCTCGATTCCCTGCAAGTGCAAAAGATGCGCCAACATCAGGCCCGCGGGGCCTGCGCCCACAATTCCCACTTGTGTCCGGATAATGGCCATGAATGATCTTTGCCCGGCTGCTCTTACGAAAACTTCTCGATCACTTCCTTGGGAATCGCCTGGCTTTTCACCTTCGCGGGCGCTTCGGGATCGCGCACTGTCCACACGCGCTTCTCGAAGCCCTCAACAGCCAGCACATCGCCGCGAAACAACTTGTGCGACAGCGAAAAACTGCTGCTGCCCCACTTCGTCACGCAAGATTCCACCGCAACAATGTCTCCATACGACGACGGTACTTTGAAATTGCAGCTTGCTTCCACCAGAGGAATCCCCGCAATCTTGAATCGCCGCAGCATCTCCGCCTTCGGATAGCCCAGCGCCCGATGAAACAATGCGTTCGTGCATGCATCAAAGTATTCGAAGTACCGCGGGAAGAAAACGATCCCAAACGGGTCGCAGTCGCCCCATTCGATCTGGATTTCGCGTCGGTTAGTCAGCATTTTAGAGGTTTATTCCGGCCAGCCACTCCGGCCACTGAGAGTCTACCTCACGCCGCGCTCGCCTTGCACACCGTTTGGTTTTCCGCTGTGTGTTTACGGTAGACTGTAAAGAAGGGAAAGAACTCCAGGAAATGACTATCGCTTACATTTGTGACGCTATTCGCACGCCCTTCGGACGCTACGGCGGCGCGCTTTCCAGCATTCGCACCGACGACCTCGCCGCTCTTCCGATCAAACAACTTGTCGAACGCAATCCAGCCGTGGATTGGGCCGCGCTCGACGACGTGGTCTACGGCTGCGCCAACCAATCCGGCGAAGACAATCGCAACGTCGCCCGCATGGCCTTGCTGCTTGCAGGCCTGCCAAAAGAAGTTTCCGGCACCACGGTCAATCGACTCTGCGGCTCCAGCATGGACGCAATCGCAGTCGCAGCCCGCGGCATCAAGAGCGGCGACGTGGACCTACTGATCGCAGGAGGCGTGGAAAGCATGTCGCGAGCTCCCTTCGTCGTGGGAAAATCCGATGCCGCTTTCGCCCGCAACCTGAAACTTGAGGACACGACGCTCGGATGGCGCTTCGTGAATCCCGCGCTCAAAGCCAAGTACGGCACCGACTCCATGCCCGAAACCGGCGAAATCGTGGCCGAAGAATTTCACATCTCCCGCGCCGATCAGGACGCATTCGCGCTGCGCAGCCAGCAGCGCGCCGCCGCCGCAATCAAAGCCGGCCGCCTGGCCGAAGAAATCTTTGCCGTGCCTCTCCCGCAAAAAAAGGGCGATCCCGTTCTGGTTTCTGTGGACGAACATCCCCGCGCCGACACCACCCTCGAAGCCCTGGCCAAACTGAAAGGCGTTGTGAAACCCGAAGGCACCATAACCGCCGGCAACGCTTCCGGCATCAATGACGGCGCCTGCGCATTGCTCCTCGCGTCGGAAGCCGCCGTGAAAAAGTATGGCCTCACTCCGAAAGCGCGCTTTATCGCGGGAGCCACTGCCGGAGTCGCACCACGCATCATGGGCATGGGCCCTGCGCCCGCAAGCAAAAAGGTACTCGCGAAAACCGGCCTCACCATCGCTCAGATGGACGTGATCGAATTGAACGAAGCCTTCGCCTCGCAAGCACTCGCCGTATTGCGCGAATTGCAGGTGCCCGACGACGCTCCGCACGTAAATCCAAACGGCGGCGCCATAGCTATCGGCCATCCGCTGGGCGCCAGCGGCGCGCGTCTCGTCACC
>DATHOY010000096.1:0-7797 GCA_035484435.1 Vulcanimicrobiaceae bacterium | reverse complement strand
TGCACACACGCGGCCCTCCGCCAAAGGGGAAGTACGCGAACCGCGGAATCTTCCCCTTGCGAATCGGATCCTCCCGCCAACGCTCCGGGTCAAATCGCTACGGTTCCGGGAAAAATCGCGCGTCGCGCTGCGTCACCCACTGCATGATAAAAACATTCGTGCCCGCCGGAATCCGGTATCCGCCCACCTCAAAATCCCCCAGCGCCCGCCGCCCCACTCCCCAAGCCGGCGGATACAGCCGCATCGACTCCTTCAGCACCATCTCCGTATAAGGCAGTCGCGGCAAATCCGCCAGCGCCGGCGCCCGTCCGCCCAGCACCGAATCCAGTTCCGCCGCCAATTTCTTTTCCACTTCCGGATTTTGCGACAACAGATACCACGTCCACGTCAGCGCATTCGCCGTCGTCTCGTGCCCCGCGATGAAGAGTGTCATCACCTCTTCCCGCAACTGCTCGTCGCTCATGCGCTCGCCCTGTTCGTTCCGCGCATCCAGCAACCGCTGCAGTAAATCATTCGCCGGCGTCTTGCTCGCCCGCCGCTCCCGGATGATCGAAAGCACAATCTCGTCCAGCCGCTTCTTCGAACGCATCAGCCGCAGCGTCTTCGGAATGGGAAACTTATCCGGCAACATGAAATGGAGCGCCGCCTGCGTAAAAAATCGCTCCATCACCGCTTCCACTTCCTCGCCGATGGTCTCCGCCACGTGGCCTACCTTCGCGCCAAACAGCGCCTTCGCCACGATGTCCAGCGCCAGCCCGCCCATCTCCTGATGCAGGTCGCGTTTCTCTCCATCCTTCCATCGCGCCATATGCGCCGCCGCCGACTCCGCCATGATCTCCGCATACACCGCGATGTTTTCATGCCGGAACGCCGGCTGCACCAGCTGACGCTGCGCCTGCCACGAAGCCCCTTCGTTCGTCAGCAAACCATTGCCTAGAAAATATTTCATGGCCCCATAGTCCCGCGACTTGTGAAAATTCGCCGCGTTCTTCAACAGAACAACTTCAATGTGATCCGGGTGCGTCAGTTGGCACATCGAAACATGCAGAAACCGGTAGGAGACAATGTCGCCGTACTCGCGCGCGCAATGCCCCGAGTATCCGGGCCAGTTGCGCGCCAGTTCCCGCGCGCTGCCCAGAAAAAAATTCCCCTTCGGCCCGGGTGGGAAGGGAAGTTGTGGAGACATCACTGCGTGCGCCATCAGCAAAGTGTACCCGTTTGCCTTGCGCGCGAGAACACTCAACAATCAGACACCGCGCCCTTATTCGTCTATAATCCGCTGCAGCATTTCGGCGGCACCATCGCCGAACCAGCGAGGGAGAGTCGTATGATCCGCAGCGCAACGCATAGCAAGGACATCGAAAAGCTTTTGTTGGGTGCAGTTTGTGGGGTGATGCTAACCCTTTCCGCCCCCAATCATGTCGAGGCCCAGCAAAACGACAACTCCACTCTCCCCAGCGAAACCCCCGCCCACTTTCAACCCGTTACCAAAGATTTCGACTACGAGCGCCGCGACGCCATGATCCTCATGCGCGACGGCGTAAAACTCTACACCGTCATCCTCGTCCCCAAAGGCGCAAAAAACGCTCCCATTCTCCTCACCCGCACGCCCTACAACGCTGACGGACTGGTCAGCCATAAAGCCAGCACGCACCTCGGCCCCGCGCTCTGGGGCTACGACAACGCCACCGAAGTCATCGTCGAGGACGGCTACATCCGCGTCATCCAGGACGTCCGCGGCAAATACAATTCCGAAGGCGACTACGTCATGACCCGCCCGCTTCACGGCCCGCTGAATCCCTCGCCCGTCGATCATGCCACCGACACGTACGACACCATCGACTGGCTCGTCAAAAACGTTCCCGAATCCAACGGCAAGGTCGGCATCCTAGGCATCTCCTACGACGGCTTCACTCCGCTCATGGCCCTCGTCAATCCGCATCCCGCGCTAAAAGTTGCCGTGCCGATGAATCCGATGGTCGATGGCTGGATGGGCGACGACTGGTTCCACAACGGCGCCTTCCGCCAGCAGAACTTGCCGTACATCTACGAACAGGTGGGTACGCGCAAAAACGAAATCAAATGGTGGTCCGGCGTCCACGACGACTACGACCTATACATGCGCGCAGGCTCCGCCGGAGAACTCGGCCGCCAGCACGGCATGGAACAACTCGGCTTCTGGAAAAAACTCATCGAGCATCCCAGCTACGACTCCTGGTGGCAGCAACAGGCCATGGACAAAATCCTCGCCGCCCAGCCGCTAAAAGTGCCCACCATGATCGTCGACAGCCTCTGGGATCAGGAAGACATCTACGGCGCCCCCGCTCTCTACAAAGCTTTGAAACCCAAAGACACCGCCAACGACAAAGTATTCCTCGTCCTCGGCCCATGGCATCACGGCCAGGAAATTGAAGACGCCAGCACTCTCGGCGCGCTCCATTTCAGCAGCGACACCGGCCTCTATTTCCGCCAGGAAATTCTGCGCCCGTTCCTCGCGCGCTATCTCAAAGACGGCGCCCCGCAAACCGAAGTTGCCACCGTCAACGCATTCGAAACCGGCACCAATCGCTGGCTCAAACTAAACAGTTGGCCTTCTGGCTGCGCCACCGGCTGCACCGTCAAGCCCAGGCCTCTCTATCTCTCCGCTGGCCTCAAATTAAATTTCGTAGCGCCCGCGAAAGAAGACGCCGCATACGACGAATACGTCTCCAATCCCGCCAAGCCCGTTCCATTCCGCGCCCGCCCTAGTCAACCCGTCGGCTACGATAACGGCATGACCTGGCCCGAATGGCTCGTCGACGACCAGCGCGAAGCCTCCGGCCGTCCCGACGTCCTCACTTTTATCTCTGACGAACTAAAAGACCCGCTCAAAATCAGCGGCCAGCCCATTGCCAACCTGATCGCCTCCACCACCGGCACCGATTCCGACTGGGTCGTTAAACTAATCGACGTCTATCCCGACGAAGTCGCTGGCCAGCCCGACATGGGCGGCTACCAACTGATGATCGCCGCCGACATCTTCCGCGGCCGCTATCGCGAAAGTTTCGAAAATCCAAAATCCATCCCGCGCGACACGCCTCTGCTCTACAAATTCGCGCTGCCCACCGCCAACCACGTCTTCCTGCCCGGCCACAGACTGATGGTGCAGGTGCAGTCCAGTTGGTTCCCCCTCTACGACCGCAACCCGCAAACCTTCGTCCCCAACATTTTCTGGGCCAAGCCCGACGACTACAAAAAAGCCACCCAGCGCATCTACCACGCACCCAATCTAACCAGCTTCATCGAACTACCCGTAGCCACAAAGTAGGGGCGGCTTTACGCCGCCTTCTTTCTGTTCTCCTGCTTTTGTAGGGGCGGGGCTCGCCCTGCCCTCTTGGGTTAGCATTTTCTTATTCCGTCATCCCGACCGGAGTGGCCGGCATTTTCTTCCGCGCCGTATTCTGGCGCGCCGGCCACGGAGCGGAGGGACCGGCGCAAGATCAAAACATTCGCGAGGTGTTGCTTTGCTATCTCTATCGCCCAACCCTCAAATCTTCCTCCCCTTCCACTTCCCCCGCCGAAACAAAATCACCCCCGCCAACGCAATCGCGCACTCCGCCACCACAATCGAAACATACGCCCCCTTTGCCTGCCAGCCCATCCGCAGAGCCAAAACATACGCCAGCGGAATCTCCAGCAACCAAAATCCAAAAAAATTCACCACGGTAGGCGTCACCGTATCTCCCGCCCCGTTAAACGCCTGCAGCATCACCATTCCATACGCGTACCCGATATTCCCGTAACTCAAAATCCGCAGGCACGAAGCCGCCAGCGGCACCACCTCCGGATCCTGCGTAAACAGCCGCACCACTGGTGTCGCCCAAATCAAAAAAACAACGCCAATCCCGCCCATGAAAAGCATGTTGTAAAATCCCGTCCGCCAAACCGAAATCTCCGCCCGCTCCGGCCGCTTCGCGCCCAGGTTCTGTCCCACCAGCGTCGCCGCCGCATTGCTCAACCCCCACGACGGCATCAAAATAAAAATCAAAATGCGAATCGCAATCGTGTACCCCGCCAGCGCCGCCGATCCAAACACGCTGATGATCCGCACCAATCCAATCCAGCTCGTATGCGCAATCGCAAATTGCAGTATCCCCGTCAGCGAAACGCGCACCAGCCGCAGCATCACCTTGAAATCCATCCGGAGCTGCGAAGTCAGAATCCGGATCCGCTCCGTCCCCCGCAGCAACCGATAAAACTGATAAGCCACCCCGATGCTTCGCCCCGTAAACGTAGCCACCGCCGCGCCTGTCACCCCCAACTTCGGAAACGGCCCAATCCCGAAAATAAAGCACGGGTCCAGAATCAAATTAATAATGTTGGACACCCACAGCAGCCGCATCGCCACCGCGGCGTCGCCCGCCCCGCGAAAAATCGCATTATTGAGAAACAGCAGCAGCACTACGCCGCTTCCGCCCAGTGCAATCCGCGCATACCCGCTGCCCGTCGCCACAATCGCCGGTGAAGCTCCCATCAACCGCAGCAGCTCGCCTCCATAAATCCAGCAGGGAATTCCGATAACCGCGGACACCCCGAATCCCAGGAAAATCGCCTGCGTCCCGGCCACCGCCGCGCCCTCGGGATCTTTTTCGCCGATTCGCCGCGCCACCATCGCCGTCGTCGAAAGGCTCAGCCCCAGACCTACCGCAAACACCAGGCTCAGCAGCGATTCCGTAAGGCCAACTGTTGCGACCGCATCCGCGCCCAGCCGCCCTACCCAGAAAACGTCCACCACCGCAAACAGCGATTCCAGCACCATTTCCAGCACCATCGGAATGGCCAGCAGAAGAATCGCGCGATTCAAACTCCCAGTAGTGAAGTCCTGATGCGAGCCGCGAAGCGCCTCTCGGATCGAACTCCACAAACTGGGTTGTGTTACCACAGTCGCCTCAGGGGCCCGCGGCTGCAAATCCTGTACGGACATGTATACCTGCACGGTCTGCGCAAACGCGGCCAAAAACGCCAACGCCGGCGTGGAAAATGGTTAGTAGTAGAAAAACGGGAAAACGCGGGTTCCGCTGGCGAAGCGGTTGTTAGAGGACAGCGACCATTCGTGCGATGAACATTATTCTTTCCTTGCGGCGCTCTTCGCACGCGCCTTGAAGTAGAGTATTCCTGCAGCCAGTATACATACGCGGCAGCGCGCGTTCCAGCGAAACTTTGCCGGTGGCCAGAAGCCATCACAAAGATGCTCTTCAGGGGTCGGAGCTTTAGCTCCGACACTTGCAGATGGGAGCATTGGGCTTTAGCCCCTGAGGAAACTCTTCTCTAACTCGAACTCCAAATGTGGGATAAGTTCTAATCTAGGTTGAAAGGGGCCCGGTTGTTCAACTTCGACGTAATCGTTCTGGGCGGTGGCGCCGCTGGCCTGATGTGCGCCATCGAAGCCGGCAAACGCGGCCGCCGCGTAGTCCTCCTCGAACGCGCCGAAAAAATCGGCAAAAAAATCCTCATCTCCGGCGGAGGCCGCTGCAATTTCACGAATCTTCACACCCAACCGAAGCATTTCCTCTCCGCAAATCCACACTTCGCCAAATCCGCCCTCGCACGCTACACCCCCGCCGATTTCATCGCTCTCGTCGAGAAACACGGAATCGCATACCACGAGAAAACTCTCGGCCAGCTCTTCTGCGACAATTCCGCCACTCAAATCATCACCATGCTCGAATCCGAATGCCGCTACGCCAACGCAAAAATCGTTGTCGACGCCAAAGTCAGCGAAGTCCGTCGCGACACCACATTCGCCGTCCGCACTGACGCTACCGAATACCGCGCCCCCGCTCTCGTCGTCGCCACCGGCGGAATCTCCATCCCCAAAATGGGCGCCACCGGCTTCGGCTACGACCTCGCCCGTCAGTTCGGCCTGAACATTGTTCCAACCCGTCCCGCCCTCGTCCCTCTCGTCTTCCATCCCGCCGACCGCAAACGCTACTCCGATCTCGCTGGTGTCTCCACCGAAGTCATCGCCTCGGCAGGCAACTCCGCCTTCCCCGAAAAAATGCTCTTCACCCATCGAGGCCTCAGCGGTCCCGCAATCCTCCAAGCCTCCAGCTACTGGAAGGACGGCGAATTCCTGCAGATCGATCTCGCCCCGGGCCGCGAAGCCACCCAAAAAATCCGCGAAGCAGGCACGCGCAATGTCGCCGTGGCGGAAAAGGCTCTGCGCGAATTTCTGCCCAGCCGCCTCGCAGAACGCTGGCTGAAATTCCATCCGCCGAAATCCTGGACCAACACCGCTCTGGATGCATTCGAAAGGGAATTGCACTCGTGGCAGGTCCAACCCGCCGGCACCGAAGGCTACGAAAAAGCCGAAGTCACCGCCGGCGGCGTTGACACCGTCGAACTCTCCAGCAAATCCATGGAATCCCGCAAAGTCCCCGGCCTCTTCTTCATCGGCGAAGTCGTCGACGTCACCGGCCACCTCGGCGGCTTCAACTTCCAATGGGCCTGGGCCTCCGCCTCCGCGGCCGGCCGTTCCCTCTAATTTTGAGTGCGAGAGCAAAGCTCTCGCTTTTACGACCTAATGCCCGTCACAAATTAAATGTTCACTCATCTCAACCTCCTGCCTTTGTAGGGGCGGGGCTTGCCCCGCCCTCTTGGGTTACTCCTGCCTTTGTAGCGGCCGCCTTCCGAGGCGGGCCGTCTGCCAACGTGTTTGACTCATCGAAACCGCGCCGATACTATCAATCCAGGCCCACTCCCATGAAACAAGCCTATTTTGACTGCTTTAGCGGCATCAGCGGCGATATGACCCTCGGCGCCCTGCTGGATGCAGGTGTCTCCACTGAACAACTGCGCGCCGAATTGCAGGGTCTGAACCTCCCGGGCTGGGAACTCTCCGCCGAAAAAGTCTGGAAAAACGGCATGGCCGCCACCTATGCCAAAGTCCGCACTCAAGACACACAAACGCATCGTTCGCTCAGCACAATTCTCAACCTCATCGAAAAATCAACCCTTCCGGCCAACATAAAAAATCGCGCCTCCGCCATTTTCCAAAAACTCGGCGAAGCCGAGGCCGCCGTCCACGACGTACCCCTCGAAAAAATTCACTTCCACGAAGTCGGCGCCATTGACGCCATCATCGACATCGTCGGCGCCTCCATCGGTTTCGCCGCGCTCGGAATCGATTCCTTCGCCTGCTCTGCCCTAAATGTAGGCGGCGGCACCGCAAAAATGGCCCACGGCGTCTTGCCCGTGCCTGCGCCCGCCACCGCGCGATTACTCCTCGGCAAGCCCACCTATTCGAACGGCGTCCAAAAAGAATTGGTCACGCCCACCGGCGCAGCGATCGTCGCCACACTCTGCTCTAGCTTCGGCCCTCAACCGTCAATGACCGTCAACTCCATCGGCTACGGCGCAGGCACCGTCGATCTCGAAGACCAGCCCAACGTCCTCCGCCTGATGGTCGGCGAAGCTGCCGAAAAACGCGCCACTGCGGAATCCGAAATCATCCGCGTCCTCGAAGCCAATCTCGACGACATGAACCCGCAAATCTACGGCTACTTTCTAGAAAAAGCCCTCGCCGCCGGCGCGCTCGACGTCTTCTCCACCCCCGTGCAAATGAAAAAAAACCGCCCCGGCATGCTAGTCACCGTCCTCTGCAAGCCCGAAGACGAACCCAAGTTTCACGAAATGTTCTTTGCGGAGACCACCACCCTCGGCGTCCGCACCTACGCCGCCGAGCGCCGCGTCCTCAACCGCCAGTTGGAAACCGTGCATACCTCTCTCGGCGAAATCCGCATCAAAGTGGCCCGGCTC
>DATHOY010000095.1:0-18399 GCA_035484435.1 Vulcanimicrobiaceae bacterium | reverse complement strand
CGCTGGACCGCAGACAAACTCTACGGAGACATCCGCCTAGCGGAGGAGCAACAACTCTCTGAGTACAGCTTCGACCGCAGCGACGCCAAAGCTCTCCGCTCCGAATTCGAACTCCACGAAAAGGAAGCCAAGGAACTCCTGGACGCGTGGAAGAAGCGGGACGAAACAGTAGGTACCTCCCCCGCCGCCCTAAAGCGCTTCCCGATCCTCGCTGCCTACGACCACTGCCTCAAGTGCTCGCACCTCTTCAACCTGATGGACGCCCGCGGGGTAATCTCCGCCACCGAACGCGCCGCCCTGATGCAGCGAGTCCGAACCCTCTCCTGTCGAGCCGCGGCCGCCTACCTCGAACAGGCCACCGGCGCCGCCCCCAAACCCGGGGTGCGCGCATGAACAAACCTTCAAGTATTACTTTCAATGTCGGCGCGCCGACATTTGGAGTGCGAGGGCGAAGCTCTCGCTTTTGCGGTGTAAGGTGTAACGAAGTTTTTCCAATTTGGAACGACACGCACGGCGACCGATCAATGAGTCTGACAACAAATCCTTCGCACAAACCTTCAAGTAATACTTTAAATGTCGGCGCGCCGACATTTTTCAATGGTGAGCCCGGCGACCCCGCTTTTGTAGTGGCCGATCTTCAGGTCGGTCTCCCCGCCGAAATAAGCGCAGCATCGGGGCCCTGTTTTTCCCAGCACCAGACGGACCGGCAAGCCTGCACGCCGCCAAGATTGCGGCGCTACCCAACGGCGGTGTCCCAATGGCCTCCGCCAAGAAGGGAACCAAGCACGGCTCTTCTATGCCCAAGTCCGCCAAGCCGTCCGCCAAACCCGACCACCGTGTGGAGCTCCTCTTCGAAATCGGTGCCGAAGAAATTCCCGCCGGCATGCTGCCCCGCGCCGTCACCGAATTGAAGTCCATTCTCGAACGCCACTTCGCCGCCGAAAATTACCAGCAAGGCGTCACCATCGAAACTTTCGGTGGCCCCCGCCGCCTCACCGCCTGTGTCCGCGGCTTGATCGCCAAACAAGCCGACGTTGAGAACGAAGTCACCGGCCCGCCCAAGTCCGTCGCCTACGATGCCAATGGTGCCGCCACCCGCGCCGCCGTCAGTTTCGCCGAACGCCAGGGCGTCCCACTCCACGCGATCTACCTGGTGCAAACTCCCAAGGGCGAATACATCGCCGCCAAGGTCACCAAGCGTGGCCGCACCGCTCACGAACTCCTCCTCGAAATTTTGCCTCGCGTCATCCACGATCTTCCTTGGCCGCGCACTATGACCTGGACCGGCATCGAAGGCGCCCGCTTTATCCGCCCCATCCGCTGGCTCGTCGGCGTCCTCGACGGCAAGCCGCTGAAGTTCTCCTTCGGAGGCATTACCGCCGGCGATATAACTGTAGGCCATCGCTTCCTCGGTAAACCGCAAATCCGTGTCACCAGCTTTACCGACTACGAAAAAAAGCTACGCGCCAGCGGCGTCATCGTCCGCCCCGCCGAGCGCCGCGAAAAAATCGAACGCGAACTCGCCAGTTACCTGAAGCGCACGGGCTTCCACGTCCATCCCGATCCCGACCTGCTGCAACTCGTCACCTACCTCAACGAGTTTCCGCACGTCATCGAAGGCAGCTTCGACCCCGCGTTCCTCGAACTTCCCGACGAAATCCTGATCACCGTGATGCGCGGCCACCAGAAATATTTCGCCGTCGAAAAACGCAGCGGGGAGCTGGCCCCGCATTTCCTCGCGGTCATCAATCTCGCCAAGGATTCCCAGGGCCTCGTCCGCGCCGGACACGAACGCGTCCTTCGCGCACGTTTTGCCGATGCGCGCTTCTTCTGGGAGTCCGACCAGAAAGTTCGCCTTGCGGATATTCTTCCGAAGCTCGACAAGATCACCTACGAATCGCGCCTCGGCAGTTATCACGCCAAGGTCGAACGCATGCGCGCTATTGCCCGCTGGCTCGCCGAGCGGTGGTTCAACCTCGGCATGATCCAGGCGCACGTAGCTGACGCCGACCGCGCTGCGGAACTCGCCAAGTGCGACCTGGCCACGGAAATGGTTCGCGAGTTCACGGAACTCCAGGGCATCGTTGGGGGCCTTTACGCACGAGCACAGGGCGAACCCGAAGTCGTCGCCGACGCCGTTTACGACCACTATCGTCCCGTGGGCCTTGACGATCCCATCCCGCGCAATCTCACCGGCTGTGCCGTCGCTCTTGCCGACAAACTTGATTCCGTCGTCGGCTGTTTCAGTGTCGGGGTCATCCCCACGGGCTCGAGCGATCCGTATGCGCTTCGCCGCGCCGCCCTCGGCATCGTGAAAATCATCCTCGATCAAAAACTTCCCGTATCTCTTTCACTCGCGGTAAGTGCGGCTTCCAAAGCGCTGCTCACCAACCCGCCCAAGAAGACCGTCACACCTGCGCAGGAGCAGCAGATCCTCGACTTCCTCCTCGACCGCGCCAAGTTCGTCCTCAAGGAAAAGTCCGGCTACGCCTACGATGAAGTCAGCGCCGTCTTCCGCGCAGGGTCTGACGACCTGGTGGACGTCGAGAAGCGCCTCAAGGCTCTGAAAGCCATCCGCAAGACGCGCAACTTCGAGCCGCTGGCCGTTTCCTTCAAACGCATTCGCAAAATCCTGGAGAAGGCAAACCTTCCGCCCGGCGACGTGCAGCCGGTCAACACACAACTCTTCGAGAAGGACGCCGAACGGAATCTCTACGCGGCTGTACGCAAAGCCGCGGCCAGCGTCGTCGTGGACAAGCGGATGGGGAAGTATCAAGAAGCGCTCGAGGAGATCGCCGGCCTCCGCAAAGCGGTGGACGGCTTCTTCGAAGAAGTGATGGTGATGGTCGAAGACGAAGCGGTCCGCAAGAACCGCCTCGCCATGCTCGCGGAAATCCTTCGCGAATTCACCACTATCGCCGACTTCTCCGAACTCGGCGGCGAAGTGTAGCAAGGTTTTTGTAGCGGCCGCCTTCCGAGGCGGGCGCTTTTGAGTGCGACAGCGAAGCTGCCGCTTTTGAGGTGTAAGGGGCAGCGACCAAACCGAACTCCGGAGTCGCTGTCAGCACCTCGAAAGCGGAGGCGGAGCCTCCGCACTCAAAAGTACAACCTTCAAGTATTACTTTAAATGTCGGCGCGCCGACATTTTCGGAATGTAGGGGCGGGTTTAGCCCGCCTCTCTTTGGACGAGAGGGCGATTGGTAGGGTGGTACATCGGCGGAAGGCGGCCTGAAGCCGCCCCTACACCGACGGCAGCAGACTGAATCCCACCGCCACCAAAATCTTCTTCCGGCGAACTGAGCGCGGCGCTCCAATCTCAATCGGGCGCCGCTTCACTCGCCAGTACATGCAGCTAAAACTCAAGCGAGGCGTAACGTGAAAAAGTGGGTCTATTTTTTTGGTGCAGGTAAATCGGAAGGCAACGGGGAATGGCGGGATCTCCTGGGCGGCAAGGGCGCGGGACTCGCGGAGATGACGCGCATCGGGCTTCCCGTTCCCGCGGGTTTCACCATCTCCACCGAAACCTGCGACTATTTCTACAAGAACGGCAAGAAGTATCCGAGCGAACTCAAGAAGCAGGTCATCGATAACGTCAAGAAGCTCGAGAAAGTCACCGGCAAGAAACTCGGCGATCCGAAGAGTCCGCTGCTCGTCAGCGTCCGCTCCGGCTCGGCCCGCTCCATGCCGGGCATGATGGAAACGATTCTCAACCTTGGGCTTAACGACAAATCCGTCGCGGGTCTTGCCGGTGCCACGGGCAACGAGCGCTTCGCCTACGACGGCTATCGTCGCTTCGTGCAGATGTATTCGACCGTCGTGATGGGCCTCTCGAAAGAAGATCTCGAGCACCGCCTGCGCGCGATGAAGCAGCGCCTCGGCGTGAAGGACGACACCGCCGTTCCGGCGAGCGGCTGGAAAGAACTTGTCGCTGAGTACAAGCAATATTTCAAGGAAAAGGCGGGCCATGCGTTTCCCGACGATCCGATGGAGCAACTCTGGGGCGCGATCGGCGCTGTGTTCGGTTCGTGGATGGCGGAGAAGGCCGTCACCTATCGCCGCGTGGAAAAAATCACGGGCCTCCTCGGCACGGCCGTCAACGTCGTGCAGATGGTCTTCGGCAACACCGGCGACAACTCCGGCACCGGCGTCTGCTTTACGCGCGATCCGAGCACCGGCGAAAAGATTTTTTACGGCGACTACCTCACCAACGCACAAGGTGAAGACGTCGTGGCCGGAATCCGCACTCCGGTGCGTCTCGCCGAACTGCAAACGATCATGCCGAAGGCCTACGCGCAACTCGAAAAGGTTCGAGTAAAACTTGAAGGTCACTACAAAGACATGCAGGACATGGAGTTCACCATCGAAGAAGGCAAGCTCTATATGCTGCAGACGCGCACCGGCAAACGCACGCCCTCTGCTGCCTTCAAAATCGCGATGGACATGGCCAACGAAAGACTTATCACCAAGGAAGAAGCGATTCTTCGCATCAAGCCGGAAGACATTGACCGGCTCTTCTATCCGGTGATCGATTCCAGGATAGACAAGAGAACGCTCAACGGCAAAATCGTGGCGCATGGCATCGATGCCGTGCCCGGAGCCGCCGTCGGCAAAGTCTGCTTTTCCGCGAACGAAGCGGAGGAGTGGGCCGCAAAGGGCGAGAAAGTGATTCTCGTTCGCCGCGAAACCAGCCCAGAAGACGTCGGCGGCATGGCCGTGGCGCAGGGCATTCTCACAGCGACCGGAGGTAAGACTTCCCATGCTGCCGTAGTCGCTCGCGGCTGGGGCAAATGCTGCATCGTCGGCGCGGAGACGCTGGATATCGACTACAAAACGAAAACGATGAAGGATGGCAAGAGCGGCAAGGTCGTCAAAGAAGGTGAATGGCTGACACTCGACGGCAGCGAAGGCGTGGTCTACGCCGACAAACTACCCCTCGTGACGCCGCAATTCCCGAAGGCCTACGACACCATCATGAAATGGGCCGACGGCATCCGTAAAATCGGCGTGCGCACCAACGCCGATACGCCGCAGGACGCGCGGAAAGCCATCGAGTTTGGCGCCGAAGGAATCGGCCTGACGCGCACCGAACACATGTTCTTCACGGACTTCGAATTTCCGGAAAAGGGCGTCGAACGGCAGCGTGCGATTCAGGAGATGATCGTCGCCGACAACCGCGAGGCCCGCGTGAAGGCGCTCGACAAGCTACTGCCGTTTCAGCGGCGCGACTTCATCGGCATCTTCGAGGCGATGAATGGCTTGCCTGTCACGATTCGCCTGATCGATCCGCCGCTGCACGAGTTCGTACCGCACGAACTGGAGAAGCAAAAGGAACTCGCAAAAGACCTGGGCATCCCCGTGGAAGTCGTGACGCGCCGCGTGGAGCAGTTGCACGAAGCCAACCCCATGCTCGGCCATCGCGGCTGCCGCCTGGCAATCACCTATCCCGAAATTCTGGAGATGCAGGTGCGCGCCATCATCGAAGCGGCCATCGAATGCCAAAAGAAAAAGGTTAAAGTAATACCTGAGATCATGATTCCGCTGACTCTCGACAGAAAAGAGATGGCGATTCTCGATCAGGCCACGCGCAAAGTTGCGGACGGTCTGCTCAAGGCCGCCGGCGTGAAGATTCCGTACACGGTCGGCACGATGGTGGAGTTGCCGCGCGCCGTCCTGCTGGCCGACGAAATCGCCGAGGTCGCCGAATTCTTCAGCTTCGGCACCAACGACCTGACGCAAACCGTGATGGGCCTCTCGCGCGACGACGCGGGACGCTTCCTACCCGACTACGTGGACGAAAAGAAGGCCGGCATTTTCCCTGGCGATCCGTTCCAGACCCTCGACATCAAGGGCGTGGGTATGATGGTTCGCATGGGCATCGAAAAGGGCCGCAAAACGCGCCCAAACCTGAAGATCGGCATCTGCGGAGAGCACGGCGGCGATGCGGAAAGCGTGAAGTTCTGCCACCAGGTCGGCATGGACTACGTCAGCGCTTCGCCGTTCCGCGTGCCCATCGCGCGCCTGGCCGCGGCACAAGCCGTAGTGGAAGAAAAGAAAGCCGCAAAGAGCAAACGCAAGTAGTGATTTTGAGTGCGGGAGCGGAGCTCCCGCTTTTGCGGTCTATCCCGGAGACCAAGTGATACATTGGTCTCGAACGTTAAACCGCAAAAGCGGAGGCTTCGCCTCCGCACTCAAAGGGTCTCCTCGTGCTCCATGGTTTGCGAGTCGCGGCTGCAATGGTGGCGCTCCTGCTCGCGGGGAGCTTTTGCGCCGCCGACGGGCCACTCACTCTGCGCGGCCGCGTGCTTGACGAAAACGGGCAGCCCGTCGCCGGGGTTCAAGTAATACTTGAAGGTTTGGGAAAGCCAAAATCTTCCACGTTGACCGACGACGCCGGCTACTTTTCCATTCAGAATCTCGCGTCCGGTGAATACACCGTGCAAATGGAGAAGGTGGACTTCTTTATTTTGCGCGGGCAAACAATTCAACTGGCGCCGGGCGCCACGGAATTTTCCTTCAAGCTGAATCACATCCAGGAAGTCCGCGAAAAGGTCGACGTGGTGGCCGACCCGAATCGCATTGAGCCCACCTAGACACCGCAATCGGCGACGCTCACCTCCACCGAGTTCTTCTACATTCCCGTTCCCAGCTCTCATGACTACCAGCAAAGCCTGATCGCCCTGCCGCAAATCGTTCGCGACAACCAGGCCCTGCTGCACATCGCGGGTGCGCGCGCGACGCAATCGCAATATCTGATGGACGGCTTCGAAGTCGGAGATCCCGTCAGCGGCGCGCTGACGATTCCAATCATCGTGGACGCGCTGCGCACCGCGGAAGTCGAAACCGGTAGGTTCGGCGCGGAATTCGCTCACCCCGGCGCATCAATCCTCAGGTTCGAAACGCCCGACGGCGACGACCACTGGCGCTTTAACGCCACCGATTTTGTTCCTGGCATCAGCGTGCAGCAGGGCGTGCGCTTCGGCAACTACTATCCGCGCATCACGTTTTCCGGCCCGCTGGTGGCGGGAAAACTCTGGTTCCTGCAGTCGTTCAGCCTGGATCACACGCTGGACATCGTGCGCGATATCTCCACCGGCAACAACACCAGCGAGCAGTGGAGCGGCGATTCTTATTCGCGATTGTTGTGGCATATTGCGCCGAACGACAGCCTGCATTTCACGTTTCTCTACAACAACGAGAGCGCCACCAGCGTGGGACTCGATTCGCTGAATCCTCAATCGACCACACTGGATGTGCCCAGCAACCGGATTTTCGCTTCGATTAAAAACCAGTTGTGGTGGAACCACACGCTTTTCGAGGTTGGCTTTTCCGAAGATCGCACCAACCGTGATTTCGATCCCCAGGGCGACTTGCCGTATCAACTGCTGGTGAACGGCGCCGCGGGGAATTTCTTTCAGCGCGCGGATCAATTGAGCAGGCGCCACCAGTTTTTTGCCGACGCCATCCGCCCGGGCACGCATTGGCACGGGCTGCATACATTTTCCGCGGGCACAAATATTTCGGGGGTGCAGTTGAATCAGTCCAGCACGCGGGGCGAAATTCAGGCGTTTAACGCGGCGAAGCAACTGGTGCGGCAGACCACCTTCACGGGCAATGCAACACTCGACGTGGACAACACGCTCGCGGGCGCGTTTATACAGGATAATTGGAGCCTCAGTTCTCACTGGGTGGCGCAAATCGGCTTGCGCGGTGATTGGGACCAGTTCGTGCACCAGACACTGGTGCAGCCGCGCGCCGCCATGAACTACCTGCCGTTCGCCGACGGCCGAGGAAAATTCTCCATCGGCTGGGGCATTTACAATATCCCGCTGAATCTTTCCGTGCTTGGCCAGACGCAGGACCAGCAGCAAGTGGATACGCTCTTTTTTTACGGCAATCAGTGCGCTCCGCCGCAGACGGTTTGCACACAGGGCCCGGCAACCAGCACATTCGTGATGCCCACGCACGGCCTGCAACAGCCGTTTTTCGATATCACCAGCGCCGGTTGGCAGGAACGCATCTGGAAAAAAACAATTCTCTCCGTGGAATTGCTGGCGCGAAACGGTCATCGCGAACTGGCCTTCGAGACGTTGAATCCGGCCCAGCAGATCGGCAGCGTTTTTCTGCTGCAATCCACGCGGCGGGATAAATATCGAGGCGCAACGATTTCCGCGCGGCACACCTTCGAAAAAGGCGCGGTGCTCTTCGGCAGCTACACGCGGTCGCGCGCCAACACGGATCAGGCTCTCGATCCGCAACTCGGCTTGCTTTATTTCGCGCCGCAACAGGGTGCACCGCTTTTATGGGACGCGCCGAACCGCGCGCTCAGCTGGGGCACGGTGCCAACGCCGTGGTGGGGAATCGATTTCGCGTATTTTTTTGAATATCGCACGGGCTATCCCTTTAGCGTTGTGAACCAGCAGCAATTCCTGATTGGCGCACCGAACAGCATCCGCTTTCCAGATTACGCCAGCCTCAACGTCAGCATCGAAAAGAAATTTCGCTTCCGCAAATATCTGTTCGCGGTTCGCGGCTCCGTAATCAATCTTACCGACCGACAGAATCCCAACGTGGTGGTGAACAATATTGACGCCGTCGGCGTTACGCCCGCCTTCCTGAATTTTTCCGGCGGCCAGGGTCGCGCATTCACCGGGCGTCTACGCTTTCTGGGGCGGCGGTGAGGTGGCGTGCGTTTGATGTTAGAATCTGGGCACTCTTGAGCGTAGGATGCCTATTCCTCAACCCCAAAAACAATTAAGTCCCGCGACCAGAGATCTGGTAGAAGCGCTCTACCGCCGTCTGGATCTGGTGGAAAGATTGTTCCGAAGCGATCCACGGATGGAACTGCTTCGAACAATCGGCGATTCCGGTGAACCGGCCGCAATTCCCGATCTTTTGCAGCTGGCCTTGACAAGAAGCAGTGAGATCGCTCGTCAATCAGCAAGGGCCGTTGAACGGCTATTGGACTGTATCAAGCCGGCGGAATACGTGCGGTTTGACGAATATATCCGCGTTGGCGATATCGACTGGAAGTGGCGTCGGGAGGCCTGGGCCGAATTCCGGGTTCCAGATGTGAAGCGGTTCGCGAAGCTGCCCGAAGGTGCGGCCTCTTTCCTGGGAGTGGTCAGTTGCCACTCGAGCGGTTATATCCGGGAGTCCGCCGTCCGAGAACTAGGGAACATCCAGAGCGGTGCGGAATTGCCGTTTCTTCTTCTCCGTGCTAATGACTGGGTGGAAAACGTCAGGGAAATTGCTTGCGCTCTTGTCTTGGCCAGAATTCGGCCCGGATACGCCTCCGCTTTCCAGAAATGGTTGCCTCTGGTGTTGCGGCTGCGCCTCACCAGAAGAGGAAAGAACGAAGAGATCATTGACCGGGTTAGGGAGCTGTTCCAGAGACCGGAGACTGCGCACCTTCTCGAAGAGGGGCGCAATTCCGGAGATCGGCTGGCGAGGCGGTTTTTTTACGAAGCCAGTCTTGGTGGGGTCCATGAAGGCAAGGACGCACTCTTTGCAACTGCACTGCAGGATAGCGATTTCCATATCCGTGTGATGGCCATACGAGCGCTCGAGCACAGGGCCCCGAGCGCGGAAGCGCAAAAAGCGCTCGAAGCGGCGGGGCGCAGTCCGTTTTCTGTCGTCAGGCATCATGCATTGCGATCCCTTGCGGAGAAATATCCAGACGCGGCGAAGGCCGAACTTCTGCGAGCCCTCCTCGACCCCAATATTTCGGTTCGCGAGGAGGCGCAGTTTTATTTGAACAAAGAAGGTACGGTCAACCTCCGCGATTTCTATCTGTCGAATGTTTCCACTTCAAGTGGGAAAGCGTTAGCCGCGAGCCTTGCCGGCCTCGGCGAGGCAGGGAGAAAAGAAGACACTGCCTTAGTCAGTCAGTATCTGGCTGCGGAGCGCTCGCAGGTCCGGGCCGCTGCCCTTCGTGCGATCACCAGGCTGGACCCAGCGTACGACGCTGCGATTTTTCTGGCGGCACTCTGCGATAAAAGCGCAAGGGTGGGGCGCGTGGCCGTCCTTGGGCTGCGGAAGCGCGTCAATTCCGTGGGTGGGGCGGGATTGTGGGCTGCCTACCTGCGGTGCAAGAGTTCAGCAAAGAAACGCCGTGTACTGTCTCTGATCGGCCGACTTAGCAAATGGGAGGGGCTGGGATTATTGATCCAGGCATTGGGCGACCCAGATGCAGGCACGTCTGAGGCTGCGGCGCAATATAAAGCGCGTCTATGGCAGCGGTGGAATCGCAGTTTCGTTCCGCCAACAAAGTCCCAGGCAGAAAATCTTCGGGCAATCCTCGAAACTCACAAATTGCTGATCACCCCCGAAGAAAAACGGCATTGGGAAAACTACCTGAGGGACTTTTGATGTAGACAACCTTGGGCTTAGAACGCTAGCGAGGGCAGCGTTACCATGGGAGATTGGGGCGGCTTGGCCACCCTTCCTTCGTCAGGGCACGCTCTGAACGGGGCCGCTACTTTTTTTTCAGGAGAGGGGAATCGTGGCGGGAGCGGGATTGGAGCGGGCGCTCTCGATGGTGCCGCTGACGGCTGTAGCGAAGTAAGTGTAGGTTACGCCATTCGCGGGATGCTGGTCGGTGAAGGTCAATTGGGTGATCGGGGTGGTGTTCAGTTGCTCGTATTTCCCGGTGGATTCGTTTCTGCGGTAGATGTTGTAGGTGACGCCGGGAGTGGTGCTGGCGACCCAGGTGAGTTTCACCGGATGCGGTGGGCGATAGAAGAGCAAGCGCGGCGCGGCGGCGATGCCGCTGGTGACGAAGAACCACGTCACAGAAAGCACCACGGCCAGGATGACCGAAACGCCGGCGACGATTTTGGTATTCCGCGCCACTCCCGCGCGGCGCATCAGCAAGACCTGCCCCACCACCAGCACCACGCAGATGATGCCGATTGCAGCAAAGGTTCCAATCCACAGAATGCTGGGCGGCTGCGGGGCCAGCGGTGAAAAATCCGGGAATCGGCTTTTCAGCCAAGGGTCAAGCCAGATATTTTCGATGGTAACCGCAAACAAAATGGAAGTGAGCAGCCAGGTAAGGCTGAGCGTTAGTGACTTCCGCATGGGCGGCTGGAAGCTGGGGGAAGCCATATGTTCCCTCTGCGCGACAGGGGACGCCCAGACTGTAATGCAATTCTGGTGCAGGTTCCAGTTAAAAAGCCAGGTCGAGCGCTCTGCCTTGCCGGACGTGCTACCCTTTCGTGGGTTTAGGCGTTTAAGAATGGAGGGGATCGGGTGTGCTTGTAAGGGACGGAAAAAGAAATACAGTCCAGAGAGAGGCTCAAATGAGGATTTCGGAAAGAGTTGTCCGGCTGGTGGGGCCGGGAATTTGGTTGTCGGCGATGGCGTTTGTAATCGTGGCGACTGGGCAGCCTGCCCGGGCGCAACAGGCGACGGAACCATCACACGGAGTTGTGGTGGGGAACATAGACCCTGAGGTGAAACCGGGCGACGATTTTTTCAGGTATTGCAACGGGGCGTGGCTGAAGCGGACAGAGATCCCAGCGGACCGGGGGAGTGTGAGCGTGGTCCTGGCCTTACGGGATAAAAGCGACCAGCGAGTGAAAGCACTGGTCGAGGAGGCGGCCAAAGCGAACGCCGCGCCGGGCACGAATACCCGCAAGATTGCCGATCTTTTTCACTCGTACATGGACGAAGCGGGAATTGAAGCGAAGGGAATGGCGCCGCTGGAGCCGCATCTGAAGGCCATCGCAGCGATCCAGGACAAAAAGGCGCTGGCGTTTGCGCTGGGAAAAACGTTGCGCGCGGATGTGGACGCGTTGAATAACACGAATTTTCACACGGCGAATCTGTTCGGTCTGTGGGTGGCCCCGGACTTCAACGATCCGGAACATTACGCCGCGTACCTGATGCAGGGCGGGTTGCAATTGCCTGACCGCGAATATTACACGGGCGAGAGCGACCGCATGAAGAATCTGCGCACCGCGTACCAGGCGCACGTGGCGGCGATGCTGAAACTCGCAGGATTTTCGGATCCGGAGGCACGCGCGGCGAAAATTGTGGCCTTGGAGCATGCGATCGCGGAGAAGCACCTGACGCTGGCGGAAAACGAGGATGTGCACAAGGCTAACAATCCGTGGAAGCGGACGGAGTTTGCGGCCAAGGCGCCCGGATTGGACTGGGCGGAGTATTTCCGCGGTGCGGGGCTTACGAAACAGGAAAACTTCATCGTGTGGCAGCCGGGAGCGTTTGCGGGCGAATCAGCGCTGGTGACGTCGGAGCCGCTGGAGACATGGAAAGATTTTCTGGCCTATCACATGATCGAGGCGTACGGCGGCGTGCTGCCGAAAGGATTCGCGGACGAGCGGTTCGCGTTTTTCGGCAAAACACTGCAGGGCACCACGGAACAGCGGCCTCGGTGGGCGCGGGCGGTAACGGTGGTAAACGTGTGGCTCGGCGACGCCGTCGGGCAGTTGTATGCGAAGCAGTATTTCCCGCCGGAATCGAAAGCGCGCGTGGAAAAGATGGTGGCGAATATCGAAGAAGCGTTCCGCAAACGGATTGACGCGCTGACCTGGATGGATCCCGCGACGAAGGCAGAGGCGAAGGCGAAGCTCAGCACACTCTACGTCGGTATCGGCTACACCGAGCATTGGATGGACTATTCCGGCTACGACATCAAACCCGACGACATTTTCGGGAATCTGTGGCGCGGAAACCTGTTCGTCTACACCGCGGAGACCGCGCGCCTCGGAAAGCCCGTGGATCGGCAAGAATGGACGATGACGCCGCAAACGGTGAACGCGGTGAATCTGCCGCTGCAGAATGCGCTCAGCTTCCCCGCGGCGTTCCTGGAGCCGCCCTTCTTCGACGCGAACGCGCAGGACGCATTTAATTACGGGGCGATCGGCGCGGTGATCGGGCACGAGGTGAGCCACACATTCGACGCGGAGGGCTCGGCGTTCGACTCGAAGGGCCGGGTGCGAAACTGGTGGACGCCGGCGGACCTGGCCCATTTTGAAGCGTCAACGCAAAAGCTGGTGGAGCAGTATGACAAGTACAAACCGTTCCCCGACCTGGCACTGAACGGCAAGCAGACGATCGACGAAAATATTGCCGACGTGGCGGGAATCGCGGCGTCGTACGACGCGTACCACGCGGCTCTTGGCGGGAACAAGGCCGCGGAGCAGGCCGGCTTCAGCGGCGACCAGCAATTTTTCCTCGCGTACGGCCAGACGCGCGCAAGCAAGCCGCGTGAAGGCGCGCTGCGGCAGCAGGTGCTGACCGACCCGCACTCGCCATCGGAATACCGCACCGACGCGGTGCGCAACATCGATGCCTGGTATCCTGCGTTTCAGGTGAAGGAAAGCGAGAAGTTGTACTTGAAGCCGGAAGAGCGAGTGAAGATCTGGTAGCAAGACGCAAACGCTACACTATCCGAGAAGCAATATAGACGACGATTTACTTGGTCGCGGCCGGCATAGTTGCTTTGGCGTGAGCGACCAGCGCTGTGAATCGAGCGTCGCTGCGCAGCGATGAGAACGCGGGATTCGAGTCCAGGGCGGCAAAATCGCGGAAACCGAGATCAAAGGACTCGCGCATGGTGGTGAGAGCTTTCTCTTTTTCGCCGTTTCCCACGTAGTAGGAACTTAGCCAGTAGCTGTTGATGTTGCTCTTGGATGTTCCATTTTTCAGGATCGTGGTGATCGCTTCGGCGTAGCGTCCCTGCGCGGCGAGAGCCTGGGAACGGCCCAGGTTGGCTGCGTTCGCATTCCCAGACAACTCCTCGCACCGGTCAAAAGCAGCCATCGCCTCGGGGAAACGACCCTGAAGATAGAGAGCCCTCCCGAGATGGTATTGCGCGTAGCTGAGCGCCGGATTGAGGCGGATGGCCTCTCGAGCCGCTTTTTCCGACTCGGCAGCTTGCGGGGGAGTTTCATATCCCAAGGCCCAGGAAAGCATGTCCCAGGCAAGAGCGTTGTCGGGTTCCTCTTGAACCGCCAGGCGAAGCTCGCTGATCGATTGCGCATATCTGTAATTCACTCCGAAAATGCGAGCCATGGCAATGTGCGCCTCGGGCATTTGCGGGTCGATGGTCAAGGCCTGTCTGGCCAGTTGTTCGGCGCGATGAAGATAGGCGGGATTGGAATCGATGTCGCGATAATAGTAGCCCTCCACATGCGAGAGTCCCGCCAAAGCGGGAGCGTAGTTGGGATCGAGTTTCAACGCGGATTCGAAGTGCTTTCGCGCCGCTTCCAGTGCGGTGGGTTGATCTTCATGCACCAGCAGCGAACGGCCTAGCAGGAATTCCTGATAGGCCTCGGGACTTTGCGTGTAACGACGGAGAACGGCCTGCTGTTCTTGCGGGCTGAGATGCAGGTTAAGGGCTTCGGCGATTTTGAGGGCTGCTTGTTCCTGCAACGAAAAAACATTTTGCAGGTCGCCGGTGAAATCATCGGCCCAGGTCTGAAAACCGGTGTTGGAATCGATCAGTTGAACGTTGATGCGGACCTGGTTGCCCGCTTTGCGGACGCTGCCTTCGAGAAGGTAACGAACATTCAGCTGGCGGCCGATGTCAGAGGCCGTCTTGTCGGCGGTTTTAAGGGCAGTGACTGTGTCGCGCGAGGCAACATCGATCCCCTTAATTTTGGAAAGCTTGGTGGAGATTTCGTCGGCCATGCCGTCACTGAAATACGCGCTATCCGGCTCGGTACTGAGGTTTTTCAAAGTAAGCACGGCGATGGAAGGTCGAGCGGCGGATACTGGATTGCCCGGAGCGGAATTTTTTCGATACCAGAACAGGCCGGCAATCACCAGAAGCAATACAACCGCGATTCCGGCGTAAGCGGAGAGGCGAGAGGGCACAGCGCTGGCAGGCGCGGGTACCGGCTCGGAAGAAGCGGCGAGCTTCTGGCGGCCACTGGAAATCTTGGCGGGCTCGACTTGTTCGTCTGGTGGATCCGCGGAAGGCCGCACGGCGGAGCGGCCGGAAGATTCTCGGCGCAGGCGTTTGAGGTCCACGCGAAGTTCCGCGGCGGACTGGCAGCGGAGGTCGCGATCCTTTTCAAGCCCTTTTGTGATGATGCGTTCGAGTTCGGCCGGAGCAGTGGGATTGAGCCGCGCCGTTGAAGGCGGAGCGCGGTGCAGAATGCTGTCGAAGATCGCGGCGGAAGTGTCGCCTTGAAAGGGAAGAACCCCCGTGGTCATTTCGTAGAGGACGATAGCGAACGAAAAAAGATCGCTGCGCGCGTCCAACGGTTTTCCAAGGGCCTGCTCCGGCGACATGTAAGCGACGGTGCCAACGGCACTGCCGGGACTCGTCAGAAATTCGGGCGCCAGGGTTTCACCCGCGGCATTGCTGCTGGTTGCGGAGTTAGGCGAATCAGTTTTGAGTTTGGCGAGGCCGAAGTCGAGAATCTTGGTGTGGCCGCGCGAGGTGACGAAGATATTCGCGGGTTTGATGTCACGGTGAAGAATTCCCTTGGCATGCGCCGCGTCGAGGGCATCGGCGATGTCGATCCCGATGGCCAAAAGATTGTCGAGTTCGAGAGGAGAGCCGTTGATCAGGTGTTTGAGCGTGCAGCCTTCCATGAACTCCATGATCAGGAAGGCGCGGCCGTCTTCTTCGCCGATGTCGTAAACGGTGCAGATATTAGGGTGGTTCAGCGCAGAGGCGGCTTTGGCTTCGCGGCGAAAACGCTCGATGGTGGCGGGGTCTTTGGCGAGCGCTTCGGGAAGAAATTTGATGGCGACGAATCGGTCGAGGCGCGTGTCCTCGGCTTTGTAGACGACGCCCATGCCCCCACCACCGAGGTGTTCCAGGATTCGGTAGTGGGAAAGAATCTTTCCAATCAGGGGATCGGTGCCTGGCATTGCAGCAATCTTAGGTTGCGATGGTGGGCAAGTCAACGAAGGTGACCCGTGATGGGAGGTAAAAAGAGCATCTGCGCAAGCGCAAATATCCGAGGAGCAGCAGTCTACTCGGGAGCGCGCCGTCGGGGCCGTGGCCCTTGCTGCGAACCTGCGGCTGCGGAAAGGCGCTTCATCCCGTAGAGTGCTCGATCGGCTGCCGAGAGCAATGTATCGATCGAGTCTCCGTCGTCCGGGAAAACGGCAGCGCCCGCGGCCGCGGAGATGGGAGGGTTTTCACCATCGGAGGCGATGCGATCGCGGATTCTTTCGGCAATCTGCTGGGCCTGCGCTGCAGTCGTCTCCGGAAGCACCACGGCAAACTCGTCGCCCCCAAAACGCGCGGGCGTGTCGATCTGCCGGGAATGAGCGCGGAGAACCTCGGCTAGTCTGCACAGAGCCCGGCTGCCCGCCAGATGGCCGTGCGTGTCGTTGAGCTTCTTCAATCCATCCAAATCGAAAAGCAGAACAGCAAACGGCCGGCCTGAGCGCCCATGCCGTTTGATTTCCAATTCGAGTGCTTCGATCAGCCGCCGATAGTTGGCAAGCCCGGTCAGGGGATCGGTGCCCACCAACTGCTGCACGCGTTCATCCGTGCGCTTTCGCTCCGTGACTTCCGCAGCGAGGGCCAAATTTGTTACAGCGACGATGCCCACGAACGATTGCACCAGCAAAAGAGAGGTGTTCAGAGTCTCCCTGGAAAACGGGCCAAATCCGTGCATCGTGCCCCAGACGGCAATGCCCGCCAAAACGCACGTAGCGGTCGCAGCCTTGCGACGCCCAAAGCGGAACGCGGCCCAGATCAAGAATGGAATGGAAAGGTATTCGAGAGGGTAATTCCTGAGCTCGGCGTGAAAGGGCCCCCCGAAGACAATCCCGGCGGTGAAAAACAATCCGAGGAACAACAGAGCGAGCTCTATAATTTGCCGACGAGTCCAATCCAGGCGTGGATTTTCTTTCCAAAGAAGCACAAGAGGAGTCACAACCACTGCGCCAGCCCCGTCGCCGAGCCACCACGTGCGCCAGATGGAACCAAACTCTCTCCAGTCCGCGAATCCCGACAAGGAGAGGGAGGTGACACCGACCGTGGCGCTGATTATCGTGCTGGCCATCCCTGCCAGGAACGCAAACTTGAATATATCCTGGGCTCGTTCAAACGCCTGTTGGCCACGGGCAAAGCGGGTTACCAGGTAGCAGGCCACCACACCTTCTAGTGTGTTTCCCGTCGCAATGCAGGCGGATGTGAGGACCGTGCCCGCTGTGGTCAAATTCGCAAAGAATGCGCCCAGAAATGCGCCTGGCCAGACACGAACGCCGAAAATCAAGAACGCCGCCAGGGTGATTCCTGTAGGCGCCCACAGGGCTGTGGCACTGGGGTTGACGAGAGCAAACCGAAGCCCCAGCTTGGCGGTGCCGAAGTACACCACCGCCAGGACGGCGACTATGGCCAAATCTTCGTGCTTTTTGCCCATAGCTAGCTCGGTCTATGCGTTCCGTTGTTGCTAAAGACGGCTCTGACTGACAGTCAATTAAGCCATCGCAGGAGGTTTTTAATCAACGGAACGGTGAACCAGCTGTACCAACGTGAAACACCTGTCCGGATGGGCAGGTGCGGTTTTCGGGTTAATCCTGGAATTTGGAAAAGAGGTTGTTGAGGGATTCGGCGAGGGTGGGGTGCGCGAAGACGGCGTCGCGCAGCGTGGTGTAGGGGAGTTGGCCCATCATGGCGATCTGGAGTTGGGCCATGATTTCGCCGCCTTCGAAGCCGAGAACGGCGGCGCCGATGATTTGGTTGGTGGAAGTGTCGACGATGGCTTTCATGAAGCCGCGGGATTCGTCGACTTCGAGCGCGCGGGCGACGTAATTCATGGGCATTTTGGCGACGCGGATGGAGCGGTTTTGCGCGCGGGCTTCGGCTTCGGTGAGGCCGATGCGGCCGAGTTGCGGGTCGATGAAGACGGTATAGGGCACCAGACGATTGATGGTGGTGGCGCTGCCTTTTTCGATCAGATTGGTGCGAAGGATGCGGAAATCGTCGTAGGAAATATGGGTAAAGGCGGGGCCGCCCTTGATGTCGCCGAGGGCGAAGATGTCTTTCGCGGAGGTTTCGAGCCGTTCGTTGACGGTGATAAAGCCGCGGGCGTCGGTTGAGATTGCGGCGGCGGGGAGATTCAGCGTGTCGGAATTCGGAACGCGTCCGGTGGCGACGAGGAGATGCGTGCCTTCGACCTTGCGGGATTTTCCGGCGGCACGGAATGTTGCGGTGATGCGATTGCGGGAGCGGGTCACTTTTTCAATTTTGGAGTTGAGGTGAATCTGGATGCCATCTTCCTGCAGGATCGTGGCGACAGCTTCGGCGACGTCCTGGTCTTCGTGGCCGAGAAGCTGCGCGGCGCTTTGAATGATGGAGACGCGGCTGCCGAGGCGGCGGAAGAGTTGCGCGAATTCCAGGCCGACGTAGCCGCCGCCGAGAACGAGGAGATGCGGCGGGACTTTGGCGAGCTCCATGATCGA
>DATHOY010000094.1:0-9704 GCA_035484435.1 Vulcanimicrobiaceae bacterium | reverse complement strand
GAATTGGCCAAGGTTCCCGCTGACGTTGCTTTCATCCTGGTGGACATCCACGCCGAAACCACCAGCGAAAAAATCGCCCTCGGCTGGTATCTCGACGGCCGCGTCACCGCCGTCGTGGGCACGCACACCCACGTGGCCACTGCCGACGAGCATGTCCTGCCCAAAGGCACCGCCTACATCACCGACGTTGGCATGACCGGGCCGCACGACGGCGTGATCGGCATGGACCGCGGGGGCATCATCAAGAAATTTCTGGACGGCCTGCCCGCGCGCTTCGAAGTCGCCACGGGCGATATTCAAATGAACGCGGTGCTGATCGAAACGGACGAAGCCGCGCCGCGTAATGAGGCCGGCCGCTTGGCCGCCAAATCCATCGAGCGGCTCCGGCTGCGCATCGATTGACCGTTTCGTTTTTCAGCAACTTCAAGGCAACTTCTTATCCAGTGAGGCAACCACGGACCGTTGGCCGTAATCTGAGAAATCATGCATCGTAAATCCGGAAAATTCCTCGCCGCCGCGGCGGCTACTTGTGTCCTTGGTATCGCACTCGCGGCCACAGGCTCGGATGTTGACGACCAACTCATGGCTCGTCGCAGGGTTTTCCCGTCCATCGGCCCAGGATTGCGCGCCCTTCGGCACGGCAAGGACGGGAAATATTATCTCCTCGCTTCTCCCGCTGTCGGGATCGCGGTGTTTGACTCCCACGAAAAGCAACTGGCCGTCATCGGTGCGCCCCCCGCTTCCCCAGCCGCCGACAAAACGCCGCGCGCAGCCATTTCCTTCGGCGAAGATTGCGACGTGGATGCCCAGGGCAATCTCTACGTCGCCGATCGTGGCTACAATCAGGTAAACGTCTTCTCTCCCACGGGCTCGCCGCTTCGCTCGATGCAGTTTAATTCTCCAACGTCGCTGGTCGCGCTCCCCGAAGGTGAAGTGGCGGTGACCGCGCCGCGCGGACTCCATCTTGTCACCGTCTTCGGCCCGACCGGCCGCGTTGTTCGTGAATTTGGCGACCCGGAGCAACTCTCCGAACGCAACGACCTCAATCGCTATGTGAGCATCGGCCGGCTGGGCTCTGACCCGGAGGGCCACATCTACTACGGTTACACATACATGCCGGAGCCCATGGTCCGTCAGTACGACCGCTTCGGTTTCGCCAAACAGGATTTTCAGTTTACGAACATCGATGCGTTTTCCGAGGCTCGCGCCGCGCGCCGGGAAATTGAACGCCAGGAAAAGCGTGCGGAACCTCCGTCGTTGCACCCGATTCTGACCGCCTTCGGCGTTGATCCCGTCAGCGGCGACCTCTGGATGGCCTTGAACAACACGCTGCTGCACTTTGACAAGGACGGAAACCGGCGTTCCGAGTACCAGATTTACACCAAGGACGGCGCGCGCATCGAAGCCAACGTGCTCCTTGTCGAAGAGGACCGGTTGCTGATCGGCGCGGATCCAATCGGCGTTTACGAATTCGCCCGGCCGGACCGGAAACCGTGAGCAAAATTCACCGCGTTTTCCTCAGGTCGCTTTGCACTGAAACAGTGCAAACACATTTTCCGCCGTGCGTAAACCATGATTTTCTCAGGCAAAATTTGCGTTTTTCTTTCGACTTGCACAATTCCCGTGCTTGTGGAAAAGTTGTGCATGGCATGTGAACTTCGTTGAACCCCTTCGCGCACTTTTCGCTTGCTCCCACCCGAACAGTGCGCGAGAATCCAACGCAGTTTGAAAGCAATGGTGCTTGGTTCAGCAGGTCTGAAAGGTCCGCGCAGGTCCACAGGGGCAACGACCAATCGTTCCGGCGCGGGAAAGAACTCCAAGGCTTGAAGAATTAGGGCGAAATTGGCTTTCCACAGTTTTTTCACACCTGTGGAAATGGTCTAGGCTTGGCATTTTCTGATGACGACAGCTACCCAAATTGGACGTGAAAAAGAAGTGCAGAATCTCTGGGATAAGTTCCTCGATCTGATTAAATCCAGGGTCAGCATCAACACCTATTCCACATGGTTTCAGCCTACCCGGCTCAACCGCGCGGAAGGGGACACCCTGTACGTGCAGATTCCCAGCACTGTGTTCCGCCAGGTTCTCACCCGCACCTACGGCGAAATTGTAAAAGCAGTTTTTCACCAGATGGGCACCCCTCAGATGAAAGTGCAGTATGTCTGCACCGAGGAAGAACCCGTGCAAGCGGCGCCCGCCGTCAACGGCACGAAGCAAGCCAAGCTCGATTTTGAAAGCAGCGACCACCAACTGAATACTCGCTATACCTTCGACAGCTTCGTCGTCGGCAAGTCCAATGAGTTCGCGCATGCGGCTTCCCGCGCAGTCGCCGAGCAGCCTTCCAAGGCTTACAACCCGCTCTTCCTGTACGGCGGCGTCGGTATGGGCAAGACCCACTTGATGCATGCCATCGGACACACCATCAAGAAGCGCAATCCGGCCATGCGCCTCAGCTACGTCAGCGCCGAAAAATTTACCATCGAGGTCATCAACTCGCTCCGCTTCGACCGCATGATCAGTTTCCGCGACCGCTTCCACACCGTCGATGTGCTCCTCGTGGACGACATCCAGTTCATCGCCGGAAAAGAGCGCACCCAGGAAGAGTTCTTCCACACCTTTAACGCTCTTTACGAGCAGCAGAAGCAGATCGTCATTTCCTCGGACTGCCTGCCGAAGGACATCAACTCGATTGAAGAGCGCCTTCGTTCCCGTTTTGAGTGGGGATTGATCGCCGATATTCAGCCGCCGGACCTGGAAACGAAAATCGCCATCCTCCAGAAGAAAGCGGAGAACGATCGCTTCCATCTGCCCGACGATGTCGCGGAGTACATCGCCCGCGCCATCAAGTCCAACGTGCGCGAGCTCGAGGGCGCCCTGACGCGTCTAATGGCCTACGCTTCGCTGACCGGCACAATCGTTTCGCTCACCACCGCGCAGCAGGTTCTTCGCAACATCATCGCGTCGCAGGAAAAGCGCGTCACCATCGACCTGATCCAGAAACGCGTCAGCGAGCATTTCAATTTGCGCGAGCAGGACCTGAAAGTCCGCAGCAACACCCGCGCCATCGCTTTCCCGCGCCAGGTGGCCATGTATATCGTCAAGCAGCTCACCACCGCGTCGCTACCAGAGATCGGCCGGCAGTTCGGCGGCAAGCATCACACCACCGTCCTGCACTCGATCAACAAAATCGAAGAACTCCGCCGCTCCGACAAAGAACTGAATCGCACCATCACCCGTCTGATGGACGCCCTGCAGTAACAACCTCGTCAGACCACAATTACCACGGCCAAATCGTGCCGTCGTAGCCCAGGAATTTCCCCGTCAACTCCATCGGATTCCCTTCGAGCACCTTGCGCATGCCTCCAATGCTCTGCGCCGGCGTCAGCGCCGCGTTCGCGCCTCCCATGTCCGTCTGCACCCATCCCGGGCTGAAGATCACCACGCTGATTCCCCGCGGCTCCACTTCTTTGGCCAGGATCGACATCGTCATGTTTAGCGCTGCTTTGCTTGTTCTGTATTGATAAGCGAGTCCGAAGCCGATGGTGGATTCCAACGCTTGCAGTGAGCCCATTCCCGTGCTGATCGCCACGATCTGTTTCCGCTGGCTCGCTGCGACGTTTTCAATAAGCGCCTCCGCCACCCGGATCGCCCCCAGCACGTTCGTGTCAAAGGACTCGCGCCATCCGGCAAAATTAAGTTTGCCAAGCTTGTTTCCGTCTCGCGTAAAAATGGCCGAGTTCAAGACAAGCAAATCTACAGGCTTACCATCCAAAGTTTCCGCTAACCGTTTGACCGATTCATCGCTGGCCACATCCAGGTCGTATAGCGACACATTTTTGTTTTTTGCCAATCGCTGCAGTTCCTCGCTGCTTTTTGGATTGCGCGCTGTCGCAATCACGTCCCATCCATCCGCCGCATACTGACGCGCAAATTCCAACCCGAGCCCACGATTTGATCCAGTAATTAAAATACTCGACATGATCGGTCTCTCCTCAGTACGCCAAATTTCTTTTCAGAACGAGGGTAAGTGAAAGTCCCTGTGAATATCTCTTCTAACTTGGCCGTCTGTTTGATGCTCTTTGCCTTTTTTCGTCACCCGGAAACATTGTGCAGAAGGTGTGAACATCGCGAGGGAAACTTGCGGATCAAATGTGCGCGCTTGCGGAGCGAATCGCTCGATCCACGGCCGCGGCTCTTTTTTCCGCAGCTTCGCGCGGATATTCACGCGACACCTCTCGCAAAATAGCAAGCTAGTCCGCGCGTCCGTGTACATTTCCACCAATCCACAGCGCTCATCACAACAACAAGCTTTATAGCTCTATTTTTATCTGACTGCTTTTGTGAAAGCCTTTGTGTCTGTGAGAATCCTAATTCCTTCCCTGCATATTCTCGCCGCCGGAAATCCTCAGACCGCTGCATTTCCACAGCGTAAAACCCTTCTGGCCACTTTCTACTTGGCGGAAAAGCGAGTACAGTACGTCAGCGGGTTAATTCAGCGGGGGAAAGCCACATGACGGCAACCGGTACCGCACGTGAGGAAAGCCAATCCATGGAATTCAGCGTAACCAAGTCCGCGCTGCTCAATGAACTCACCACCACTCAAGGCGTAGTCGAACGCAAAACCACGATTCCCATTCTTTCGAATCTCTTGGTTGAAGCGAAAGGCAGCCGCGTCACGATTACCGCGACCGACCTCGAGCTCAGTGTGCGCACCTCCTGCGAAGCCAAGGTCAAAAAAGAAGGCGCCGGCACCATCCCCGCCAAGAAACTGCTCGAGCTCGTCCGGCTCCTCCCCGAAGGCGAAATCAAGTTCAAGTTGCTCGACAATCACTGGGTCGAGATCGTAAGCGACAAAAAGAAATACAAACTTGTCGGCATGGCCAAGGAAAATTTCCCCGCTTTGCCCGCCATGCCCCATACGCTGGTCAAGCTTCGCGCCGCGGTGCTCGAAAGCCTGATCGCCAAGACAAAATTCGCCATTTCCATGGAAGAGTCCCGCTACACCCTCAACGGTGGCCTGCTGATCCTCAAGCCCGACACGCTTGCCATGGTAGCCACCGACGGCCATCGCTTGGCGCTCGCCGAAACCGATCAGAAGCTTGCAGGCCTCAACGGCGAAGTCCGCGTCCTGATCCCCAAGAAAGCCATGGACGAAGTCGAAAAACTTTCCGCCGCGGCCGGCTCCGATGCCCACATGGAATTCGCAAAGGATGAGAGCCACCTCTTTTTCCAGGTCGGGCACCGCCTTTTGATCTCCCGCATCCTCACCGGCCAATTCCCGAATTACGAAGCCGTCCTGCCGCGCGAGAACAACAAGACGGTGGTCCTCGAGCGCTCCGAACTCAGCGACGCCGTCCGCCGCGTCTCCCAACTCGCCGACCAGCGCTCACACGCCGTCAAGCTTGCCGTCTCCACCGAAGGCGTGGAAATCTCCGCTTCCAGTCCCGAGTACGGCGAAGCCAAGGAAACCATCGACAAGGATTACAAGGGCGATAACATCTCTATCGGTTTCAACTCCAGCTACATGCTCGATTTTCTCGCCGCCGCGGCCGACGGCCCCATCAGCATCGAACTCAAAGACGAACAGTCCGCCGGCCAGATGCGCCCCCTCGCTGACGAAAGCTACCGCTACCGCTACGTAATCATGCCCATGCGCATCTGAAGCGAGCGGTGCTTTCCGATCGCTTTAGCCCACCGCGCCGGAATCAAATAATAGCTACTTGAATATATATCTTTGCTGTTATACAGTCTGCCTGTTTGAGATCCCATTCTGCAATCTCGAAGATGCAATCTCAAAGATCTTCCTGCCATGCCAAAAACCCCAGCTACCGGGCTCCTTCCCGCTTCGGCAATCAGCCATAAGATCTATTTCCTTCGCAAGACTCGTGTGATGATTGGCTCTGACCTTGCTGTGCTCTACGGTGTGACAACCTTCAATTTAAACAAAGCAGTACTTCGAAACCTCCGGAGATTTCCGAAAGACTTCATGTTTCGAGTCACTTCCTCCGAATCCGACTCTTTGATATTCCAGACTGGAATATCAAAGAAAAAGGGCCGCGGCGGCAGTCGCTACCTTCCTTACGCTTTCACCGAACACGGCATTGCCATGCTCTCCAGCGTCCTCCACAGCGATCGCGCCGTGCAGGTCAACATCGCCATCATGCGAGCCTTCCTCCAAATCCGCGCCATGCTCGCCACGCACGAAGATTTGCGGCGCAAGATCATGGAAATGGAGAAGCGCTACGACTCCAAATTCCACGCCGTTTTCGCCACTCTTCGTCAAATGCTGGAGACCCCAATTCCGCCAAGGAAACAGATCGGATTTCATGCCCGGGGCCAGTCCGCCTGATGCGCGACGCCTTTCCAAAGAACATTTATAAGTAATTGAAATACAAACACTTATTTATCCACAACCCCCATCCTCCCGCTTGAGAATCTCCCCCTTTTCCAGTAAAATTTAAGTGTTGTCGATCGGTTATTCTTCCCCCCAATCGACACGTCCGCCAGGCCCGCTGGACCTCGAACGCTCCGCGCCAGGAGCAGGTCTCGCACCCTGGAGAACATAAGTCTTCGCCACGTCCCGGATCGCGGGATGGGATGAAGCAGGAAGCCCTACGAGCTCCGATCCGGCCCAGTGGGATCGCAGTCAAAGGGTGAGGCGACGGTTGCAGGATTCCGACATCACGCCTTTCCTTGCTTCGCAAAAATTGTTTTAAGCGGTCGCAGGCGGAATTTTCTCTGTGTGGAGAGCGCCGTTCCGCGCGACCGGGTTGCCGCAGGCTTGCACGTCAGGAGAGCAAATGGGCGATAAAGAAACTCCCGCTGTTAAGACCGGACACCAGTACGACGCGAAATCCATTAAAGTGCTCGGCGGCTTGGAAGCCGTTCGTCTGCGCCCCGCCATGTACATCGGCTCGACCGGCGAAATGGGTCTCCACCATTTGGTCTGGGAAGTTGTCGACAACTCCGTCGACGAAGCGATGGCTGGCTATGCCGACGAAGTAAATGTCACCGTTCATGCCGACAATTCCGTTACCGTGGTCGACAATGGCCGCGGCATCCCCGTGGACATGCACGCCACGGAAAAGCGTCCGGCCGCGGAAGTCGTTCTCACTGTTCTACACGCCGGTGGAAAATTCGACAGCGACACCTATAAAGTTTCCGGCGGTCTTCACGGCGTCGGCGTCTCCGTCGTCAACGCCCTTTCCGATTTTCTCGAACTCGAAATTCAACGCGATGGCGCCGTTTGGGAGCAGAGTTACGAAAAAGGGAAGCCTACCAATAAACTCAAGCAGACTGGCAAAACCCGCAAAACCGGAACAAAAGTCAAGTTCCATCCCGACCCCAGCATCTTCGAAAAAACGGCATTCAGCTACGACACGCTGGCCACCCGTCTCCGCGAATACGCTTTCCTCAACAAAGGCCTGAAGATCACGCTTAATGACGAGCGCACGGAAAAGACCGCTGAATTCCGCTTCACCGGCGGCATCGCCGAATTCGTCAAGCACCTGAATCGCGGAAAGACTTCGCTCCACGACTCTCCGATTTACATGGAAGGCAAGAAGGGCAACGTCGAAATCGAAATCGCCCTGCAGTACAACGACACCTACGGCGAAAACGTTTTCTCCTTCGCCAACACCATCAACACCGTCGACGGAGGCACGCACCTCTCCGGCTTCCGCTCTGCTCTCACGCGTACCATCAACAATTTCGCTTCGAACGCCGGAATGTTGAAAGAGCAGAAAGACGAAGTCACCATTTCCGGTGATGACGTCCGCGAAGGTCTCGTCGCTGTCGTCAGCGTTCGCTTGCCGCAACCCCAGTTCGAGGGCCAAACCAAAGGCAAGTTGAACAGCGACATCAAAGGCGACGTGGAGCAACTGGTCAACGAAAAGCTCGGCGACTGGTTCGACAAGCATTCAACTGTCGCGCGCCGCATCATCGGCAAGTGTATTGACGCCGCCCGCGCCCGCGAAGCCGCCCGCAAGGCCCGCGAACTCACGCGCCGCAAGTCCGCGATGGATTCCAGCGGCTTGCCCGGAAAGCTGGCGGATTGCCAGGAGCGCGATCCGGCCCGCTGCGAACTGTTCGTCGTCGAGGGCGAGTCGGCCGGCGGCTCCGCAAAAATGGGCCGCGATCGCAAATACCAGGCCATCCTTCCCCTCAAGGGCAAAATCCTCAACGTCGAAAAAGCCCGCTACGATAAAATGCTCGGCCACGAAGAAATTCGCGCCATCATCACCGCCCTTGGCACCGGCATCGGCAAAGACGATTTCGACGCTGGCAAGCTCCGCTACCACAAAATAATTCTGATGACCGATGCTGACGTCGACGGCTCGCACATCCGCACCCTGCTCCTCACTTTCTTCTTCCGCCACATGAAGGAGCTCATCGAACGCGGCCACGTCTACATCGCCCAGCCGCCTCTCTATCGCGTCAAGCGCGGCAAGACTGAGCGCTATATCCGCGATGACCGCGAATTTGCCCGCGAACTGATGAAGCGCGCCACCGAAGATCACATCGTCAAGGCCAAGGAAGGCGTCAACCTCGAAGGCGCGCGCCTCACCACTTTCCTGCTGAATGTCCAGGAATACGATGCCGCCGCCGCCAAGCTCGGCCGCCGCCTCCGCGAACCCGGCCTTGTCGAACTCCTCGCCGAAAGCGGCCTCGAAAAGAAAACCGACTTCGAGGACAAGAAGGCGCTGGAAAAACTACTCAAAGAGATCGACAAATCAAAACTCAAGCTCGAAGGCAAAATCGCTTTCGATGAAGAACACAGCCTCTACGAAATTCAGTTCGGCCTTCCCCACAACCAGAAAATCAGCTGGGGTGTCGCCTCGACCGCCGAATATAAGCGCCTCCGCGCTCTCGCCAAGCAGATTGAGGAATTCAACCATCCGCCGTTCACCGTCGCCCGCAACGGCACGAAGGTCACCCGGGAAAAAGCCACCGACGTCCTCAACTACGTCATGGAAGACGCCAAAAAGGATTTCACCATCACCCGATTCAAGGGCCTGGGCGAAATGAATGCCGAGCAGTTGTGGGAAACCACCATGAACGCGGACACTCGCACCCTGCTCCAGGTGAAACTCGAAGACGCCGTCGCTGCCGAAGACATTTTCACAACGCTCATGGGCGAAAACGTCGAAGCGCGTCGCAAATTCATCGAGGACAACGCCCTCGAAGTCGTCAATCTCGATATCTAAGGCGCCGGCATCCCGCCGGCAAGCGGGACGATTTTGTAGTGGCCGGCCTTCAGGTCGGTAAGTTTGAGAACAGTGCTAGGGATGATTTACCAGTTAGGCTGGACAACTTTACCGGGATTGCGCGGACTGAGCGTCAGCGAATTTCGCGCCGTTCCCACGTCCACGCCGGACAACGAAAAAGGCGTGGCAATCAATCTTGGCGATCAGGCCGAATGCGAATCTTTTTTGCGCTTGATTGAAGCTGAATTTGCAACCAAGCGCTTTACCAACGCGGCGGACGCGTTCGACACCGTCAAAGCATTCGCACTCGAACGCACGAATCACTGAACCAAGCTTTGGAGTGCATTACCGCAGGACCATAACGAGCGAAGGCTGAGGACACATGGCAGACGAGCAGAACACATCAATACTCCTTCCCATCGACATCGAAGCCGAAATGCGCAAGTCGTATCTCGACTATGCGATGAGCGTCATCATCGCCCGCGCGCTTCCCGACGT
>DATHOY010000093.1:0-2312 GCA_035484435.1 Vulcanimicrobiaceae bacterium | reverse complement strand
TACGGGGCGCTTCGGCGGCTTCGCTTTCCCTTCCGTCGCCGGGGCCGTGGGTTTGCGAGGCAAACGAATGCAATATCTGCCCGGTTGGACCGTCCAGTGTTTGAATCCGGGTTGTCCGGCGCGCGGCCACTGGCTGCGCGTGGAGAGCGCGCCTCAGGATCACTGCAGCAATTGCGGCGGACCGCTTCACAACGTACCGCCGCCCCTGGCGCCGCGCTTCCGGATGCGGCCGCGTGCGCTGGCGAGCCGTCGGCCAGTCGGACGCCCGCGCTAGATTCAGTTGCTACGGCGAAGCAATGGCCGGAGACGGCGTCGTCCCCGCATCGTCTTCGTAGCAGCTTTTCTGTGCCTGTGGGGTGCGTCGCTTGCGCGGTGAGTCGGCCCAGCCTGGTTGCCTAGCCGATGCTCCGCGCATGAAAAAGCCCGAGTCCGTTTTTCGCGGCCTCGGGCTTTTCCTTCCGAAGGGCTGGGCTTCCCCTCTAGAAAATGAATTTCAGGCCTAGCTGAATATTTCGCGGCCCACCCGTTCCAATCACAGGATTCGCAGCGGCAACGTCTGGCGTGGCATTCGATGCGCCAAAGGCACCGGGCACGGATGGGTCTTCGTTAAACAGAGTGCTGGCTTCTGGATTCGCAAACTGCGGGTGATTCAGAATGTTGAAGAACTCGGCGCGAAATTGAAGGCGCAGTCGCTCCGTCAGACGGGTATCTTTCACCAAAGAAAAATCCCAATTGTAAAAGCGCGGACCACGAAACAAGTTGCGTCCCATTGTACCGAAGGTTCCTAGAGCAGGCGGGATCATCACGGAGCTGCCTTTGGCGTAGCAGCCGAATGATTGCAGCGTCTGGGTCGTCGGACCGTTCATCACTCCGCCATCTACAGCTATGGCCTTGGCGGCGCAGGCTGGGTTACTGTCCGCCGAAAAAAACGGGATGCCCGACGGGATCGCCCGGAAGTCATTAGGATTTCCAAAGAAGTCCCAGCGATCGACAAACTCGCTCGTCTCGCTGAAATCGTCACCGCTCTGCACTCCATCGTAGACTGAATAAGGAGAGGCTCCCTGAAGCGTGACAATCGAATTTATCTGCCAGCCTTCCAGCAGTTGCCATTTGGTCTTCACGGGTGGCAGCGCATAGGTGAGCGCCAGTGTGAATCGGTTGCGGATGTCAAAATCGCTCGAGCCGCGCTCGAGGTTGGGCGCGAAGCTGTTCTGTGGCTGAAACGAGCGGTTGTTCGTAGCGTCATCAATCGAATGCGCCCACGTATAGCCGGCCAGGAAATTCAAGCCGTGCCACACTCGCTGGGTCGCGGTTATCTGCAAGGCGTTGTAGTTTGAGTGATACCCGTTCTGAAGGAAGTTGATGAACTGAAGAAACGGGAACTGGGCGTTGAAGGGCCGTCCAAGCTGCTGGCACGCATTGTTGAACTGCCCCCCTCCGGTTGCGGCAAAACAGGCTTGAACGTCTGGCAAGTTGGGATCGGTCTGATTTATGTCGCGGACGCTGTAAAGCTTCACCCCGGCATTGCCCACATATCCGACTTGCAGCGAGGTGCTATTTCCTATCGCCTGCTGAACGTTCGCATTCCACGAAACAACATAAGGCGTTCGCAAATGGCGATCCACGCCCAGAATGTCGCACGGCGAGCCACCCTGGTTGGGATCGCAATTGAGAGTGGCTGTGGCCACCGGAAAGATTGGCGTATTGATGTCTACGTAGTTGGGAGACACCGTCAATCCAGTGGCAATGATGTTCCCTGGAATATTTGAACCGATTGCCCCCGTGGGAATATCGTTCAGGCCGGGCGTTGTGGCGTTATCTACTCCGTTCTGCCCGATGAAAAGGGAAAGGTGTGGAATTTCGTAATTAATGCCCGCTCCCACACGAAATACCGTCTTGCCGCTGCCCCAGGGATCCCATGCAATACCCACGCGTGGAGCAAAATTGTTGTGGTCTCCGTTGTAGGGCGATTTTATGTTGATGCCAACCTGCTCGAAGCCGACGTTTGGGTCAAAATTCCCAAGCAGATTTCCGTTCGCCTTGATCACCGTGCTCAGCTCATAACGAAGCCCCATGTTAATCGACAGATGGGAAGTGACCCGCCAATCGTCAGCCACATACCACGCAAACGACCACAGATGCACCTGCCGCTCTGAATCACCGACAAAAATCTTGCCCGTGGAAGGAACGCCAGCGAGAAAATCCTCAAGAGGTGAACTCCCATCGAATGCTCCGCCTCCGGAGAAGTTAATTTGCCCTTTTCCGGCCCGGTCGCGAATGTTATCGGTCGAACCGCGCCGGACTTCCGCGCC
>DATHOY010000092.1:0-4745 GCA_035484435.1 Vulcanimicrobiaceae bacterium | reverse complement strand
GTGCCGGGAGCGGGCTGCGGGAATGCCGTCGACAGCGCGGTGTGAAATGCCACGTTGCCTTCGACCTTCTGCATGATTTGATGAATGTGCCCGTTCAGCACCGTTACTGAACCGAATTTCTTCAGGTATGCCAGCGCCTGTGCACTGTCTTCCGTTCCCCAGCCCCATTCGGGATACACCGACCATAGCGGTATGTGCGCGAACACCACGATGGGCGTGCTGTGTTTCAGATGTTTGACGTCGTCTTCAATCCACTCCAGCTGCTCGTGGCCCAGCGTGCCCAGTCCTCCGGCCTTCAGATTCATCACGTTCACCAACCCCATGAAGTGCACGCCTTTCTTGTCAAAGCTGTACCACCCGCCGCCCTTGGCGTTCTTCCCGTAGCGTTCCATGTACGATTTGCCGTCGTCATTGAGCACGTCGTGTTCGCCAGGCACGAAGAACACGTCCTTGGCGCTCGCGCTTTTCAGAATCTGATCGACAGTATCGAATTCTTCCGGTTTCGAAAGGTGGCTGATGTCGCCGGTGTGCAGCAGGAATTCGGGCTGCACCTTCAGGGCGTTGATCTTGTCGACCGCCGCCTTCAGCGTGCCCACCACGTCGGTGTTCGCAGGCTTGTTGAAGCCCATGTGGCTGTCGCTGATTTGGGCGAAGGCCAACTCGCCCTTCATGTCCGCCGGGTCCAGATCGCCGATTCCGCTGAAGGCGTAGGAGTTCAGCACGCCGCCCTTGATCACGCAGAGTGTTCCCGTTCCGGCCCACGCCATGCACTTCAAAAAGCCGCGGCGGTCAACCCCGTCATTGTTATGATTGAATACGATTTCATCCTTCTTCTTGTTGCTCATCAATTCTCTCCTCTCGATTTGCTTGTGCAGGCCGAGGCCCCGTCACGTTCTGCCCGTCAAAGGGAGGACGGCGCGAGCCTACAGAGAAAGGGGGCAGGCCCGCGCCGTATGTGTGAACGTGTTCATGGTGGTAGACCCCGGGGGGCCGGGTTTTATTCCCCCGCAGGCCGCTTTCTGCCAAAAATTCTTTTTTACCTTTATTCGCCCCGGCGGGAATAAAATCGAGGCCGCCCAGGTTATCCATGACAAGGGCAAGTGAAAGGTGAACGTGTTAGAGGGAGAGGACAGAGCCCGGTTCGAGGCGCTGGTACTGCCGCATCTCGATGCCGCCTTTAACCTGGCGCGCTGGTTGCTGCGCAATCGTACCGATGCCGAGGACGTGACCCAGGATGCCGTCGTCCGGGCATTTCGGGCGTTCGGCACCTATCGCTCTGGCAATGCCCGGGCGTGGCTGCTGCAGATTGTCCGCAACACCTGCTTCACGTGGCTGCGGCAAAATCGCATGGCAGCGGAATTTATGGAGTTTGACGAAACGACAATGCCGCAGGAAAGTGAAAATCCGGAGACCCTGGCGCTGGCCGGAAGCGACCGTGAGCAACTCACCCGCGCGCTGGAAGCGCTGCCGGAATCGTTCCGGGAAATTCTGGTTCTGCGGGAACTGGAAGGTTGCTCGTACAAAGAGATTGCGGAAATCACTTCGCGCCCCATTGGCACCGTGATGTCCGCACTTGCCCGCGCGCGCGGACAGTTGCGCACCGCGCTTTCGAATCCCGCGCCGAAGGAGGCTCGCCGTGCCGTGTGAACAGACCGAGAATCAATTGCATGGCTACCTTGACGGCGAACTCGACCCCGTCAGCGCCGCCAATTTTGAAAAGCACCTGGAGACCTGCGCCGATTGCAAGCAAACGCTTGCCGCGGAAGAGGCCCTGCACCAATCGATTCAGAAGGCCAACCTCTACGAGCGCGCTCCGGAGTCTCTGCGCAAGAGCCTGCTGGGAAGGCCGCAGCAATCACCAGCCGTCCGTGCGTTTCCTGCGCCGCGCGCTTTTGCCTGGCAATGGCTGGCGGCAGCCGCCGTTATTCTGCTAACCGTATTGGTTGGCTGGCAGCAATTGCAAAAGCCGCGCGGTGTCAGTGAAGCGCAGCTTATGGCCGCAACGCTGGTTGACGCGCATCTCCGCTCGCTGCAGCCCGGCCATCTCACCGACGTCGAATCCACCGATCAGCATACGGTGAAGCCGTGGTTCGACGGGCGCATCGATTTCGCGCCGCCCGTCCATGATTTTGCAGGCGACGGGTTCCCCTTGCTCGGGGGACGTCTGGACGTCGCTGACGGCCGCACCGTCGCCGCACTTGTCTACGGCCGCCGCAAGCACATTATTAATGTGTTCGTGGAAAAGTCTCCGTCTGAAAACTACTGGAATGGCGCGGGCGAATCCCAGGGGTACCATTGGCTTGCGTGGCAAAAGGATGGCTTTTCTTTCTGCGCGGTTTCCGATGTCGCTTCGCCGGATCTCGCCCAATTGAAACAGCTCTTCTTCGCCCAATAGTTTTCGCTGCCTCTTCCAACTCCGCCCCGGTCACTTGTCTCTCATCAGCTTGGTCTAGGAGCGTTCGACCTTGGGCGTGGACTGAGCTCCTAGCGGTTCGCGGAAAGGATCCATCGGAATCGGCGCGTACTCGACGTCGATGATTTCGAGATGCTCCGTCTTCGCTGGCGCGCGCAGTTCCACGCGGTCGCCGGGGCTCGCCTTCATCAGCGCATTGGCGAGAGGCGAGCGCCAACTGATGTAGCCGCGGTCGAGGTCCACCTCGTCGATGCCTACGATCGAGACGACGTGTTCGAGGCCGCCGGAGTCCTTGTAGGTCACGGTTGCGCCGAAGAAGACGCGCGTAGCGGCTGGCCCCGGCCGCGGAGCGGCGGGATCGACGACCACGGCAGCGTCAATGCGTTTCGTGAGAAAGCGAATCCGCGAATCGATCTGGCCTAACCGTCGTTTGCCGTAGAGGTAGTCGGCGTTTTCACTGCGGTCCCCGTTACTAGCGGCCCACGCTACGACCTCCACCACCGCGGGCCGCTCGCGACTCAGCAGGAACAGATGCTCGTCTTTCAGCCGCTGCAACCCGGCGGGCGTGATGTAGTTTTTGAGCGTCGGCCCCGCTGGCTCCGGCCGAGGTCCTCGAAGCGGCCGCTTTTCTCGCATTTGCCAATCTGCCATGGGATTTCGTGTACTTGCGGGTGACCCAATCTCGGAAGGTCCGCGCCTCGGTCCCGATAATTCCTCGCACGGTGAACGTGACGTGCGCGGGCGGGATGTCGAATGATACATCGGTCGACCTGCAGGCTCACAATGAATCCGGACGGATGGTCGGCGACCCGGAAAAGATTGCAGAGGTTGCGCTAGGCCTTGATTAACGCGGTAACCGGAGAAGCGGGTACTAGATCGAACATGTCCAGTTACCCGACAAATCAGGCAGCGACCCAGAATCGGACAAGGAACCGCACTGCCGCTACTCAAGAGTAGCAGCGGAAACTCACGGCGCGACTTGCACCGCTGGCGGTTTCCACGTCCCCTCGCCTGGTGGAAGAATGGACGGCGGAGTTTCCTTCGGCCAGTACAAGCGCATGACCAAGTATACCGGACCGTCTAGAGCTGGGAGCCAGTTGGCTTTTTTGTCGCCCGCCGGAGCATGCTTCTGAATATAAATTGTCAGTGAGCCATCAGAGTTCTTCTTCAGGATCGGCAGCATCGGAGAGTTGATTAAGTAGCGGTTGATTGGATTCTGAATCAGCAACTGGGTCTTGCCATCGTACATCGTGACGGACCAAAATGCGTTCACGGGAGGGTATTGTCCGGCAGCAAAAGTCAGCGTGTAATTGTGCTTGCTACCGTCAAGGGGCTGGCCGTCGCTGGCGGCTTTAGCTGCGGGATACATAGCTTCAACCGCGTCATTGCCGTAGATGCCAGCCAACGCTGAGCCAGCACGAAGCAGGTAATTTCCGTTATAGAACGCCCGGTTGCCGAACGCGGCACCGACGCTCCAACCGTTGATGTCTTTGCCGATGTTGAGCTTCGCTTTCTCAATCGCCTCATAGCCTTCCTTGATGGCTAAGACTAGCTCGCCCTTTTGTATCTCAGAAAGTTTTGCCAAATCGAAGGGTCTTCCGGCTTCGATCCCGACCGTTGCAAACTTCGCCCGAAGCGCAGTCTCTTCAGCAGGTGTTGGGCAGAACTGGAGCAGGAAGTTCAAGTATTTGGGAAAGTCCAACTTGAACGCGTCATCCGTGAACTTCGGGAAATCAGGCACGGGTAACGAAGCTGGCGGTGGCTGATGGGTGAACGTGGACAGCGTTTGTGCCTTATAACCCGATTGAATCTTCTTCACGTTCTCCATGTCGTTCGGGTTAAACAACTGCGTGCGGATGACGGCGAGGGAGAACTGCGTCTCTGATGGGAAGACCTTTTTGATACCGGCAGGCGTGGGACCGCTCCAGCCCGGCCCTGTAACCATGTAACAGCCCTGTTCATTCCCGGTTGCGCGGCTGCCGATGTACGCGTAGTTCTGTGAATACAGGTCGGCTATTTCGAATGTGTAGTAACGACCCTTCTCGACCCTTGGAACACACAGGACGATGGGCTCGGCGCGCAGGTCCATTTGCACGATCGAATAAGGGGTGTCGCTGTTGGGTGTAACGATGCTGGTGTCCTTGTAGGTGAAGACCCGAGCCTCGTTGAGGATTGTGTTAAACGGTCCTTTGTACTGCGAGTTCGTCGTGTCCACATTGAACTGGTACAGCGCTTTGTACGCAGCAATCATCGGAAAACCGTAAATGTACGCTTCCCGATAGATGTCTTTGTTCGACACTGCTTGGCGGACCGGGCCGTTGTTTCTGGAACA
>DATHOY010000091.1:0-18945 GCA_035484435.1 Vulcanimicrobiaceae bacterium | reverse complement strand
GCCTGGCGCGCGCCGCGGGCAAAATTTTCCACGGATTCCAACACTGTTTTCTGAATTTCGTCCAGCGGCAAGTCAGTCTTTCCCTGCAGGACGGCGCGCAACCTGGGCACGCCGTACAGTTCTTCTTCCGGGTCCATTGCTTCCGTCACGCCGTCGCTGAAGAGCACCAGCGTGTCGTCCGGTTCCAGTTGAACCGAAGCTGTGGTGAATTCCGCTTCCGGTACCAGACCCACCGGGAAGGAGCCTTCGGTGAAGGCTTCCTCGGTGGTATCTTTTCGCAAAAGAATCGGCGAAGGATGTCCGGCATTGATGTATTCGAGCTTGCCGCTGTCATCCAGAATCCCGAAGAACATGGTCGCGTAACGCCCTACTTCGGCATGGTCGCAGAGGAATCGATTCACGTGATTGAACGTGCGCGCGGGGTCGGTGCCCAGCGTCATGCCGGAGAGCGCGCCCTGGAGCATGGTGGTCAGAAGCGCCGCTCCCAATCCCTTGCCGCTGACATCGGCCAGCAGAAACGCGGTGCGCCGATCATCGAGCGGGAACACGTCGAAGTAATCGCCTCCGACGGACAAGCAGGGGAAATTCACGCCGGAGACTGCCAAGTGAGGGTATTCGCGCAGATTTTTTGGCAGGAGGGCTTGCTGGATGTCGCGCGCGATGCCGATTTCCTGTTCGAGGCGCTGCCGCTCGCGCTCGCGCTCGACCAAGCGCGCGTTGTCCAGAATGCTTGCAGCGTCGGCCGCCAGCGCGTCCAGAATTTGGCGATCAAGCTTGGAAAACGCCGTCGGCCGCTTGGAATCCATGTAGAGCACGCCGAGGAAATCGCCGCGGCGGACGTCCGTCGAGGAAGCGTCGGTGCTCGCGCGGGCGCTTGCGTACAGTGGAATGACGACTACCGCGCGCAAACCTTGGGCCACGATGCTGGCGGCGGCCTGAAGATTCATCTCCGCTTGCGCCAGGTCTTCGGTGATCACAGGTGATTGCTGCTTCATCGCCAACTGGATGGCGGTCTGGCTGGGAGTCATGCTTTCGGGTGGGAGACGTTGTCCGCCGCTGCGCCGCGCCAACCGCACGCGCATGTTTTCTACTTTTCCGTCGACTGCTTCCTGGAGCAGCCCGCGGTCTGCATCGGTCACCGCGATGGCATGATCGATCATTTTCGCCAGCACGGAATCGAGCGGAAGTTGCGAATGGAGCAGTGAGGTCGCCTCCAGCAACATATTCAATTTCCGCAGGCCGCCGCCCGTGGACTCGGAGCTGGTCATGTGGTCAATGCGCGTCAATAGTTGGGGAATCGCTTCTTCGGAAGTGCCGGAAGCGGAGCGGAAAATCAACTGGTAGGAATCTTCCAAGCCGAAGGTGACGGTATCGCCGTCATTCAACATGCGACTTTCCACTTTCTCGCCGTTGACGAACATCCCGCGCCGCTGGCCGCGGTCTTCCAGATAGTAGCGGTTTGCTTCCATCACGATGGCCGCGCAGTTGCGGGAAATGCGGCGGTCGGTCAGCTGGAGATGGTTGCCGGTTTCCGCTCCGCGGCCCATCAGGAAAGGGACTTGGGTCACGCGAACATACTTCCGCGCCCCATCGGGTGAAATCACCTCGAGAACCGCTTCGCTTTGAACCAGCTGCTCCGTCATCCCCCCGCCCTTACTCCCCCACTAAGCCGCGCATTGTAACACGCGCTTGTGTGCTGCGCCTTGCAACTTGTGCGAGGCCGGGGGCCCGCCCACCAGGCTGCTGCGTGCCTTCGAATAGTCTAGCGGCTGGCGGCGAGCCTTCGCTCCACATAATCTTTCACGAACGCGTCGAAAGCGAGGTCGAGCCGCTTTGTAACCGGTCCGGTGGTCCCGTTCCCGATTTTGCGCCCAGCGATTTCCCGGATGCCGATGACGTTGCGATTGGTGGAGGTGATGAAAAGCTCGTCGGCGGTGTAGAGATCGTCGAGCCGGAGGGTCTGTTCCACTACCGATGTTCCCGCCTCGGCCGCTACTTCCGATAACACTCCGCGTGTCACGCCCTCCAGGCACCCCGAGTTCAGAGGCGGCGTCAGGACCTTATCGCCTTTTACAGCGAAGATATTTGCCGCGGTGCATTCGCTGACCTCGCCGCGCTCGTTCAGCAATAGCACTTCGTCAAACCCCTCGCGCTGGGCCTCGGCCACCGCCCAGACGCTGCTCAGCCAGGAAGTGGTTTTGACGCCCGCAAGTGGGGAAGCTGCATGGCGGCCATGCTCGCGGACGGCGATGCGCAGAGTCTCCGGGTAGCCCGGGACATCGGCGCTGGTGATTACCAGGTCTACGTCGGGCATCTTTTCGTCGCTTTTCCAGAAGCCGACGTTGTTCCACACCAGATAGATTCGCGCGCACCCGTCTTCGACTTTGTTTGCGCGAATCACCTCCTGCAGTTGCACGCGCACTTTGGAGCTGGAATAGGTGAGCGGGAGCCGGGTGAGCGCCGCGTCTTTTTCGAGCCGCCTCCAGTGTCTCTCGTAGGCAAACGCTTCGCCGCTCACGATACGCACTGTAGTGAAGAGTCCCCAGCCGCAAATCAGGCCAGCCTGCCCGGGGGACCATCGCACTTTATCCACTGCCTTCAACTCTTCGTTATGAAACACAAATCGATGAATCACGCTTGCACCCGTCCCGCGTTTCTCAAGAGCCGCCAGTTGCATTGTACCGGAATCCCGGCGCGCTCATGTAGAGCCAGTTGTTCGGTATCCGAAATGCTCTCATTGTTTTTGGCCTTTTGCGGCCAAATGAAACGGGCTTTTGCGCCTGCCCATCGCGGCGCCCAAGGGCTCAACAGTTTACAGAGGATTCGTGGCGGTTCGAAAGACCGAAGCGGGCGGAGGTGGTGTTGAGGGGACGCAGGCGACCCCAGAAAGGGAGCATGAGCCGAACAGGGTGTGCCAGGATGGGGCAGTCGCTTTTGTCCCACAGAATTCATCCCGGACTCTGCTCAATCGCTTTTTCCGCTCCCAAACGACGCGGGGTGCGCCGGTGCAGCGTCCTGCCCGAAATCCAAGGTTTTATATTCGCCGGCTGATTTTTGGTCTCGTTTGTATCCTTCTTTACGTGCTGCTGGATCGCACGACGGTTTATCTTCAAATCTGGCCGAGCATCAGCGCATGGTATCCGCCCGTTGGATTGATGGTGGCGTTGCTTGTGGGGATCGGACCGGAAATTCTTCCGGTGATCGTCGTGGCGGGCTATCTGGCCGGGTACGTCAATTATCATCAGGACGTCCGGGGCCTTCCGTTTCTCCTTACGAATCTGCTTATTCCCGTCATTTACGGAAGCGCCAGCGTTTACCTCCGCCGGAAATTGACGGGTAAATTCCATATCCGTACCACCAGCGATGTGACCGCACTTTTGGGAGTGTCCCTGCTTACTTCTTTGGCGGCCGCGGCCTGCGGCACAGCCGTCCTCGTCTGGAGCCACGAAATTGCCACCGCCGATTATACGCAGGCGGCATTCAGTTGGTGGATCGGCGACGCCGTGGCGCTTTCCAGTGTGGCGCCGTTCCTGTTGGAATTTGTCCTTCCGTGGTGCCGCCGATACCTGGGGATTGTGAAGATCGATGAGTTGTCACTTCCGAAAAAAGGGCGGACCTGGAGCCGCCCGGAAATCCTGGAATACTCCGGCTTTCTTGCTTCACTTGGATTTCTGATTTACCTGGCGTTCGGCAACAGCTTCGCGCGCAGCGCCCATCTGTTTTATCTTTTCTTTCTGCCGCTGATCTGGATTGCGATCCGCCGGGGTGTGCGAGGAGTTCTGGTGGCGTTGATCCTGCTCGATACCAGCCTGGCGATCATGATGCGGGTGGTTCAACAGGGGTTGGAAGACCTGGCGGTTCTCCAGTTCCTGATGCTGATTCTGGCTCTGACGGCGCTGATACTGGGAGCGATCATCGGAGAACGTCGAAAGGTCGAAGAGCGGCTAGCCAACGAGGAAGAACGCATACGGCTCATCCTGGAGTCGACGGCCGAGGGTATATACGGCATTGATACTCAGGGAGTCTGTACGTTTATCAACCCGGCGGCGTTGCGCATCCTGGGGTTTTCCTCGCGCGAACAGGTCCTCGGACTGAATGGCCACCTGCTTTTTCATCATTCGCACGCTGACGGGAGCACATTCCCCATGGAAGACTGCCCGATTGTTCACGCGTTTCGTTCCTTGAAGGGGACACATTCCGATGATGATGTTTTCTGGCGTGCCGATGGGACCAGCTTCCCGGTGGAATATTGGTCGCACCCGCTATTCCGGCATGGCCAACCGATTGGTTCGGTGGTCACATTTCTCGATATCTCGCAACGGCGCTCGTTCGAACTGGCCATCCGTGAAAGCGAGCAAAAATTCCGCGCGGTGTTCGAAGGGGCCGAACTAGGGATTGCCGTCGCGGAGCTCAATAGTGGCCAAATCACCATTAATTCGGCGTACGGGCGGATGCTCGGTTGCACCGCGGAAGAGATGAGTTCCCTGAGCATCTTTGACGAGCTTACTCACCCGGATGACGTCGAGCGGGACATGAAGGCATACCAGCCGCTAGCGCGAGGCGAAATCGATCATCTCCACATAGAGAAGCGCTACGTACTGCGGGACGGGCGTCTCGTCTGGGCAAACGTCGAGCTCTCCCTGCAGAGGGACGCCGCCGGCAAGCCGCAATATATTCTTGGCCTCGCCGCGGACATCACGGAACGCAAACAAACTGAAGAAAAGTTACGTTCCAGCGAACGCCAGCTCCGCGCCTTCATCGAAGGCACGCCCGTATGCGTGTCGATGTTCGACCGGGAGATGCGCTACCTGGCGGCCAGCCGCCGCTGGACGACAGACTATGGCTTTGGACATTCGGACCTGACTGGACTTTGCCTTTACGATCTGATCCCCAACCTGCCCGAAAAGTGGAGAGAATCCCATCGCCGAGGAATGGCAGGTGAGAAGCAGCATCTGGGCGAAGACATCTGGATTCGCACGGATGGTTCCGAGCAGTGGGTAAGCTCCGCCGTTTATCCCTGGAATGATCCGCAAGGGAAAGTCGGGGGAATCATTGTCTCCGCGGAAGACATTTCTGAACGCAAACAGTTCGAACAACAGTTGCAAAACGCCAAGCACGCCGCAGAGGCTGCCAGCCAGGCAAAAAGCACTTTTCTGGCTACCATGAGCCACGAAATCCGCACGCCCCTCAATGGTATCCTGGGCATGACCGACCTCGTCCTCGATACCGAGCTGAATGCCGATCAGCGGGAAAATCTCAGCCTGGTCCGCTTCTCCGCGGATTCGCTGCTTACCATCATCAACGACATCCTGGATTTTTCGAAAATCGAAGCCGGTAAACTGGAAATCGAGCTGATTCCGTTCCCGCTGCGGGAGAGCCTACAACCGATCCTAAAGACGTGCGCCATCCGCGCGCAGCAGAAGGGCTTGCAGTTTACGTTCAACGCACCCGCCGGCGTTCCCGATGACGTCATTGGTGATCCAGGCCGCATCCGGCAGGTGCTGCTGAACCTGATCGGGAATGCGATCAAGTTCACCGAGCGCGGACAGATTATTGTAGCCGTGGGGTCGGCATTCCCCGTGAAGGGCCGCGTGCTGCTTCATTTCGGTGTGAAGGATACCGGCATCGGGATTCCGCCGGAGACCCAGGAAAAAATATTCGCCCCGTTCTCGCAAGCCGACGGCAGCATGGCGCGCAAATACGGGGGCACGGGCCTGGGACTGGCGATCTGCGTCCGACTGGTGGAGATGATGGGCGGGCGGATCTGGCTGGAAAGCGCTCCGCAGAAGGGCAGCGTCTTTCACTTTACACTGGACCTGGCGCTGGCGGATGAGCGGGCGAAAGAGGCGGAGCAACAGGGTGGTTTGCCCGGAGTTATGCCGCAAACACAAGCGGCGCTGCCCGACAACGGAGAAACGTTCAACGGCAACGGCCGCACTGTTTTGCTGGTGGAAGACAACGCCGTGAATCGTACCTTGGCGCAGCGCCTGCTCCAAAAGCGCGGCTTCAGCGTGTCGATTGCCGTCGACGGCAAGCAAGCGATCGCCGCGGTAGAGAACGCCGAATTTGATGTGATTCTGATGGACATTCAGATGCCGGAGATGGATGGTTTCGAAGCGACGGCGGAAATCCGCAAGGGCCAAAAAAACAGTGGCCGGCGCACCCCTATCATTGCCTTGACGGCGCATGCACTGAAAGAAGATCGCGATCGTTGCCTCTCCGCGGGAATGGACGGGTACGTCACCAAGCCTATCCGCCCCATAGAATTGTTCAGCGCCATCCGGACTGTGCTCCAGGAATCCGCGACCCGAGATATGATAACGGCGCTGGCGCCGGTCCCCAGTTCCCGCTAACCGGTTGGCGCGAGGACGTTTTCGCCGGGATTCACGCTACGCGTTCGTTCCGAGGTGATGAGTAATAAGCTGCGGGTTTGCGAATTAAATCACTAACTCAAGTTATGGCTGGGCGCGACGAAACTACAAACCCGCAGGCCAATAGATAGCGGAACAGAAAATGGATCGGTTCGGGCGGATGCAGGTTGTCCACATAGACTAATCCTTCCGTCACCTCATAGGACCATGCGTTTGCGCCCAACTCCTGCAACCTTGCCTTCAGCGCGGCTTCCGTCATCGGGTACACGCTTAATCTTACGTTTTGGGTGAACAGTCTGGCGGTGCCTTCCAGAAGCGCGCCGTCCAGATTGTTGTAACGGTCCTGCATCGCGTAAACAACCACGGACAAGCCCACTGCAAAGTACACCTGTGATTTGGTATAGCGGCTTACGTAAGCGCTCATCGTGTAGAGTTCTTTTGCGCGAAAAATCAGGGTGCCGAATCCCAGTTTCTGCAGATCACTTACGTGCCGGATCAATTGTTCCGCTGACGGCCCATGACCTCCGGGCAACATCGATTGCCCCGCCAGGCAAAACAGGCCCAGGCTTCCTTTGCTCTGCTGTAATTCTTCTTTTGGAAGTTGCGCCAGGGTGCTCTGGATCAATTGCCCGTGCAATTCGGAGGCGGTTTCGAATAATCCCGGGGCCAGCACGAGGGCCTTTTTGTAGAGCATTTCCGTCGGAGGAATCGCCTTGCCATCCGCGGAAAAGGCCACTGCCTCCGCGTAGCCGTTCGTCACGAGGGAGGCGTGCAAGTTGCGCTTGTCCCAGGAATCGAAGACCGGGCCTTTCAGGTCGACGAGGTCTATCTCCATCCGCTCCAGGTTCAAATCCTCAAACAAAGCGGCGAGAAACGTGTCGGGAGAATCGAGCGAGTGCCCGGCGGCGTAAATCAGGTTTACGCCGAGAATCCCGACCGCTTCCTGCTGCTGCAGGTTGGTCGGATCCTGTAAATTGATGTGCAGCACCACGTCGTTTGGCGCGCCGCCCGGCGTATGTTGAAACCTCAATCCCACCCAGCCGTGGCATTCGTTGGTTCCCGCAAAATTCCGCGCGGAGACCGTGTCCACAAAAGTGAAAAACCGTGTCGTCGCGCCGCGTGTGGCCTGCAACTCCGCGAGCAGTTGCTTCCACTCGCTTTCCATCATCGCTTCCAGGCGAGGATGCGAAACGTAGCGCGTTCCGGGCCCGTAGAGGTCGTCGCTCACTTCTTTGTCGTACGCGGAGATCGTTTTCGCCACAGTACCGGAGGCGCCGCCCACCGTCAGAAACCAGCGCGCGACTTCCTGCCCAGCGCCGATTTCGGCGAACGAGCCGAAAATTGCGGCGTCCAGGTTGATGGTGAGCGCCTTCTGGTGGGTTCCTACCTTTTCTTGAATCGCCATTGGCCTTCTCCGGGGAGCGCGAGGGATGTTTCCGCGCCGTGAAAAATCTGAAAACAGTGCCGCCCCATTTTCTCTTAAACGGGGCGGAAGCTACTTGTCTTGGATGTATGAAGGAGCGCTTTGGCTCCGGCGGAATCAGTGGCCGAGAAACTTTTCGAGTTTGGACAACTCGGCGTCGGCCTGGTCGAAGTATTTCTGCGCTTTCGGCAGATCCTTCGCTTTCAGGGCAGCGTCCCCTTTTGCCAAGTACATCTGCATGCGGTCCTGAGCCGAAGAAATGTCGGCGCGCAGATTGTAGCCATCCGCTTGCTGCTGCTGGCGCAAAGTTTCAAGGCTTCTGGAGGCTGAGCTTGCCCGCACGCTCAGGCGGTCGGCTTCGTCCTCCATTTTTGCAATTTCCTCCGGGGATGGGCCCGCGGGCACCGGTGGAGGCGCGGTCTTTGGTTTTGCGTCCACCTTGGAATTCGTACCCGCCTGCACCGAAGTGCCTGGAGCGCTGACGTTGACGTTGCCGTCCGGGGTAGCGTTGATGGAAACGCCCGGCGCCTGCACCGAAACATTTCCTTTTTCGTCCACGTTCACCGAGCCGGCCGGTGTGGTGATGGCCACCGGCCCGTCTGTGCCGGACTTTGGCTTCGCTTTGGAATCGGAGGCGGATTGCGATGGCAGGTTTGACTGCTCTGGGTCTGCGTGGGTTTTCATTCTTCGCGGAATGTACACGCCAGCACCAATTATCACGCCCGCGCACAATAACACCCCAATCGCCATCCACAATCCGCGGCTCGAAGAACGCGCGGGGGGCGGAACGTACGCGACGGGTGCGGATTCGGCCGCTGCCACGGGGGCGGGGGCCATCGGAACGGTTGGTATTGCGGACGGGGAACGAGGTTGGGCCGGTGGGGGCACAGGCACTCTCACGGCTGCTTGCGTGGTCGCCGGCGGGCTAACCATGCGGCCCATGGCTCCGGCGCCCGGCGCCAGCGTTCCCATCAGCGTGTCGTCGGGCGACAAAGGAACTCTTGGCGTGGTTGCAAACGTTGTGCCCGGGCTTGGCAGCGCGGAGACAGGGACGCTTTTAAGAGCGTTACAAAAGGCATCCGCGCTCTGGAAGCGATCCGCTGGGTCCTTGGCCATGGCCATCAGGATGATTTCGTTGAGCGCGGGAGGAACGTCGGCGCGCAAACTGATCGGCGAAGGCGGCTGCTGGTTCAACTGGGCGGTCATCAGTGAGTACTGCGAATCGCCCTGGAACGGGAGCTTGCCGGTCAGCAGTTCGTACAGCGAAATCCCGAACGAGTAGAGGTCCGAGCGGGCATCGGCCGCCTCGCCCCGCACCTGTTCGGGCGGCATGTAATTCAACGAGCCCAGCGTGGTGCCGGTGGAGGTAAGCGAGCCGTCGGTGCCGGAGCGTGCGATTCCGAAATCCATGAGTTTTACGACGCCCTGAGGAGTCAGCATCATGTTGGCCGGCTTGATGTCGCGGTGGATGATGTTGTGTTTGTGGGCATAGCTCAGCGCCGAAAGGATCTGCTCTGAATAATTCACCGCTTCGGCGGTCGAGATCGGGGCGCGTGCGATGCGGTTGGCCAGCGTCTCGCCCTCCACGAATTCCATGATCATCACCAACTGGTTTTCGTAGGTCAACGCGGTGCGCAGCGCGGCGATGTTGGGATGGTTCAGGGAGGCCAGCAGACGGATTTCGCGCAGAAAGCGGTCCGCAAGGCTCTGGTGCGCGGTCAGGTCCGGCAACAAGACCTTCATGGCTTCGGCGCGGTCGGAAATGACGTTGCGGACCTTGTAGACCTTGCCCATTCCGCCCAGGCCGAGAATGGAGAGGACCTCGTAGTCGCCAACAGTTTGACCAACGGTGAATTCGGAAGTCATGAGAGCCTCCAAGCGGAACGAATTGCAGCCAGTCTGAATTGCACTGAGAATACACCAAAGAATGGGCCGAAAATAGAAAGAGTCCGGGCAAGCGCGGCGCCCGGACTCGCAATTCACTTTAGGACAATCGGTGGCTCACGGGTTGTTCTTGACGACGTCCCCCACCTTGGCCGCACCCGCGCCGCTGAATGTGGCCGTGGCGGAGTCGTCGTCGACTTCGGTGACCGTGGCGATTCCGATTTTGTCAGTGACCGCCTTGATCACTTTGCCCGTCGTGGGATCTTTCACGACGCGCACTTGCCGGCTGACCTCCAGCTTGTCGCCGACATTCAGGCCACCCTTCTTGCCTACGGTAACGATGATGGTCTTGCCGGTGACATCGGCAACGACGCCGTTAATCGAGCGCTTTAGCGTTTCCACTTTCGAGGAGGCTGCGTTCAATTGTTCGGCGGTGCTATCCACCGCGGCCCGAACCGCTTCCCCGAGGATGGTATTGGCGAAGTTGCTGCTGCCCATGTCCAGGCCGCCGCCTCCTCCGCCCGACCCGCCGCCACCGGCACCGAGCAGCGAGGTGCTGCCGCGGGTGGACTCACCTTTGCCGGTTACAGCGGCCATGATTTCCGCTGTGGAGGTATTGATCACCCGGGCGCTGACCGCCACGACCGCTTTGGATTTGCTGGTGCTGACGCCGCCGAGGCCGAATTTCCCCAGCCCATAACCGCCGCCACCGACGTTGGTGTGCTGATCATCGCGGCCGAATTGCGTAATCGAGCCGATGATGATGGCATCCACGCCGAGAACTGCGCCAATTTTCGCCGCCGAGTTAGCATCGGCGCGGTCACTGTTCGAAAAATTCTGCTCTTTCAGGATTTTGTCGAGTGCGGAGCGTTCGATCACCGAATACTGGCCGCCGTTCACGAGCTTTTCCACCAGCATGTCGCTGATGCCCTTGCCGACGTCCTGGTCGGTGCCAAAAATCTGGGCGACTGTGGTGCGAACTGTGCCGTAATCGAAATTCATCACGGCCACGCGCTTTTTCTTGGCTGGCGTGCCCTCCTGTCCTGCGGCTGGTGCGGCGGCAGGCTCCGCAGCGGGCGGCGGATCGGCCTGCGCCGTTTGTGCCGGTGCGGCATCCGCTCCATTTGCCAGCACCTGGCTGATGACATCTGTTACCTGCCCGCTATCCGCGCCGTCGAAATAGCCCTTGGGGTACAGGAAAACCACCTGGGCTTTGCGGAACGAGGGAGTGTTGACGTTATTGCAGGAGTCGCACTCCACGATATTCAGAGTGACTTTGGATTCTTTCCTGTTTACCTCCACTTTTGAAACGTAAACCTGATCGCCGACTGGCAGAAATTTCGTGTCCTTTTTCGTTTTCACCAAAGCCGCGGCGGGGCTTTGCACATCGCCGTCCTTGACGACGTTTGCCAGATAACCGGGATCCGCCTGAGTGACGCTTAGGATTCCCCCCTTTTTTATGACCAGGACGGTCCCCGCTTGAATCACAGAGGTTCCTGATGAGTCTGTGCCGAGTTTCGTCAATTTGTACTGCTGAGCAATCTGACCTTCCAGGGAATCGGCGCCGCCGCTTTGGGCTTTCGCCGCCACCCACGGAAGTATTCCCGCTCCCACCACGGCGAGAATACGAACTACTCTCCCCAATTTACCGGCCATCGTACGCTCCTTTTGTCTGCTGCAGGTACTGCTGCCGCAGGAAAATCTGTGCCGCGAAACTCTTCGCATGGCGGAATGCAGCTGAATCGCCGCCGTCCGCCTGGCGAGGTTCACCCCTTGGGGCGAGTCGATTCTCACCGGAGGCTAGTCGTCGTCGTTGCCGCCCTGGGTGTTGGCCGCGGCGTCGGCTACTTCCTTCTCCGACTGGCTGGCGTCATCCTGCTGGGCCTGGAGGTCAGCTTCGACCGTCAGGTCCGGCTGCGCCTGGCCCGCGGGGTTCGCCTGAGCCCCGGGCGCAGGTCCCGCCGGCAATCCGTTCTTGCCCTGGTTTTCCGCAAGTTTGCCAAGGCCTTCGGAAACTTTAGCGCGAAACGCATTGTGCATTTCCTGCAGATCCGTCACGGCGACCGCCACCTGAGTGCCGGAAGCACAATCGTTTCTCTGGCTGCTGGCAACCAGAACTTTTACGCTCTGGTTTGCGTCGGGTTTATCCTCAATGCGGGTGAGCACATCGCCCGGGCTAAGGGCACATTCCGTTCCGTCGGCCGTTGCTTCGCTGAGCACTTCGGAAACGATGAAGGTTCGGTGGGCCGGATCAAGAGCGGAGGGCAACTCATCAGGACCGGTCTGTTGATCGCCACCCGCCGGAGGCGCGCTGCTGACGGCGCCCGCAGGTTCGGGGTGCGCAGCGGCATCGCGTTCCGCGGCAATCTGAGCTCTTACTTCGTCGGCGATCTGCTGTTTCACTTCGGGCGAGAGCGTGACCTGGCCTCCACCTGAGGCGGCCTGATCCTGCGCCGCTGCTTCGGCGTTGGCATTGGCCGAGGCCCTGGCGTCATAAGCGGCTTGAAGATTTGCGGCGATGATGTAATCCGTCAGCCAGAGCGAGGGCGCGGCGTAGACGGGATATGGGGCGAAGTAATAGCCGTAGTATCCATACCACGGAGATGGTCCCCAACCCCATCCGTAAGCCACCGGAACTGCCCACGGATTATAGGCCCAGCCGTAGTAACCGGGAGCGTAATAATACGCGGGAACGTAGCCGTAATAGCGGTAGCCTCCGTAGTAGTAGCCGCGGTAGGCGTACGCGTAGCTGCGGCCGCCGTAGTAATATGTGCGGCGCATATAAGGCCTGCCGCCGCGGTAATAGCCGCGCTCCGCGTAGCCCCTGCCATGGCCGTAGCCGACCACGCGACCGCCGCCAGGCCGGCGAGACTCGAAGCGCCGCTCGCCGTGAGCGCCGTGATTGATGGCCATACCGCTTTTCGTGTGAATTGAGCTGACGTGGCCGGTGTGGTCGAAGGAGGCTTTGGTTCCGGTGCGAGTTTCCACGCTGGTCCGTTTCCCCGCACTGTTGAAATTGGTGGTGTGACCCGCGGCGGACGTCACGCTCTTGCCGCCGCCGGGATGATTCACCGTTCCGGGGGTCTTCGCGCCCGCGGCCGTATTCGTGTGCGCGGCCGCAGAACTGCTGGCGGTGTGAGTATTGTTCGCTGTTCCCGTTTTCGAATTGTTCGCGTTCGCATGGGTAGTGGTGTTCGTGGAGCTATTTCCTGCATGCGTTGTCGTGTTGGTTCCTCCGTGCGTCGCGCCGCCGGACGCGTTTGTGTTTGTACCACCATGGGGTGCAGTGTTGTTCGGTGTTCCGGCGTGAGGAGTCGCCGCATTCGGATGTGGGGCGCTTGGCGCGGGATGAGCCGCCGGTGCGGGCGCAGACGGTGCGGGTTTGCTTGGCGCAGGAGCGTCGGGTTTCTTTTGAGCCGCGGCAAATGCAGAGAAGCTGAAGAGAAGCACTGACAGGCAAACACACCGAAAGACGTCTCCGCTGGGCACGATCCGTCTCATTCATTCCTCCTGGATTTTCAGCTCGTCATTTTTGCAATCGAATTCCACTCCGTTATGAGGTGCTTCTCCAATCAGCCATCCGCTCAGTCCCCGAAACGAATCATCCGTTTACAAGGCACCTCTCGCCTGAAGTTTTCCTATCGCGGACTTGAACACAAGGAAGGGAACCTGCAATGGAGCCGCCAACAAGAGCGCATTTATCACTGGACCTCACACCCAGGGCCCTGTTCTCGAGGCGCAATGAACGCCCCGCTTTGCCGCGAATCTTATCGAGTGAGACTGTAGCTGTCAATGCTGTCCATGCACCGCGCATACACTTCGCAACCATCCCATGGAGATGGCGAGGAAAAGAAAAAGCGGGGTGGAAAAGACTCCACCCCGCCGGAAAAGTGTAGTTCGGGTTAAGCAGCCCGTTTGCGCCGGAAGAATCCCAGACCGACCAGTCCAGCGGCCAGCAGCGAAAGCGAGGCAGGCTCGGGCGAGGGGACCGGTGGAGGCCCGAATGTTTCCGTCAGAGAAACCAACGTCGGACCGGTGGAAATTTCCGAGAAAACCCAACTAAATGGCAGATTTGTACCGGAGAAGGTATAGCATAAGGTGTTCGCGATTGCGCAATTATCGTCGGTAATAAAATTCGCGGGATCGATGAAATTTGGGGCAATTCCGTTGTTAAAGGGGTCGCCAAGGGCAGTGCACGGCAGGTTCAAGGATTGTTCGGATGAAGTGTAGATCCCCGCACCGAGTTCACCGGAATTGCCATAGCCGCAAGCAACCACTTGAAAGTCAGTCAGACCCGGAAGCGACGTGAACGTGAAGTTTACTGTGGCTCCGGAAATCACTCCGATCTGGAATAGGTTAAAAACGTCAGGAGTGGACAAAGTTCCGTCGTTCGATAACAGGGTGGAACCAGAACCGCCGACGCAATTTTCTCCGGGAGTCACCGTCGAGCAGTCTCCTCCGTCACCCGAAGGCTTTACATATCCGCGGAGATAGCCCGTGGCCATGGCGGAGCTGGCCCCGAACGCGAACACAAGCAGGAATGCCAAAACAATGAACCGTGGTTTGCTTGAGCGCATGAATCACCCCAAATGAAAATCGTCTATCTCTGCGGGGACTGAACGTGACGAGAGTTTTTCAAAAACATCAACGCACGTCAAGTATATTTTGAGTTAGCTGTAAGAATTGCCGGGGCGCGGCCTCGTTCGCCGATATACGGGAAAAAGTCTGCACAATTCCGTCCAAATACCAGTAAAACCGTGCAAATTTACGCCCAATCGGGAGTCTTTTTCAGTTCGCTTCGGCCACCTGTGGCCGCGCAAACTCCTCTCCCTTTTGGCTCTCCAAGTGAGACCCGCTGGGCGCTTCGGGCTTGTGGCATAATCGCCGCAACCAAGCGCTCCTTAAAACAATGGATCAGCCTCCGTTCAAGCCGCCCGAGAACGATCGCAGCCAGGATACGCTGGAGACGCGCGCCGAAACCCCTCCTCCTGCCATCAGTTCGCCCGATCGCGGCCCGTCAGCAGGGCCTGTCCCGCAGGCTGCGCACTCCAACTTTTCCCCGGGCGACACCGTGGCCAAGCGGTTCAAGATTCTAAGATTCATCGCGCAGGGCGGCATGGGCGAAGTGTACGAAGCCCTGGACATCGAGCTGAAACAAAAAGTCGCGCTGAAGACGGTGCGTTCCGCGTTTCTGACGGACGCAAACGCACTCGAACGTTTTCGTCAGGAAATTGTGGTGGCCAAGCGAGTCACCCATCCCAATGTCTGCCGGACATATGATTTGTTCCGGCACGAAGGAACAAAAGACGGCGAATCTGACCTGCTGGTGATCAGCATGGAGTTTCTCGCCGGCCAAACCCTCGATCAACTCCTGAAGGAAAAAGGAAAACTGAGTACATCGGAAGCACTGCCGCTGGTCAAGCAGATGGTCTCGGGACTTGAGGCGGCCCATCAGGCGGGTGTCGTCCATCGCGACTTCAAGACCAACAACGTAATGCTTGTGCCCGGCGGTTCAGGCTCCGGTTCTCTGCGTGTTGTGGTCAGCGATTTTGGACTTGCCCACTCGCTCGATGCCGGCGAATTCGCCCTCACGCGCACGGGCGAAATGCTCGGCACGCCGGCATTCATGGCGCCAGAGCAGGTCACCGGAAAAGAAATCACTCCTGCTACGGACATCTACTCGCTGGGCGTTGTGATGTTCGAAATGGTCACCGGGCGCCTGCCCTTTGAAGGACGCAATTGGCGGGAAGTTGCGTTCTTGCGTCTCGAAACTCCCCCGCCTTCCGCCAAGTCCCTGCAAGCGGATTTGGATCCTGTGTGGTCCCGCACAATTCAGAAGTGCATGCAAATCGCGCCAGCGGATCGCTTCACGGAAGTGACCGAAATCGAAAAATCTCTGGCGGGAGAGATTCAACCCTCGATACCGTCCAGGCGCGGGAGATTAGCACGAGCACTCGTTGCGGCCGGAGCATTTGTCCTCATCGCGCTGGTCGGTGTTTTCATAGGTATTGAGTTTCCCAATCTGCTCCCATGGAGGGAGACCCCGTCCGTCACGGTGCTTGGGTTTAAGAATATTTCCGGCGATTCCAGCGTGGATGAGTGGGGCGACCAATTTCGCACCAACCTGGGTACGACCCTGGATGTGAAGCCCATCCGCTATATGAGTCCCCAAAGCATGGCCAATTCATGGAGACCACAAAAGCCAAGTGAGATGCCCGAGGAGCCCGCGCCAGAGTTTCTTTCCAAACTCCATAAATTCGGGTGTAAGTACGTAATCTACGGGACCTACATGGTGATTGGGCAGCCGGGCAGCCGCAAAATCCTGTGGAACATCCGCCTGGTGGACGCGAAGACCGGCAAGAGCCAGGGGAGTATCACAAAGAATCTGACGGAGTCGGAACTCACCGATGTAATTCCCGGCGCCGCGGAAGATGTCCGGGAAAAACTGGGAGTCTCGCTCTCGCCGGAGGAAAAGCGCGGGACCGATCGCGCGCTCCCCGCGAACCAGGAGGCTTCGCAGGCGTACACGGCGGGGATCAACGAGCTGCAGAATTTCGAATATGCAAAAGCCAAGGATTCTTTTCTCGCCGCCGTGCAGGCGGATCCCAACAACGGCGAGATCCGGAGCGCCCTGGCGCAAGCGTGGTGGGAACTTGGCTTCGAACTTAAGGCGCGCGAAGAGGCCAAGAAGGCGGCCGAGCAATCCAATGAACTTTCCAACGAAAAAAGGGCGCTTATTCAGGCTCGCTATTCCGGATACTCCGGACAATGGGATCAGGCGGCAAAGATTTATGACTCCCTCTGGACTGTGAGCCCCGAAAATTATCAGTACGCGCTTTTGCTTGCCAAGAGCGAGACCTCGGCCGGAAATTACCAGGCGGCCGAGACAACCCTGAAAAAAATGGAAGGCAAGAAACTCTCCGATTTTGCAAAGGGGGAACGCGATCTGCAGCTTGCCGAGGTGCAGGCAAAATTAGGCAACAATGCGGAGCGGTTGCAGGCGGCGACCTCCGCGGTGGCCATTGCGAAGTCCCTCGGCGGCGGCCTTCTGCAGGCCCGCGCGGAAATTGCCCAGTGCCTGGCGATGCTGGACCTCGGGAACGTCGAGCAAGCGCCAAACGTTTGTGCAGACGCCGTGCAACTTAATCAGAATCAGGGGGATGACCTGGGCACTGCGCGTGCCAAGAACTCGGTCGCCAACGGCTACTATCTGCGCGGCGACCTGGATAAGGCGGAGCCTCTCTACCAGGAGGCCCTCGCCATCGCAATCCGCATCGGGGACAAACGGGATCAGGCGGGTGCATTGCTGAATCTCGGCAACATCCAATACGGGAAGAATAATCTTGTCCAAGCCCGGGAATGGTACGAGAAGAGCATCCAGGTTTCTACCGAACGCACCGGGATTAACGATGATTTGCTGCTGGCGCAGCAAAACCGGGCCGTCATCATCGGCGCTCTCGGCAATTTGCTGGAGGAAGTGCGCCTGCTCCACGAAGTAATCGACGGGGCGAATCGCGTCGGCGACAAGGGAAAACTTGCTCTGGCGCTGAACAATCTTTGTGATACGCAACTGCAGACGGGCGAAGTTGCGGAAGCCCGCAAGAGTTGTGAGCGGTCGCTGGAATTGATGGTGGAAACCAAGGATAAAGACGGAGAGGCTCGGACGGAGCAGGTCCTGGCAAACGTTCTGCTCGCCAGCGACGATTTGTCAGGCGCTGAAAAATATTATCAGCAAGCTCTGCGCACCCAGCAGCAGCTTCAATCGCAGGGAGACGTAGCCGCCACGCAAATCTCGCTGGCGATCCTGAATGTGGAGAAACGGGATTTTGCCACTGCGGAGAAAATGATTCAGGAAGCGCTGAATACTTTTCTGGCGGCGAAGGACGCGAACGGCGAAGTCCTGGCCCGCTGCGTTCTGGCGCAAGCTCTGCTCGGGATGCGCCGTAACAAGGAAGCGGAAGATCAGATTCTGAAAGCCAAGGAACACATTAAGGACGTGCAGGACCCTTTCCTCCGCGCCACTTTTTCGATTCAGCGGGCGGTTGTAGAAAATACCCTAAAGCCATCGGACACCGCCATTTCGGAGCTAAAAAAGAACGAAACCGAAATGAGAAAATCAGGATCCGTGCAGATTGCACTGGAAGCGAAATTGGCCCGGGCTGTGGCCTTGGCGGGGCCCGCTCGAAAAGCCGAATTGAAAGCCGTCGCCGAGGAAGCGAAGCAGCACGGTTACCTGCTACTTGCACGCAAGGCGGTTGAAACGCCCGGCGCCTGATTCATCGGGGCAGTTTAGTTTTTAGCACCCGGAAGGCGGCCCAGGTGCCTTCGTGTTTTGTGGGGACGTCGCGTGATTCCACTTCCACTTCGCGCCAGACGTGCTTCAGGAACTCCGAACTGAGGATTATTTCGTTGGCGCCCGCCGCGGCGCAGAAGCGCGAGGCGCGGTTCACGGCGTCGCCCACGACTGTAAATTCCAGCCGCTCCTGCGTGCCGACGAAACCGTGGAGCACATCGCCGGAATGGACGCCGATTCCTATCTCACAGGTCGGCTGGTTGCGTTCCTTGCGCGCGGCGTTCAGCTTCTGTACGGCTTCCTGCATGGCCAGGGCCGCGTGAAGCGCTTGCCGGTGATGTTCGGGGTCGGGGTCCGGACTGCCGAAGACCGCCAGAATCGCGTCGCCAATGAATTTGTCCACGGTGCCTTCGCAACGGAAGATGGCTTCCACCAAAGCGGCGAAGTAGGCGTTCAACATGTCCACCACGTCGTCGGGTTCCATGGTGGCGCTCATGCGGGTGAAGCCGCGGATGTCGGAAAAGAGGATGCTTACTTCGGAGCGCTCGCCGCCGAGCGTGAGCCGGCCCTTTCCGGCGCGCTCCAGCAAACGCTGGCGAACCTTGGGCGAGAAATGCGTCAACAATCGTTGCAGGAGCTGATTCTGAGCCTGCAGATCGCGGGTCAGCCGCTGGGAATAGATGGAGAGGGCAACGTGATGGGCGATGGCGATGAACAGCCGCAGGTCGTCGGAGCTGAAGGCGGTTCCGGCCCGGCGCGTGTCCACGCAGAGAACTCCCAGCCGTTCGTTCTGCCAGGACAGTGGGGCGTACATTGCGCAGGTGGTTTGCATACCGATGAGGCTGCGCGCACCGATGTCGCTGGAGGCAGCCGCGGCGGGATTCCAGACGACCGCGGAGTTCTGCTGGAGCACGTGCTCGGCAAGTTCCATACTCGCGGAAGGCTCGCCGGCGGGTACATGCGCTTGTAACAGG
>DATHOY010000090.1:0-14877 GCA_035484435.1 Vulcanimicrobiaceae bacterium | reverse complement strand
GACGTCAAGGAGTGCTATTTCTATCTGGATTCCACCCCAACCCACAGTTACATGCGGATGCTTTACAAGTATCCCCAGGCGGAATTCCCCTACCGCTGGCTGGTTGAAGAGAACGGAAAGCGCGGCCGAACGAATCCGGAGTTTGAGTTGCTCGATACTGGTGTGTTTCACGAGAACCGCTATTTCGATGTATTCGTGGAATACGCGAAGGCCGACGTCGAGGACATCCTCATCAAAATCACCGCGTTCAATCGCGGGCCGGACGCCGCGCCGCTGCATCTGTTGCCGACGCTCTGGTATCGCAATACCTGGTCGTGGGGCAAGGATTTGCGCCGCCCGGTGGCCAGGCGGGCTCCCGATACGCCGGGTTCTTTGTGCTCAGAGCTGCAGCACTGGCAGTACGGCAAGCGCTGGTTGCTGGCGGCGGGAACCCCGGAATTGCTGTTCACCGAAAACGAAACAAACTACGAAGAGATTTTCAAATTCCGCAGCCGTACGCCCTATGTGAAAGACGCCTTCCATTCCTATCTGATCCGCGGCAACAAGGGAGCGGTAAACCCAGAGCACACCGGCACAAAGATGGCGGCGCACTACGCGCTGCATCTTGGGCCGGGGGAGTCCGCTACGCTGAAGCTCCGGCTGACGGACCTCAACCCGCTTGGCGGCATGGATCCCGATTCGCCCATGGTCGGCACGATTTCCGGACCGGGCCACCATGAACGCGCGGCGGGCGTGCCGGGAACGAATGATTTTGGGGCCGGCTTTGATGCAGTCTTTGCCGACCGGCAAAAGGAAGCAACGGAATTCTACGAATCGCGAATTCCAAAGGGCATGTCCGACGATGCGCATCAGGTGATGCGGCAGGCGTATTCAGGCATGCTTTGGAGCAAGCAGTTCTATCACTACGACGTGTATACGTGGCTGGAAGGAGATCCGGCGGGGCCGGAGCCTCCACTGGAGCGCTTACACGGGCGCAACAAGGATTGGACGCACCTCTACAACGACGACATCATTTCGATGCCAGACAAGTGGGAATACCCGTGGTATGCCGCGTGGGACTTGGCGTTTCACTGCATTCCATTGGCGATTGTCGATCCGGATTACGCCAAGGACCAGCTCTTGCTCTTGCTGCGCGAGTGGTACATGCACCCGAACGGGCAGTTGCCTGCGTATGAGTGGGCGTTCGGCGACGTGAATCCTCCCGTGCATGCCTGGGCGGCCTGGCGCGTCTACAAGATCGAGCGACGCGTCCGCGGCGTGGCCGACCGCAGTTTCCTGGAAAAAGTGTTTCACAAACTGCTTTTGAATTTCACCTGGTGGGTAAATCGCAAGGACCCCGACGGCCACAACATTTTTCAGGGCGGATTTCTGGGGCTCGACAACATTGGAGTCTTTGACCGCTCGGCCCCGCTGCCGACCGGGGGACACCTGGAGCAGTCCGACGGCACCAGTTGGATGGGCATGTATTGCCTGAACATGCTGGCGATTGCCTTGGAGCTGGCGAAAGATGACCAGGCTTACGAAGACGTGGCCAGCAAGTTCTTCGAACACTTTGTTTACATCGCGCGCGCCATGAACGACATGGGCCCCAGCGGCAAGTCGCTGTGGGACAACGAAGACGGCTTTTACTACGACCTTTTGCACCTGCCGAACGGTGATGAGCATTTCCTGAAAATCCGCTCTATGGTCGGGCTGATTCCCCTGTTTGCCGTGGAAACGCTGGAGCCGGAAATCGTGGACCGCCTTCCGGGGTTCAAGCGCCGCATGCAATGGTTCATCGACAACCATCCGGACGTTCCGGAGCACATTGAAATGACGCAGAGGTCGGCGCGTGGTGTGCGCCGCCTGCTGTCGCTTGCCAGTCGCAAACAGCTGAAGCGGATCTTGTGCCGCATGCTGGATGAAACGGAGTTTTTGTCGCCCCACGGCATTCGCGCGCTTTCCCGCTATCACGAGGATCATCCCTACGAAGTGCAGGTGAACGGTCACACCAGCAGAGTTGATTACGAGCCGGCGGAATCGAACACCGGCGTATTCGGCGGGAATTCCAACTGGCGCGGGCCGATCTGGTTTCCCGTGAATTACCTGCTCATCGAATCCTTGCAGAAGTATCACCACTATTTTGGCGAAGACTTCAAGATCGAATGCCCGACGCATTCTCGGGATGAAAAGGATTTGTGGCAGGTGGCCCAGGAGATTTCCAAACGCCTCACACGCATCTTTGTGCGCGGAAAAGACGGCAAGCGCCCCTTTGCCGGTGGGCAAGAGCTGTTCAACAGCGATCCGCACTGGCGCGACCTGGTTCTTTTCTACGAGTATTTCCACGGCGACAACGGCGCCGGCCTTGGTGCCAGCCACCAGACCGGTTGGACCGGGTTGGTCGCAAAATTATTGGAGCAGAGCGGAGAGTAAGACTTGTCGCTTCTTGCCGAAGTGCAATTTGGAAGAGAAATCCTTGGCGACCTGCAGATCGCGGAGAGCCGCGAGTGGCTGGTGACCAACGGTCTCGGCGGGTTTGCGTCGGGCACGGCTGCGGGGACTTCGACCCGCCGCTACCACGGGCTGCTGATGGCCTCGCTGCAACCGCCGACCGACAGGACTCTGCTGGTCGCTGGAGTAGATGAGACGGTTCGCTATGCCGGTATGAGTTTTCCCCTGGCGACAAACCGCTGGCTCAGCGGCGATGTCTCCCCCAAAGGTTATCTCAACATCGAATCCCTTCACCTGGAAGGCACGAAGCCCGTGTGGCGCTACGCGCTGGCAGACGCGCTGCTCGAAAAGCGCGTATGGATGAAGCAAGGAGAGAACACCACATTCGTGGAGTACACGCTGACCCGAGCGAGTTCGCCAATCGAGATCGAAGGGAAAATTCTGGTCAGCTACAGGGATTTTCATGCCACCACCCACGCCGACGGTTGGCAAATGAATATCGAACCTGTGGAGCACGGCATCCGGGTTGTTGCGTTTGACGGAGCGATCCCGTTTTATTTGAAGAGCGTAACGGCCGCTTTGGAGCCACGCCACGAATGGTATAAGGATTTTTTCCTGCCCGCCGAACGCGATCGCGGGCTGGACGACCATGAGGACCGGCTGGTTGCCGCGGTGTTTCGCGGCAGGCTCGCGGTCGGGGAAAAATTGACGCTGGTGTTTTCGACGGAGCCAGACGCGCTGTTGGACGGAGAGCAGGCGCACACCTTGCAGTCCAACCACGATCTGAAACTTTTCCAGGCCTGGCAGAAGCGTCATGCGGAAACGGTGACGACGCCAGCCGAGGACGAACCGGGTTGGTTGTGGCAACTGGTGCTCGCGGCCGATCAATTTATCGTCAAGCGCGCATTGTCGGAGGATGCCGAAGGCCTCAGCGTGATTGCGGGTTACCCCTGGTTTTCCGATTGGGGCCGCGACACCATGATTGCGATTCCAGGACTGGCCTTGCCGCTGGGCCGCCCGGAAATCATGCGTAAAATTCTGGAGTCCTTCGCTCGGTACGTTGACGGAGGAATGTTGCCGAATAATTTTCCGGATCGCGGCGGCATGCCTCAATACAACACGATTGACGCCGCGATGTGGTATTTCGAAGCGGTGCGGCAATATTTTGAGGCGACGCAGGATCTGGCTCTGATTAAGAAATTATTCCCCGTGCTATCGGCGATCGTGGACGCGCACGTTGCCGGGACGCGCTACAACATCAAGGTGGACCCGGCCGACGCCTTGTTGTATGGGGGCAGTCCCGAAGTGCAGCTCACCTGGATGGACGCAAAGATCGGCGACTGGGTTGTCACCCCGCGCATCGGGAAACCCGTGGAAATTAACGCGCTGTGGATCAACGCCCTGAACACGATGGCGGAATTTTGCCGGCGGCTGGCGCGGCCGGGCGAAGGTTACTTGAAGTTGAAGCAGAAGGCCGAGAAAAATTTTCAAAAATTCTGGAATCCTGCGCGCAACTGCTGCTTTGACGTCATTGATGTTCCGGGCGGCGGGGCCGATGCTTCGCTCCGCCCGAACCAGGTGTTTGCGGTGTCGTTGCCTGTCAGCCCGCTTACTCCGGAACAGACCAAGAGTGTAGTGGATACTCTGGGGCGCGAGTTGCTGACATCGTTCGGGATCCGCAGCCTGGGGCCGTCAGAGCCCGGCTACGTGGGCCGCTATGCAGGCGGGCCTCGCGAGCGGGATTCGGCTTACCACCAGGGGACCGTATGGGCGTGGCTGCTGGGGCCGTATGCGCTCGCGCACTACAAGGTTTACGGAGATCGAACGGCAGCGCAGAGTTTTCTGGAGCCTTTGGGGAGAAGCATCTACTCCGCGGGGCTGGGCAGCATCAGCGAGATTTTTGGAGGCGATGCGCCATTTCCCGCGACGGGGTGTTTTGCGCAGGCTTGGAGCGTGGCAGAAACCATTCGGGTTTGGGAGCTTTTGGGTGGCCAGCCAGGGAAATCTGAAGCGAAGAAAACGCCGTAACATAGCGCACAGAGACTTTGCTAAGTAGGATTCAGTCCAGGCGGGGCGCCGGTTCGTACAGCTCGATCAGCACCTTGGCGGCGTCGGGGGCGGCGACCAGAAAGAAATTTACGCGGGTTCCGTCGGCGCCGGCGCGAGTCTCGGGATAAATCGCAGTCACGTTGAATTTGCTCTTCAGGATTTGCGTGGCACGGTCCACGTCTTTGCACAAATACTCAATCTGCTGAATGCCTTCCCCGAATCTTTGCAGGAATTTCGCGATCGCACCGCCCGCCGTGGGATCTTTGCTGGTTAAAATGTCCATCGAGAGCCCGCCAGGAAAGTGCAGTTCGAATTCCAGGGCGTCCTGATCCGCAGGCACTTCCGAAAGACGCGTCAGGCCGGTGGCTTCGTGGATTTCCTTGAATCGCTCCGGAGTAACGGCCAACCCGACGGTCATCTTGGGCTCGCTGCCATTGAGTAACGCCGCCAGTTCTTCGTCGCCCCACCACGGATAAGCGGCGTGATCGGCGAGGGCGCGTCCGGTCTTGTAAATCTCCGTCGCGGAGACCGCTCGCGCCTCCGCGTCCCCGGAAGTCATTCCCTCGATCGCGCGTTGTAATAGCTCGTTCATCGTTTCACCAGGCTCCGATACCCGAAATCACCACTGCATATCTTAACCTGACCCGGGCTCTTTCTTCCTCGGCGGGCCCGTGAGTACGGAAACTAATATGGCCAGCAGCAGAATCCCCCCGACGGTGCTTAGCGAGAGCACCACGGAAATGTGCACCCACGGGTCCGCCACCATTTTTGCACCGATGAACATCAGCACCAGCGCCAGCCCGATGCCGAGATAGTGGAAGTAGTCGAGGACATCGGCGAGCAGGAAATAGAGCGCGCGCAGTCCGAGGATGGCAAATACGTTCGAAGTGTAAACAATGAACGGATCGCGTGTAATTCCAAAGATCGCCGGAATGGAATCGACGGCGAAAGTAACATCGGTGATTTCCACGATCAAAAGAACCAGAAGCAGCGGCGTGGCAAACAGCTGCCCGCCCTCTTTCAGGAAGAACTGCTGGCCTCGGTATTCCTTGGTGACTCGCAAATGGGAACTGGCGAACCGGAAAATGGGATTCTTCTCGTAGTGAACATTCTTATCCCGCTTCCAGAGCATGTGCAGCCCGGTATAAACCAGAAAAACGCCGAACGCCGGAAGTATCCACTGGAACCGCGCGACCAGAACGGCCCCCGTGGCGATCATGATGCCGCGCATCACCAGCGCGCCCAGAATGCCCCACGCCAGGACTCGATGCTGCACCGCTTCGGGCACCTGGAAGCTGCGGAAGATCACCAGAAAAACGAACAGGTTGTCGACACTGAGAGCTTTTTCGATGACATAACCCGTGAAATATTCCAGCCCGCGCTGCTCCCCATACCAATGCCAGACGCATCCGCCGAAAATCAGCGCCCCAGAAATCCAGAGCGCGCTGGCAAACGCCGCTTCGCCGAATTTGATTTTATGGGCTTTGCGGTGGAAGACGCCCAGGTCAAGGGCCAGTGCGACAAGTACGAATAAATTGAACCCGACCCACAGAATGGGGCTGCCCATGGCTTCAGAATAACGCAGTTCAGGGATGCGTTGAGCTGAAGTTCTGCCCGTTCAGGTTGGAAAGTATCAGTTGCGTAGGTGGCCCTGATTGCACGGCTACAGGGACGTCCCACAGAAGACGGCGGTCACCGGCGGCTGCATCCAGCCCAAGAGAACTCACCCAATAATTGCCCGCGGCAAGCCCTCTGATAACCAGGTGGCCGTCCAGGTCGGTGTCACCCTTCGCGGCAAGATATTTGGTCTGTGCAAGTTCGGGCGCAAGTTGCGCCACTTTCTGATTGTGCTCCTGCAGCGCCTTGTCCCATTTGTATTTCGGATTCACCGCGCCTAGCTCCGTTTCCATTCCGGAAATCGTGGAAGGATGCGATTCCACGAATTTTTTCGTCGCGGACATATAGTCCTGTTTCAGCTTGAAGTACTTCGTGGGGTTGGCTTCCGCGTCGGCTTCTTTGTATTTGGGCATCGGCAAACCATTCGTGACGCCGCCGCTGTTGGAGCGCTCGTAACCGGCGAAAAATTCCGGAATGTCCATAACGTCGTCGGGGGTGATGAGCTTGTCGACATCGGGAGCGGTGAGGTCGATAACCGAGTGCTTCTTCATCCAGGTTTTCAACTCGGGAGAGATTTTCAGGTTGCTGATGAATATATCGCGCTCTTCCAACGGGAATTGCGCGGCCGCTTCCTTCAGGATCTCGGCGTAGCTTTTCGTTAAAACATAAAAGGTGAACTGCCGCACTGGTTCGGGACGCGCGCCGGTGGGCGCGATGCGCGCGGTCACGTCCAGCGTGCCGGTCGCGCCTTGGCCAAAACTCGCCTGGCACAGAGAAAGAAAAGTACAGAAAAACACGAAGAGGGACAGTCTGTTTCGCATGGCCTCATCGTAGCAGAACAGGCTGCACGCCTTCGGCAAACAACAGCAGAAGTGTCGTAAGGAGACAACGCGCCCCAGTGCTCAGAAAAGCTGGAATCGCGTTTCGATGGTCACCCAGGTGGGAACAGGCTGGCGCCGCGCGTCCCTCGCGGGCACAAACCGCCACGAGCGCACCGCTTGCAATGCCTGCTCGTCCAGACCCAGGCCCAGCCCTTTCACAAGCTGAATTCGCGTGGCTCGCCCGTCTGCCCCGATCAGCACGCGAAGAGTCACATTGCCCTGAAGTTTTGCCTTGCGCGCCTCATCGGTGTACGGAGGCTCCGGACAATGCAGGCAAGCGGCCTGGGAAACGACGTTCGCGAAATTTCTCCCTGGGCCTCCAGCGCCGGCTTTATCGCCGTCATCGTCGCCCATGTTGTCGCCTTGGCGGTCCCCGATTCCATGGCCACCGTCCGCCCCGGCGGAGTTTGTGTCCTTGTTGGCCCACGGCAGGCCCAGTCCCGTGACAACTTGAACGGAGGAGGGCGCGTTCGCATCGAACACAGCGGGCGGGACAGGCAAATCTATCCGTTCGGAATGAGGCAATCGCGGCGGAACAAGGGGCATGGAAGACAAAGGTGCCAGATTCCCGGCACGCGCAGGTTGGGATTCCGTGTTGCTGCCGTGGCCAGCAGCACCAAGAGAGGGAACTCCGGTTTTTAGTTCAGGCGGTGGAAAGAATCGAAGGGGGTGGCTAGAACCTCCAAGCAGAATCGGCGGGAGCCCGACCACTCTATGGTTGGTGGAGGTCAGCAGAAAAAACAGCACGGCAAGAGTCGCGACGTGAGCGATCGCCGAGATAGTCTGCGCGGAACCATATCGCGCAGAAGTTTCAACGCTCGAAAACGCCGCCGGGGCGTGGCTTACCGCTTGCAGACGCGGGTGTGGAATCGAAAAGGCAACACGAAGATTCTCCAGAACGCGGCGTCGCCAGGAATAAGAATCTTCAGAATTTTGCGAATTGAATTGCGGCAACGAGAAGGGCACAGGGCAGCTCCTCCTGAGGGAATGGCGTACGGCCTAGGTGTGAGCCCGCGACCATTCAGTTTGCAATTGAGAACGCAGATTGATGCCTTTGGTTGCCAGTGAAAGCAAGGAATGACAAGCAATGAGGAGGAACTAATCTAAGCCCGCCCTGAGGGCTAAGTGTACTTAGTACAGCCGGAAGGTGACTTCAAAGGGCACAAGCACCGGAACGGGCTTCCCGTTCGGCCCAGTCACCGGCTTGCAGCGCCACGTACGCATCGTGTTGGTGGTCGACTCATCCAGGCCAAGGCCCGGGCTCTTGATCACGCGAGGATTCGTAACGCGGCCATCCACGGTGATCACCGCTTCAACCAGCACCACGCCGGAATATTTTGCTTTACGTGCTTCGTCCGAATAGGGCGGGTTGGGCATGTAGAAGCAAGTCGGCAGTCCCACACCGTTCACTCCCGCGCGAAACACGCCGCCGCCGGTACCGCCGCCTTCTCCGGGACCTAAGCCCCCACCCGTGCCGGAACCTATGCCCGTGCCGTTCCCATGCCCGAGCGAATCGCCCGGACCGGCTGCCAGAGGATCGCCAAGAGTCGTAATACTGGATGCAATCTTCAGGTCCGGCGGTCCAAGCAGCGTCGCTTCCATCGGAAGCTTCGGCTGCGGATTCGGGTGCAATGTCGGAGCCGCGAACTGCGTCGGGGTGAACCGCGGCGGCCTGCCTTTGTTCACCGGAGTATTCGTGTGGTCATTCGCTCCACCGCCACCGCCTGCCGTCTTGGCTCCAGCGGGCAGTTTAGCCATGTATGGCGAAATATCGAGCGGCGTCACATCCAGCTTGTTCTTCGCCTGGGTGGTGGTGGGTAGCATGTTGGTAAGGAAGGGAACGATGAGCAGCGCGATGATGCAAGCGTGCACGACGAGGGCGATCGCCTGGGTCCACCCGAAATTCTCGTCCTTGGACCAGATCTCTTTTACCTTGATCGGCTTGATTCCCGCGGGCATCACCGCCCGCGTGGGGGAGAAAAATTCCTTCAACTGCCCCATGAACCCGCCGAAATTGCCGCCCCAGTCAACTTCCAGGCGCTTATCTACGGGGCCTTTGCGGGCCTTCGGCCCATACATGAAAAATTTCAGATTCTCGCTGAGGCCGGAACCGAACGAATTTTTCGTAAAGGGAACGTCGCTGCGTTCGACAATCTTGACCGGCCGCTCCGTCAGGAACTGCTTCAGGTTCGACCAAAAATCATTCGGCATCAGGTGCGCCGGGGCGCCGAAATCCGGCAGAGCGCTCTTGTCCACAGGAATTACTTCCTCGGGCCCGGAGCGCTTTGGCTTGCTCAGATCATCTGGCAGTAGGTTGATAATACCCGGCACCGTTGTCCCCTCAAGTAAGGTAGACGCGACTCCACGCCATAAGGTTTACCTTAGCCGTTATGATTCGCGCCGGCTGGGAAAGGTTGCGCGACCCCTCGGCTTACACATCTTCGCCAACTATTGTAACATACGTAGTTACTTTGCTTTCCAAAGTTTCCCGCTTTCGCAACGCTGCCTGTTGACCATCCAGATACACTGGAAGTAGCGGATTAGAAGGGACATTCGTTGACCGAATCCATGACCGAACCATTGGAACTGAAAAAGACGCTGAACCTGCCCAAGACCGATTTTGCCATGAAGGCCAGCTTGCCGCAGAACGAGCCGAAGCAACTGGAAGCCTGGCAAGCGGCGAATCTCTACGAGCAGATTCTGGCTGCGCGCGCGGACAAACCTTTATTCGTCCTGCATGACGGCCCCCCATACCCAACGGGCACAATTCACCTGGGCACCGGCCTGAACAAAATTTTGAAGGACATGATCGTAAAGTCCAAAAGCATGGCCGGGCATCGCGCGCCGTACGTGCCGGGATGGGATTGCCACGGCCTGCCCATCGAAACCCAGGTGGAAAAGCAGTTGGGCGGAAAGGGAAAGGTTTCGCCGCCGGAATTCCGCCAGATGTGCCGCGAATATGCGACACGCTACGTCGAGCAGCACAAGCGCGATTTCAAGCGCCTGGGTGTGTTCGGCCGCTGGAACGATCCCTACCTGACGATGAGCCATCAGTACGAAGCCACCATCGCCGGCGCGTTCCTGGAGTTCATGGAAAAGGGCTACGTCTACCGCGGGCGCAAGCCGGTGTACTGGTGCATTTACGACAACACGGCGCTGGCCGAAGCGGAAGTGGAATATGAAGATCACACCAGCCCGTCGGTCTGGGTGACGTTCAAAGTGGTTGGCGGTGGAAAAGGCGAAGCCACGAAAATTAGCGCCGATGTTTCCGCCGTGATCTGGACCACCACCCCATGGACGATTCCCCACAACCGCGGGTTGGCGTTTCACCCGGACTACGAATACGTGGTAATCGCCACGGAAAAGGGAAAGCTTTTGCTGGCCGCGGATCGCGTCACGGCGCTGCAAGCGGATTGCGGGATCAAGCAGGCCGATGAGTTGGCGCGTTTCAAGGGCCGCGATTTCGAAGGGATGAAATTTCAGCATCCATTCTTGTCGATTCAGGTGCCCGGCTTGCTCGCGGACTACGTCACCCTGGATCAGGGCAGCGGCATCGTGCACACGGCTCCAGGGCATGGCGCGGACGACTTTAACTCCGGGCAAAAATATGGCCTGGAGGTTTACGCGCCGCTCGACGACAAGGGCGTCTACACGGAAGGCTTGCCCGAATACAAAGGCAAAGATGTTTTCGCTGCCAATCCCATCATCGTGAAGTTGCTCGGCGATCGCGGCGCGTTGCTGGGGCACCACGCTTACAAGCATAGCTACCCGCACTGCTGGCGTTGTCACAACCCGGTGATCTTCCGCGCCACGGAGCAGTGGTTCATCAAGATGGATCAGGCCGCCCACGGCGCGAAGCAAACTCTGCGCCAGGAAGCCCTGGAAGAAATTCATCGCGTGAAGTGGATTCCCGGCTGGGGCGAAGAGCGCATCTACGAAATGATTGAAAAGCGCCCGGACTGGTGCGTCTCTCGCCAGCGGTTCTGGGGCGTGCCCATCATCGTCTTTTTCTGCGAAGCCTGCGGCAAGCAGCTGGACGATTTTGCCGCGCTGCGAAACGTCGTGAAGTGGTTTGAAAAAGAAGGCGCCGACGCCTGGTACAAGCACACACCGGAAGAGTTGTTGCCGGTCGGCACGAAATGCTCCTGCGGCGCGGGAAAGTGGCGCAAGGAAAACGACATTCTGGATGTGTGGTTCGATTCCGGGTCGTCGCACCTCGCCGTTCTAAAAGGCAACGAGTGGCCCGCAGACGTTTATCTGGAGGGCCCCGACCAGTATCGCGGCTGGTTCCATAGTTCGCTGCTGATCGCCACCGGCATCCGCGACAAAGCGCCCTATCGCGGTGTTGTAACGCACGGCTGGACGCTGGACGAGCAAGGCCGGCCCATGTCGAAATCCCTCGGGAACGTAGTGCTGCCGACGGAGATTTGTGACAAGTGGGGCGCGGACCTGCTGCGGCTATGGGTCGGCTCGCAGGAATATCAAGCCGACGTAAAGATGAGCGAGCGGGTGATGACCCAGCTCAGCGAGGCGTACCGCAAGATCCGCAACACGATTCGCTTCGCGCTCGGCAACCTGAACGACTTCGATCCCTCAAAACACGCCGTGTCGAACGATCAGCTGGACGATCTGGATCGCTGGATGCTCGAGCGCACCGCGGACCTGGTGAAAAAATGCCGCGAATGGTATGCGGCCTACGAATTTCACCGCGTGTATCACGCCATTCACGACTACTGCGTCGTGGATTTGAGCGCGTTTTATTTTGACGTTTTGAAGGATCGGCTATACACGAAATCCGCAAACAACAAGTCGCGGCGCTCTGGGCAGACTGCCGTCTGGAAAATCACCGGCGCGCTGGTCCGCCTGCTTGCTCCGACGCTGGTGTTCACCGCGGAGGAAGTCTGGAAATTCCTGCCGCGCGCTTCTGGAGAACCGGCGAGCGTGCACATTGCGCTGTTTCCCCAAGAAGCCGAACTGCGCACGGCGCTTGCGCCGGAAAAAGCCAATACTTGGGAGTTGCTGGCCAAGGTGCGCGGTGAAGTGCTGAAGGCCCTGGAAGTTGCCCGCAATGAAAAGAAACTGATCAATTCCGGGCTGGAAGCCAAAGTGTTGCTGAACGCGGACCTGGAGTTGAAGGCCAAGCTGAAGCAGTTTCTGCCGCAGTTGCCGGGTCTGTTCATCGTTTCGCAGGTGGAGTTGATGAGCGCCGGCACCGGCGAGTTCCGGTCCGAAGCCGTGCCTGGGCTCGAAGTAAGCGTGCAGCGCGCGGACGGCAAGAAGTGCGACCGTTGCTGGAACTATTCCATTCATGTCGGCGAGAATTCGCGTTATCCGACAATCTGCGAGCGGTGCAGCGCAGCAATCGCCGAGATTGAGGCAGGAGGTCCGGATGCGGATGCCGTCGGCTCAACTCGGTAACCAGATTTCCGCCTCCGTGAACTCATGATCATTCCTGGAAGGCTCCGCTGGCTTTGGCTGACCCTGCTTGTCGTGCTGCTGGACCGCGCCACGAAGGCATGGATTGAATCGCGTCCGCTAACCTATTTTCCCTATGTCGTAATCCCCAACTGGATCAGCATCATCCTTTCCAAAAATCCGGGCATCGCCTTCAGTTTTTTTTCCAACGGCTCCAGCATGTTCACCCGCGTGATCCTGATCGTGGGCTCCACGCTGATCATCTGTCTGATTGCGTGGCTCCTGGTGGCGGGGCGAGAAACAACCGCCATGAACGCCGCCGGCCTAGCCCTCTTGCTGGGCGGCGCGGCCGGCAATCTCACCGATCGAATCGTCCACGGCGCGGTGACCGATTTCCTGGAAGTCTGGGTGCGCTTCTTGCCATTTTCCCTGTTCAACCCCTGGCCCACATTCAATGTTGCCGACGCCGGAGTAACCATCGGAGCGCTCCTGTTGCTTTATGACGTTATCTTCAATTCGCCGAAGAAGCGGTCCTGATCCCAGCCAGGCCCTGCCCAACCCTGTAGCTCAGGCCTTCAGGCCTGAGGCTTTTCATTGCGACGCCGAAACCTTGCCAAGGCTTGGGAAATGCCTTACCCCTGAAGGGGTGAGCTTCAGATGCACCACGTTGGCCCCATTGAGTTGTACACTCTTCGTTTGATGACCATACCCCCCCTTAAATTTGTAGTGCCTCCAGAAGCCGCCGGCCAGCGCCTGGATCGCTTCGTCTCGGTGCACAGCCGGGAAATCTCGCGGACTCGCGTCCAGGAATTGATCGAAGGGGGGCTGGTGACCCTGAACGGAAAACCTGCGAAAGATTCACAAAAGGTCCGCTCCGCCGACGTTGTGGAGGTGACTCCAACACCCCGTCCCGCGATGAGAGCAGAGGCCGAGCACATCCCGCTCGACATTCTCTATGAAGACGACGACCTGATCGCGGTGGACAAAGCCGCGGGAATGACCGTACACGCCGGAGCGGGGAATTCGCGCGGAACCCTGGTGAACGCGCTGCTGGGACGCGGACAAGCGCTTTCGCAGGGCGGCGATCCGCTGCGGCCGGGCATTGTACATCGCATCGACAAGGAAACCTCGGGAATTTTGCTCGTCGCCAAAAATGATTTCGCCCATGCAAAGCTGGCCGACGCTTTTCGCGAACGCAAGGTTCAAAAAACATACCTGGCGCTGCTGCATGGCGCGCTTCCGGAGGACGGCGGCAGGATCGAACTCCCCATCGCGCGCGATCCCGTTCGCCGGAACCGCATGACGGCAAGGCGCGCAGCCTCGCTCCCCAACGCCCGGCAGGCGCGCACCGATTGGCGTGCGTTGGCGCGAATTGATTCCACCACGCTGGTGGAAGTGCACTTACACACCGGGCGCACGCACCAGATCCGGGTCCACTTTTCCGCACTGCGGCATCCCGTCGTGGGCGACACGCTTTATGGAGCTTCCAGCCAGTTACAGGTGGCGGACACTTCGTTGCCGCCGCTAGGGCGGAATTTTCTGCATGCCGCGAAACTTGGCTTTCAGCAGCCGCGTACCGGCCAACCGATTCAACTGACGGCGCCGCTGCCAATCGAACTTCGCGCCTACTTGTCGAAGCTTGCCGCGGCCGCGGGCGAATCCCCTTCGCGGATTGACGCTGCGCTCAAAGGGTTCTTATAATCGTTCAACATGCGACTCCGTCAACTCGGGTTCCCTCTGGTTCTTGCGATTTTCAGCAGCGCTTCTGTATCGGCTCAGCAGCCGAATCCTCCTGCCACACCGCCGCCAGCTTCCCAGGAAGAGATACAGAAAAGCCAGACGGTGATCCCCGTCTCGGTGAACCTGGTGGACGTGCTCTTCACGGTTCTCGACCGCCGCAACAAGCTTGTTCCCAGCCTGGAAAAACCGGACTTCAAAGTTCTGGACGACAACATTTCGCAGGAGATTCGCTACTTCAGCCGGCAATCCGACCTCCCGTTGCGCATCGGCATGCTCCTGGACACTTCCAACAGCATTCGCGACCGCATCAAATTTGAACAGGACGCCGCAAACAATTTTCTCTTCAGCGTTCTCCGCCGCGGCAAGGACGAAGCGTTCGTGATGACCTTTGACGACGAGCCGCAGGTCATCCAAGGCTTCACGCCGGACACGGGCAAATTGCGCGACCAGATTCTCCGCACGCGTGCCGGCGGCGGCACCGCCGTTTACGACGCCATTTACCAGGCCTGCGTACAGGAGCTGAGCCATCCGCCGCGCCCGCCCGGCGACCAGCCGGACGTCGTCCGCCGCGTGATGATCCTGATCAGCGACGGCGAAGACAATTTATCGACGCACACCCGCGCGGAAGCCATCGAAATGGCCCAGCGCAGCAGCGTGGTGATCTACACGATCAGCACCAGCACCCAGTGGGTAACGCTGGACGATCCAAGCAAGGAACGCACCGGGAACCGCAAGTATCACCTCA
>DATHOY010000089.1:0-10854 GCA_035484435.1 Vulcanimicrobiaceae bacterium | reverse complement strand
CGAAGTTCAGCAGTTCAGCGGCGCGAGTCAGGCGGACGATCTGACGCTGGTGATCGCGCGCGCTGAGTAAGCGACGCGGCGTATTGAGTGCGGGAGCGGAGCTCCCGCTTTTGAGATGTAAAGTCCTTCTCGCAATTTGCGTTTACAGAGGTGATTTGGACCGTAAAAGCGAGAGCTTTGCTCTCGCACTCAAAATTACTTTTTTGCGGGTGGGTCTTCTTTGAGGAATTTGTCCAAGCGGAGAAACTTGCGGCCCAGCGCGCCGCTGTAGGCGGACCACTCCGGTTCGCCGGAATCGATGGCCAGGGCTGCGCGAACGGCTCCCATTTTCGAGTCCAGATCATCCATGTAGTGAAACGCCAGCGCCTCGCGAATCATCGGCAGTTTCGGCGAGCCGAATTCATATTCGCCGTGATGGCTGATCAGAATGTGCTGGACGACCGTCTTTAATTTCTCAGGGAACCCTTCGATCGCGTCCATCTCTTTCGAGACGGTCTCAAGTTCCATCGTGATGTGGCCCAGCAACTGGCCTTCGGCGGTGTAGCTGACCGCGCGCTCGTAGCACAATTCATCCAGCTTGCCGACGTCATGCAGCAGCGCCGCTGTTACAAGCAAATCTTCATCCAGCTCGGAATAGTGCGCGGCGATCTGTTTCGCCAGTCCGCACAATCCCACCACGTGTTCAATCAGGCCGCCGATGTAGGCGTGATGCATCACTTTGGCGGCGGGGGCGCGCTTGAATCGCGCGACGTTCTTGGGGTCGGTCAGAATTTTCGAAGTCAGTCTCTTCAGCCAGGGATTTTTCATCCCCTCGATGAAACCCAACACCTGCTCGTAAAGCTTTTCCACGTCGTACGGCGTGTGCGGCAGAAAGTCGCCCAGATCGATCTCCTCGGGTTTGGCTACGCGGAACTGCTGCAGGGTGAGCTGCGGCTTGTTGCGGTAAAGCTCCACGCGGCCCTGCACCTTGATGAAATCGTCGCGGCTGACTTCCCGGGCCAGCGCGTCGAACTGGTCCCACATGCGCGCTTCCACGGTGCCGGTGCGGTCGCCGAGTTCCATGCGGAGATACGGCTTTCCGCCGGCGGTGTTGCGGACTTCTTTTTCGTGAACGAGGAAAAATCCGGTGATGGACGGATCAGGCTCGAGATCTTTAACGAAAAGTTTTTTCACTCGGCTACCCGGTCGTTTTCTTTCCGAACAGCAAATACTTCTTGTGTCCCTTCTTCTCTTTCGAAGCTTCGGGCGTGGCGCTGACTTCCTCGATTTCGGAATTGCCGCCGCCGGCCATGTCCTGATATCCGGGCTTGACCACAACGTAGCTCTGCTCGCGCAGCGTCTTCAGGTATTCGCGCAAGGCGGGCTCCATCCGCTCGCTGTAGAGGTGGTCCATAATTTCAGGTTCCACTTTTTCAAAAGGCTGCTCGCCCTCTTCGTAGCGCTCCAGTACCTGCAAAATCAGGAAGCCCTGCTTGGTCTCGATCACGTCGGTCAGCTGGTTCTTCTTCATCCCGAAGACCTGGTCTTCCAGCTGCTTCGCCAGCTCGCCGCGTTTGTACGTTCCCAGGTAGCCGCCTTGCTGCGCGGTGCTGCCGTCGGAAAAGCGCTTGGCCAGCGTCGCGAAATCTTCGCCGTCCTTGATGCGCTGCAGCAGGCCTTCCGCTTTCTTCTTCAATTCGGCAAGCTCGGCTTCCTGCTTGCCTTCGGTGCTGATTTCAATCGCCCGCAGCGCCACCTGCTCCGGTTTAAAGAATTCCTTTTTGTGTTCTTCGTAATATTTCATCGCGTCGTCGCGGCCGATGTTGATATGCGAGCCGACTTCGCGGCGGATCACTTCCTGGGTCAGGAATTTGTTGCGGATGTTGGCTTTGAAATCGTCCCAGTTCAGGCCTTCCTTAGTGACCGCCTTTTCCAGGTCATCTGGCCCAGCCAGCTTGTTCTGGATGCGGATCTGGTCGAGTTGCTTTACCACCTCCGGCTCGACGTTGATGCTCATGTCCTTGCCGCGCTGGGCCAGCAGAGACTGGTCGATCAAATCGCGCAAAGCGAATTTCTGGCGGTCTTCCACCGCGACTTGCAACTGTTCTGGAGTGCAACGCCCGCTGCATTCCTGCTGGGCGTCTTCCGCGGCGGCCGAACGCGCTTTCTGGAGTTCGGAGGTAGTGATAATTTCGTTGTTCACGCGGGCGACTATCTCTTCGACCACTTTCCCTTCACCGGACAAGGCCGGCTTCACAGGCTTGGCGGCGGTTTTGGCGGGAGGCGCCGCGGGCTTCTTCGGCTGTTCCTTTTCCGGCTCCGGCGCGGCCATTTGCGGGGCTTCCAGCGAGGGTGGCTTCTGCGCCGTCGGATTGTCCGGGGGCGGTGGGTTGGCCGGGGGGTTCTGGGCCAGCAGCGGCAGGGCAAACAGCAAGCCGGCCAGCAACGCGGTCTTCTTCATCATTTTAACCATGGAAAGAGTTTAGCCTCCTCCTTGCAAACCGAGCAATACGTTTCTGAGAGCCCCGGGAACGGATTCCCCACGCTGGAGCTCCATCCAGAGCACGCCGCTGGGGTCCAGCTTGATGCCCTTGCGTGAGCGCACCACTTTGACCACCGCGGCGGGGTCGAGTTGCGTTTCGGGGTGGAACCTGAGCGCGACCCGCGTTCCCTGGCGTTCCACCGACGCGATGCGCAACTTCTCGCTGATGGATTTGAGCATGGCGTACTCCAAAAGGTTTTCTACGGATTTGGGCATGGCGCCGAAACGGTCCTCGAGCTCCTTGTGCACATCCTGCTTTTCGGCCTCAGTGGCGATAGAGGACACACGCTTGTAGGTGCGCAGGCGCAGGTTTTCGCTGGGGATGTACTCCTGGGGGATGCGGACGTCCATGCCGAGGCTGAGAGTGGTGCGCAGTTCGGGCATGGACTCTTCGCCCTTAAGCTTGGCGACAGCGCCTTCGAGCATCTGGACGTAGAGATCGAAGCCGATGGATTCGATGTGGCCGTGCTGCTGGCGGCCGAGGAGGTTGCCGGCGCCTCGGAGTTCCAGGTCAAGCGCGGCGATGCGGAAGCCGGCGCCCAATTCGCTGAACTCCTTCATGGCGGCGAGGCGTTTGCGGGCGATGTCGGAGAGGATTTTTTCGGTGGGCACCAGGAGGTAAGCGTACGCGCGGTGGTGCGAGCGGCCGACTCGGCCGCGGAGCTGGTAGAGTTCGGCTAGGCCGAGGCGGTCGGCGCGATTGATGAGGATAGTGTTGGCGCGGGGGATGTCGAGGCCGTTTTCGACGATCGTGGTTGCGACGAGGACGTCGGCTTCGTCGCGGATGAATTTCAGCATCACCGCTTCCAGCTCTTTTTCGCCCATTTGGCCGTGGCCGACGACAACGCGGGCTTTCGGTACAAGCTTGCTGACCAGCGAGGCAAGCGAGTAGATGGATTCGACGCGGTTGTGGATGAAGTAGACCTGGCCGTCGCGGGCCATCTCATTTTCGATGGCGCGCTGGACCAGTTCTTCGCTGAAGGGCGCGACGGAGGTTTGAATCGCCAGGCGGTCGCGCGGAGGCGTTTCGATCAGCGACATGTCGCGCAAGCCGACGAGGGACATATGCAGGGTACGCGGGATGGGCGTCGCGGAAAGAGCCAGCGCGTGGACGTTTTTGCGCATCTCTTTCAGGCGTTCCTTGTGGGCAACGCCGAAGCGCTGCTCTTCGTCCACAACAAGTAAGCCGAGATCCTGGAATTTTATGTCCTTGGAAAGCAGGCGGTGCGTGCCGATGACGATGTCCACTTTTCCGGCTTCGAGATCGGCGAGGATTACTTTCTGTTCGGCGGCGGTGCGGAAGCGGCTGAGCATTTCGATGCGCGTAGGGAAAGCGGCAAAGCGTTTCTTGAAGGTTTCAAAATGTTGAAAGGCGAGCACGGTTGTCGGTGTTAGCACGGCGATCTGCTTGCCGTCGGCGACGGCTTTGAACGCGGCGCGCATGGCCACTTCTGTTTTGCCGTAGCCGACGTCGCCGCAGAGCAGGCGATCCATCGGCGTTGCTTTTTCCAGATCTTTTTTGATGTCGGCGATGGCGGTGCGCTGGTCGGCGGTTTCTTCGAACTCGAAAGCGTCTTCAAATTCGCGCTGCCAGGCGCCGTCGGGAGAAAACGCGAAGCCTTCGGCGGTTTTGCGTTCCGCATAGAGAGCTAGCAACTGGTCAGCCATATCCTCAAGGGATTTCCGGACCCGGGTTTTGCGAGTGGCCCAAGCCGTGCCACCCAGTTTGTCGAGAGTGGGCTCGGTGCCTTCGACCACGCGATAGCTTTGCACCAGGTCCATTCGTTCGAGCGGAACGTAGAGGCGGGCGTCGTCGGAATAGCGCAGCAGCATGAATTCGCCGCGGCGGCCTTCGGATTCGATTAATCGCAGGCCCTCGAACTGGCCGATGCCGTGATCCACGTGGACCACGTAATCGCCGGGCTTCAGCTCGGCGAAATCGGCGAAGAAGCCGCTGGTGCGGATTTTGCGGCTGGGGCGTTCGACGGACGGCGTGACGTCGAAGAGGTCGGCGTTGCCGTAAATCGTGACCTTCGCTTCGGGAAAGGAAACTCCCTGTGCGAACGGCGCGCGGACAAGCACGAGCGCCGCGCTTTCCGTGGCGCTTTCGGCTGTGAAGCCCGCCGCAGCTTCTTCGGTTTCGCCAAGCACGTAGGGCACTTCGTATTCGCGGCAGATGTCGGCGTAGCGCTCGAGTTCGCCGAGGCTCGCGGCCGTCAGATAGACGGTGCCGCCGGAAGCGAGTTGAGACTTCACGTCACCGACGCAAGCGACAACATCGCCGTGGAAACGAGTGCTGGGCCGCGAGCTGAGCTCGAAGCGCTGCCCACCGTTCTGCGCGAGATTGAGTTGCTCGACTTCGACGCGCGAAGTTTTCACCAGCGCGCGCTCCCAGTCCGGTTCACTCCAGAAATAGTGCGGGACTTCGGGCGAATTGGCGTGGCCGTGGCGTTCGTAATTTTCGGTGGCCGCTTCGCGCAATTTTTTCGCGGCTTCGCGGAGTGCCAGCGGCTCATCCAAAAAGACAACCGGCTTCAACGAACTTTCCGCAAGTTCAAAGAGCGCGCTGCCGCCCGCTTCCGATGTTGCGCCCATCCAGCGGCCCGGCTCCCACTCTTCGGCTTCGCGGCTGCCGGGCGCGGGAACGCTCCATTCAGCGAGCGGCAGGATGGTGGTTTTGTTGACAGGAGCGACCGATCGCTGGGTGCGGGGATCGAATTCGCGCACGGATTCAACCGTATCGCCCAGGAGTTCGATGCGAACGGGGCGGAGGGCTTCGGGAGAAAAAACGTCGATGATGCCGCCGCGCACCGCGAATTGGCCGGGGAGGTCCACCATTTCCGTGCGGGCGTAGCCGATGCTGCCGAGATGCTTGATGAGGGCTTCGTGAGAGACTTCGGAATCTTTGGCGAGGATTTGCGAGAGCGTCAGGTAAACGTAGGGGTCCTGGTAGCGCCAGAGCGCGGCGGCCATCGGTGCGATAACCAGGGAAACTTCGCCGTTCGCCAGGCGGTAGAGAGTGGCGGCGCGGCGTTCCAGAATGTCGGCGTGTGGAGCTTGCGAATCCCAGGGCAGATTGTCGAAGGCGGGCAGGACGGCGATGCCGCCGGTGGCTCCGGGAAAAATCTGGCTAAAGAAGCGGACGCTTTCGGCGAGATCTTCGGCGCGCCGATTGCTCTCCGTGAGGAAGAATGCGGGGCGGCGGAGTTCGTGCGTGAAATAGGCCGCGGCGAGGGCTTTCGCCACATCCTGCAGGCCGGAGAGGCCGACGAGGTCTGCGCCCGCGCGTAGTTCTCCCAGCGCGCCATCCAGGGAGGGGTGGCGCAGCAATCGATCCAATCGTTCTCTAACTGCGGGCAGTATCATGCTGCTTGCAAAACTTTTTCCTAGCGCGTCATCGTTCGCCGTAAGCGGTTGGACACTTCGTGGCTGATCTAAAGTTCGGCCACTACATAGACTGGATACGGCGCAGGATTTCGGTTGTCGAATAGCCCTCGACTACGTCAATCAGGACTACTTTTCCCCCGGCTGCTTCCACTTCTTCGCGTCCAACGATCTGGTTACCTGGCCAGTCGCCGCCTTTCACCAGAATATCGGGCAACAGCGCGGCTACGGTTTTTTGCGGCGTCAGTTCATCGAAGACGACTACCGCATCGACGCATTCGAAGTTCGCTAGAATCTCCGCGCGTTCCTGTTCGGGAATCACGGGACGCCCCGCGCCCTTCAACGTACGGACGCTGTCGTCGCTATTCAGGCCGACAACCAGCGCATCGCCCATGGCGCGGGCCGCTTCCAGCAATTGGATGTGGCCGGGATGCAAAAGATCGAAACATCCGTTGGTGAAGACCACGCGCCGCCCGTTGCGTTTCCCTGGGCCAAACCGCAGAATGAGTTGTTCGAGAGTCAAAACCGCGGGGTGCAAAGGTTCTCCATGCTCGCTTGTGACGGCGTAAACGTGAATCCGTGTGAAATTCAATTCTATCATGCCGCCCGGGAAGGCCGCTGGAGCGGCGGGCGCGGCGCATGAACCGCAGACCGGTGTGGCAAGCACTTACTGGCGTTGCGTTCCTAATTGTAGGTGCGCTCTGGACTTACGCGGGTGCGCGGGGCTACACGGAAAAGCGCGTGAACGCGGTGGCGGGCGCTTGCCGCGTGGACATGACGATCATTCAGAAGCGCGATATCCCCGCCCAGGTGAACACAGGCGCCGTGGTGCTGTTTCACGGGCTGGCGGCGAACAAGTACATCATGCGATATCTGGCGCGGAGCTTTGCGGAGTTGGGTTTGACGGTGTACGTGCCGGATCTTCCCGGGCACGGCCGCACTTCAGGTCCATTTACCGCGGAGAAGGCCGAGGATTGTGGACGCTCTTTGCTCCGCGGACTTTCGGCCCGCGGGCTGATTGTGCCGGATCACACGATTCTGGCCGGGCATTCGATGGGAGGGGCGATCTCGCTGCGGCTTGCTCCGGAATTCCGGCCCGCGGCAGTGATTGCCTTTTCGCCTGCGCCGATGAAAGTCGCGCACGGCGTGACGCCGGAGAAATTGTTGTTCCAGAATCCGCCCGCCTTGTTGCCGAACACGCTGATCACCGCAGGGCAATTTGAGCCGAAGGGATTGGCGGCCAACGCCGAAGATCTGGTGGCTGTAAATACCGACCCGACGATTCAGTTTCATGCGCTGCCGGGGCAATCGCATGTGAGCGTGTTGTTTTCTCCGGGCGCGGCGAAACTGTCGCAGGCGTGGGCCGCACGGGCGCTGAATATGCCAAATCCGGCGCAGCTTCCGAGTTTGATTTATCTCGGCGGCGGAGTGCTTGGATTTGTGGGAATTCTGCTGCTTTCGGGGCCGTTTCTGCGGGAATTGGCAACGGTGGCACCCGAAGAGGCTGCGGGCGATTCGCAAGTTCCCGGGACGCTGCGATTTCTGGCCGAGACTGTGCTGGTTTCGTTTATGGCGATTTTTGTGCTTCGCTACTTTGTCCCGCTTCGTGTACTGCGATTGTTTGAGGGCGATTATCTGGCCAGTTTTTTCCTGCTGACGGGCCTCGGTCTCTTGTTGCTGCATCCCAAACTGGCGTCCCGGAAGTTCGCGGCAAAACCTGGCGTATTGCTGGGGGCAGCCGCGGGTGCGTTTATCCTGCATCTGCTGGTCACGGGATGGTTCGATCTTACGGTGACAAGCGCTTGGCTCACCTTACAGAGATGGGAACGCTTTCCGCTGTTTTTCCTCGCGGCGTTTCTCTTCTTGTACGCGCTGGAAATCCTGCTCGGTCCGGTCAGTGAACCGCGCAAACGGCTAGGCATCGATTACCTGGCGATTCTGCTGGCGTGGCTGGTGATGGTGTTCGGCACCTTTGTGCTGCACAGCGGGCAGATCCTGGTGGTCCTGTTGATGCCCTACTTTGCGCTGTTTTTTCTGTTCATGCGGCTGGGTGCACGATTGGTACGCCAGCGCACCGCTTCCCCCACAGCCGCCGCAATCTTCGGTGCTATACTTTTAGCGGGCTTCAGTCTGGTGCTCTTTCCTGTGTCCTAGGAGCGGCCGGCCGCCCAGTGCCCTGTCCCCGCCTGTGCCGGAGAAGCGAACATAGTTCACCTAGAACGAACCAATGGCTGAGATTGTCATCATCGGTGGCGGACCATCGGGCGCCATGTGCGGGGAACAACTTGCTCGCGCGGGGCATTCCGTAAATATTTTTGACGAGCGGTTGGCCTGGGAAAAACCTTGTGGCGGCGGGCTGACGTATAAAGCCACACAGCACTTCCCTTTCCTGCTGGACAATCCGCAGCCGAAAAAACTGGTGCGTCACGTGGAGATTATCAGCGCGGAAAATCAGCGCGCGAAACTCGACCTGAAACATCCGATCGTGATTTATTCGCGGCGTGTTCTGAACGGCTTGCTGTTGGACCGGGCGCGAGAGGCGGGCTGCGAAGTGCACCAGCGCCGCGTGCAGCAAATCGACACGACGACCGAGAGGCCGCGGTATTGCGTTGAGGGCGAGTGGCAAACGGTGGATTTTATTGTTTTGGCTTCGGGTGCGCGGAACCAGATGCTGCCGGGCACGCGGGCGCTATCGGCCGATGAACTGGAGATGACGCAGGGCTACTTCGTGCCGGAAACCGCCGAAGAGATCATCATCAAGTTTTTGCCGGAGTTTGAGGGCTACATCTGGTCGTTTCCCCGGGCGGACCACATTTCGCTGGGAATTTGCGGGAGCATGGCTTCGCATACCAGCAGCGAGCTTCGTTCGCACCTGCACACGTTTGCGGAGGCGGAAAAATTCGCCACGGAAAACGCCAAGTTCTACAGCCACGTTCTGCCATCACCGCAGGTGCGCACGCTGGCGGACCGCGCGGTAATTGGGAAAAATTGGGCGATGTGCGGGGATGCGGCGGCGTGGGTGGATCCGTTGACGGGCGAGGGATTGTTTTACGCGCTGCGCTCGGGCGAATTGCTGGGGCAGTCGATCGCGGAGGGTTGCCCGGAATTGTATCCTTCGCGGGTGCGTGCTTCGTTTTCGCTGGAACTGGAATTTGCGGCGCGGATTGTGCGGCGTTTTTATCGGGGGTCGTTCCTGGGCTGCTCGGTTACGACACGCATGGTGCAGTTCCTGCAGCGCAACGCAGTGTTCCGGCAATTGCTCAGCGATCTGTTCTGCGGAACGCAGGACTACAGTTCGCTGAAGCAGCGCGTACTAGGACATCTGGGTGGAACGCTCAGCCAGTTTGTGACCAGCGTGCTGAATTTCGAAAAACCCGCGCCGAAGCTGCGCGGCACCGTTCCTGCCGCCGACTAGACCGCAAAGTGTCGGTTTCACATTTTTTCCAGCCTATTACGGAGAATCCGACCTCTTAAGGGGTGTCCTATTGAATGAGACCGACAAGATTTGTCGTCGATGTAGCCGGCCTGTTGTTGTGAACGCCAACTATTTTGAAACTCTGGAGGGAATGCATTGGGTGTGCTTCCATCTGGAATATGAACACGGAAATCAGGACCCTGACGTGCCATGCGACGATCCTGGTTGTTTTTGGCGGAGAGCGACGGGCAAACAGTGATCTGAGCTTTTCTAGCGGATCGGGCCGTCGGCGGGTGGCCAAGTAATACGCCAGCCCAGCTGACGTTCTAGCTGGTTAAAGATACTTGTGGCAGCATGGAACTTCGCGTCCCCACGCCGAGGTTCCCTTGCTCAAGCGACTCTTCAAGAACAACTTGAAAACTATGTTCAATCTTTGGCCGCCGTTGCTGGGCGCGGGCATTCGGATTACGCGCATTCAAGCGGATTGGCGGGAGATTGATGTGGAGATGAGGCTGCGGCGGTGGAATGCGAATTACGTGGGCACGCACTACGGCGGGTCGCTTTATTCGATCACGGACCCGTTTTACATGGTGATGTTCATTGAGATTCTGGGGCGGGATTACATTGTGTGGGATAAGTCTGCGTCCATCCGGTTTCGGCGGCCGGGACGCGGGACGGTTTTCGCGAAGTTTCGGATTACGGAGGAGCAGATTGCGGAGATTCGGGAGGCGTTGAAGACGGAAGAAAAGATTGATCGCGAGTTTGGGGTGGATGTGAAGAGCGGGGATGGCGAAATTATTGCGGAAGTGAAGAAGGTGTTGCAATTTCGGAATAAAAAGGCGGTGGGCAGCCTATGAGGAAAAGCGCCCGCCCCGGAGAAGCATCCGGGGTGCAAACGGCGCGCCTCAGAAGGCGGCCGCTACATCGCCAAGGGCGCGATTGGCGGCTCTTCAACCCGTTAAATACGGAAGGAACTTTATGGCACACGGTTGCGCATTGCGCTATACAATCTGCGTGAGCAGGGGGTTGCAACAAGCATGAATCCAGCCGGCCCGACGATGCGTAAATAGCTCAGTAGGGGGAATGCCATGACCAAGAGAACCTTTGCGCTTGTTTGCCTGCTGTGTTTGGGAACGATTGCCGCGGTTGCATTGCCTGGCCATCACGCTGTGGGTGATCCCACAGATGATGGCGCGCTGAATGTGACGATTCAGGAGTGGGCTGTCCCGACGAAGGGCGCGCACCCACACGACCCGGCGGTTGGAGCGGACGGCGCGCTGTGGTTCACCGAGCAGATGGTGAACAAGCTGGGGCGGCTGGATCCGAAGACGGGCGAGTTCAAGGAGTATCCGCTGGCGACGGACAAAAATTCCGGTCCGCACGGATTGGTGGCGGACAAAGAGGGCAACATATGGTTCACAGCGAATTTTGGCGGGTATATCGGGAAACTGGATCCGCGCACGGGAAAAGTGACGGAATACAAGATGCCCGTCGAGAAGGCGGACGATCCGCACACAGCGGTGTTTGATGCGCG
>DATHOY010000088.1:0-23573 GCA_035484435.1 Vulcanimicrobiaceae bacterium | reverse complement strand
CGTATTGCGGGAGCGTTACAAGCTGGACGACGCTTCAACCGGCATCGTGACGCGCGAAGATATCGAGGAAGTGGTTTCGCGTTGGACCGGCATTGCCGTCACTTCTATCAAGGAAGACGAGCAACAAAAGTTGCTGCGCATCGAACCGGAACTCCACAAGCGGGTGATCAGCCAGGACAAGGCCATCACGGCGCTGGCGCGGGCCATTCGCCGCAGCCGCGCGGGATTGAAATCGCCGTCGCGGCCGGTGGGCTGCTTCTTTTTCCTGGGGCCCACGGGCGTCGGGAAAACGGAAGTCGCGCGGCGCCTGGCGGAATTCCTCTTCGGCTCGGAAAAATCGCTGGTGCGGTTCGACATGTCCGAGTTCATGGAAAAGCACTCCGTATCCAAATTGATAGGTGCACCCCCAGGCTACGTCGGCTACGAAGAAGGCGGCCAGCTGACCGAGCGCGTGCGCCGGACCCCGTATTCGGTTATATTGTTGGACGAGATTGAGAAAGCGCATCCCGACCTCTTCAATATTTTGCTTCAGGTGTTTGAGGACGGGCAGTTGACCGATGGTCTCGGAAATACGGTTGATTTCCGCAACACCATCATCATCATGACCTCCAATATCGGCGCGCGGCATTTGCAGAAGCGCACCTCCATCGGGTTCCAGGCCGGCATCGACGAAGCCAGCCTGCGAAGCATGGAAGACCTGGTATTGGGTGAAGTGAAGCGCGCGTTCAACCCGGAGTTTCTCAACCGGCTGGACGAAGTTATCCTCTTCAATCCATTGGGTGACGAAGATCTGCTACGCATTATCGATTTGCTCGTCGGCCAGTTGAATGACACACTCATTCACCGGCAAGTGCAAGTAGTACTGTCGCCCGAAGCAAGGCAGTGGATTCTTGAGAAGACGTGCGCGGACCGCAATTACGGAGCGCGTCCGTTGCGCAGGGCTCTCCAGAAATACGTGGAAGACCCGCTCTCCGAATCTCTGATCCAGGGGGGAATTCAGAGACCTGCAACATTGCAGATTTACGTTGCCGGGGAAGGTCTCGCGTTCCGGCCTGTTGGTGAGGCAACCCCAGTCGTCCACTAGCGAATCTGACGCAACACGTGTGAACGCGAAACGGTTTGGCAAGAGTGGAAACCGTCGCGCGTGGTACGCGCTACCAGCCCCACCGGGCCTGGCGGGAGAATAATAAATTGAATTTGGGGGCGCGGCCTTGAGATTCTCATTGGCCGCTAAACGGAAAGTCTGTGTCTTCGCGGAGATGAACCGGGCGCGTTCGGCGCGGGCGGGTGTCTCCTGGCGACCCGTAATTCTTCTGGCGCTGCTTTCGTACTTTTCTCCTGCTTTGATTCAGGCGGGGGCCGCAGGGTTAGAAGAAAAAACGGTCGCGGAGCATGATCATTACCTCTTTCACGCCAACCTGGATCTGAACTCCCTCACGGAAAAGGTGGACCAGTTCCCGCCGGACGAAACCGTCCCAGCGCAGGCTGCCGGCAATTATGTGATCGACCGCATTGAGTTCACGGGGAACCGCCGCATTCGCAAGGACACGCTGACAGCCCGTATTTTCAGCCGAGAGGGTGATCCCTACAACGAAGAAACTCTCCGCCGCGACTTCCAGGCGCTCTGGAATACGCAATTTTTTGAAGACGTGAAATTGCGAATCGAAGATTCACCCACCAAGCCGAACGGAAAAGTAATCGTGTTCGAAGTGACGGAGCGCCCGGTGATCCGGCGCATTCGGTACGACGGCATCCATTCCATCTCGGAATCCGACATTCTGGACCGTTTCAAGGACAAAAAGGTCGGTTTGACCGTGGAAAGCCAGTTCGACCCCACCCGCATCAAAAAAGCTGAGGTGGTCCTGAAGGATTTGCTGGGCGAGCACGGCCGCCAATTCGCAACCGTAACACCGCAGTACGAACGGATCGCTTCGAGCAACGCCGTGATTCTCGTCTTCAAAATCGAAGAAGGCCCCAAGGTCAAGGTGGGTGAGATCCAGTTCACGGGGAATCATGCCTTCAGCCGCCGCAAGCTCATCCGCGCCATGCACAACGACCGGCCCTATGCGATCCCGCTGAAGATCACCGAAATAAACGTGATGTCCAAGACTTACGACCACGACAAGCTGATCGAAGACATCGAAGTCGGCATCCGCGGCCTCTATCAAGACAACGGATATTTCAAGGTGCTCGTAAAAGACCCGATCCTGGAAAACGTCGACACCAACGGCTGGCGCTGGGGTGTCCCCGTCGTGCTGGGCCGCTCCAGCGGCAAGGCCGTCAACATCACCATCCCGATCGAAGAAGGCAACAAGTACACGATGGGCACCATCCGCATCGCCAGCAGCGACCCGGACAAGGCGCTCTCGCTGAAGGTGGAAGCCTTGAAGGGCGCGTTCCCCCTGAAACAGGGCGACGTCTTCTCCACCGCGAAAATCCGCAAAGCGCTCGAAGACTACACTAAAATTTACGGGCAATACGGCTTCATCGATTTTGTGCCCACGCCGGAAACGGACATCGACGAAGCGGCCAAAAAAATCGACGTCACCATGAAGTTCGATGAAGGCAAGCAGTATTACGTCCGCCGCATCGACTTCAGCGGCAACACCACTACCCGTGACAAAGTCATCCGCCGCCAACTGCTGCTCGACGAAGGCCAGCTCTTCAACAAGCGCGCCTGGGAGTTGAGCGTCCTCCGCATCAACCAGCTCGATTATTTTGACAAGCTGGACCCAGACAAAGCCGTCGAAATCAAGCGCAACCAGAAACAAGGTACGGTGGACCTGCTGCTGAAGCTACATGAAAAAGGCAAGCAGTCCATCGGCTTGCAGGGCGGCGTCAGCGGCCTGGCAGGCGGATTCATCGGCCTCACTTATCAGACCAACAACTTCCTCGGCCTCGGCGAAACGCTCACCCTTTCCGCGCAAATCGGCCAATACCAGCGCAACCTCATGTTCGGTTTTACGGAACCATACTTGTTCGATCGCCCGATCAGCAGCGGCTTCACTATATTTTCCACATTGTACAAGTTCAACCAGGCGCAGCAGGCCGCGCAACTCACCGGCCAGCAGGTCAGCATCAATCCGCAATTCATCCAGGACTACAACCAGAACAGCACCGGCTTCACCACGTTTGCGAACTACGCGCTCAAGAAACACGTTTTCACGCGCGTCGGAATCACCTACGGCCTTACGCGCACCAACATTTCCACCTATAACCAGTCTTCGGAACTTCTCTTCACCCAATTGCAATATGGCAGCCTCGCCGGGCCAAGCGCGCTCAACGGAATTATCGCCAGCACGGTTACGGGCACCATCAGCTACAACACCATCGACAATCCGATCAACGCCACCCACGGCAAAAGCTATTTTTATTCCCTGTCCTTCACCGGCGGGCCCATCGGCGGCAACGTAAACACCATCACCAACACCGGCGAGTTTAAGTATTTCCATCCCATCAATCACCGGCGTAACGCGGTTGGCGTCAGATTTCTGGGTGGATTTACCACCGGATATGGCGGAAAAGAAATACCCCCGTACAGCCGCTTCTACCTGGGCGGCGAAAATGACCTGCGCGGTTTCGACATTCGCGCCGTTTCCCCGGTCACCTACATCCCGAACTCGGTCAACCAGACAATTTCGGTGTCGGGCAGGGCGCTCAACGTGCCGGTGCTGCTCAAATCGATTACGTTCCCGGGCGGCGACACCCAGGGCGTAATGAACCTCGAATACCGTATTCCGATCGCCGGGCCGGTCGCGATGTCTCTGTTCAACGACATCGGCACGGTTGGAGTCTTGCGCAAGGGCGGACTGCTGCTGTCGTCCACCGGCATCGACAACATCAATAATTTGTTCCCGCTGGCCAACCAGCAGGCCCAATTGCAGATCGCGCCCGGCACCAACTTCAAGCTGCGGGATTCCGCGGGCATCGAGTTCATCGTCAATCTTCCGATCGTTCAAGCGCCCTTCCGGATCTATTACGCGTACAACCCGCTGCGCATTCACCAGACGTTGTATGCGCCAAACGCCCAGATCAACGGCCGAAATCTGGCCCTGCAGTGCCAGGCCGCCGGAATGACGAATCCGCTCTTCCCGTTTAATCCGGATAGCTGGCAGACCAGTTGCAACACGGCGGTGGTGACCGCCGTCGGCCCGATTTTCGCGCCTTCGGGGCTGAACTACTTCGAACCGAAGACGACGTTCCGCTTTACGGTAAGCCGCACCTTCTAGGAGGCTGTTGAAAGAGTGTCTTTGTTCTTTAGGAGGCAGGGGCTTCAGCCCCCGCGTACAGGGGATAGAGAATATGGGCTTTCGCGGTTTTTGCGTCCGCCGGTTTCTGGCGGAAGCCCCTGAAGAAAGGCCTTTGGCAGTTTTTCAGCAGACTGCTAGAGGCGAGGCGGGATGCGAATTTCAAGTTGCGAGATTGCTTGGGAACGCCCGCGGAAACTTTCCGCGGTGATTTCACGGGGGAGATGTCATCCATGAGTTGGCGAATGGCAAGAAATTCGATTCTGGCCGTATGTGCTGCTGGCGCGGCGATCGTGATGTCCGGTTGCGGCAGCTCCAGCGCGAACGTTGTGACGGTTTCCGTCGTGCCGAGCGAAGTCTCCGTGCTCGCCGGCCAGGTGCAAAACTACACCGCGACTGTGGGTGGATCCACAACGCTGACGGTGACTTGGACGTGTACCTATATATTTGTGCCGCTTCCGACGACGGCAACTCCCAATCCGGTTGCTACAAAGGCAGCCCCCTGCACATCGGGCCAAACCGTTAACGGTGGAAGCGTCGGGACGTTCACCACAAGCTCCACCAATGGTTCGAACGTCCTTACCTACACCGCTCCATCGCTTAGCAGCTTTCCCAACCCGATTCCCCAAGTCACGTTTACCGCGGCTGCAGATGCGGACAAAAAGAAGACCGCAACCGGAATCGCCGACCTCGACTCCGGTATTCGCGTCTCAATCCTTCCTTTGACGGCAACCGTGCCGGTGGGAATCGCAATTCCCCAAACAGCTTCCTTCAACGCCTCCTTGCTCAACACGAATCCATCCACCGTTGCTTTCAAACTGGTGCAGCAGAACACCAGTTCTAAGAACACCCTCGATCAATCCCCAAATCCCTTGTCGGACACGTGCGACCCCACCTGCGGCACCATCGACAAGAACGGAACCTATACCGCGCCGGGGACATTGCCGACTGCCACGACACCCGCGGGGGGAGCGTCGCCCACAACGGTAAGTGTGGTTGCCTACTCCACTCAGGACACGATTCACTTTGCCATCGCGACAATCACGCTGGTCAATGCAACTACCAACCCCGTCAGCTATTCCGGCCTCTACCCGCCTAGCGTTGCCGCCGGTGGAATTCTTCAGGATGTGTTTCTGGATGCGAAAAACCTGCTGAACACGACGCAAATTAATTTCGTCCCCCCAACCGCGGCCGCGAATCTGACTGCATCTTCCGGAAACCCCCTCAGTTCGACGCAGATCTTTACCATTCCCATCTCTACTTCCTATTGCACTCCAAGCGCAACGAACGTGACCCCGGTGGTCAATTGCGATGCCTCCATCATGACGCGCGTCCGCTTGCAGGCCCCGCAATTGGCAGCCGCGGAGCCGGATCCGGATCATCCCGCCTGGATCATGATGCCAAGTATCCCGAGTATCCCGGGTGAGCCGCCGCCTACATTGCCCGCGCAGTGCCTGTTGGTTCCGGTCCCGAAGGATTCGCCGACGGCGATTGCCTGTCAACTGCACATTCTGAACGCCAGTCCTGCCTTGGTATCCGCGGTCCCCGATAGTTTCCCGCAAGTATCGGGCCTGGGCACCATCTCCCTCGGAGCGATTGGCGGCTATTACGGTTCTACCGGCGGCCTGGTGAACCTGACATTCAACGATCAGGCGACCCTTGTGAACACTTCCTCGTCCGGTCCCAGATCGTTGTTCGGAACAAAAGACAACGGCCAGCTTCCCAATCCCGGCCTTTACGAAGTCTCTATCACCAGCAGCAGCACGCAGGGAACGCCGCCGATGTTCCCGAGGACAACAACCAACGTTGCCGTGCAGCCCAATTTCGCAACTTTTACTCCCAATCAGCCAAGTGCAGCGCCCCAGAATTGCACCTTTCCACCCCCACCGCCGCCTCCGTCGCTGCCACCGGTCTTTCCAGCTTGCACCCTGCTAAATGGCGCTGGGAATCCAGCGCCAAGCGCTATGGCGCTGAATTCCGTGGCGCAGTACGCCGTGATTGCCGAACAGGGCACCAGCGCCCTCCAACTGGTGGATTTAAGCTCCGGCACGCCTGTGCAGTTGGGGAACCCCGTACCACTGGCTGCGGTCAGCGCCACTTCGCCCGCGCCGACTGATATCGCGATCGATAATCAATTGAGCGTAAACGGCGGCGACTTGGGAGTCATTGTCGGGAGTGCCGACAGCACCCTCTATCTTTATTCCATTACTCCTCACGGACCGACGCCTTTGCAATTCGTTAAATCCTTCACCCTGGACCTTCGCACCCTTCTGCAGGAACCCAGCGCGACGGGCCTGCCAACGCCTTATGCCGTCGGTGTGGATCCGGGCACGCACTTGGGCGTGGTTGCGTACAGCAACACCAACATCGGATTCATTGTGGACGTGAATCCAAATCTGGACGGAACCGATACCCACACCTGCTTTGTTTCGGGACAAACCCCGCCCTGCGTCATTGCGCCGACTTCGGTCAACACCGGGCCAACACCCCGGGTGGTCATGCAGCCGCAAGTCCCACTGGCGTATGTAACCCCGGGCGGCGGCTTTGGCTCCACGTCGGTCGTCGATCTTTTGCAGCAAGGCGTAAGCGTCCAGATACTGCCCGCTTCCACGACCGGTCCAACCGGCGCGACGCGCACCGCAGGTATCACCACCATCCGAACCCAGTCCGCGCACGGAATCAATCCGATTCTGGGCGGCACGGTGATTATTTCCGGTGTCACCACCAATACGGCAAACTCCAACTTCAACGGAACCTTTCAAATCATTCAGGTCATTGATCCGTTCACCTTCACCTACGCCCAGACCGGGCAGCCGGACGACACCGAAACGAATACGTCCACTGCACTGGGTACCGTCCAGTATGGCGTCCCATTCTTCTCGTTCAGCACCTCGGCCAATGTTTCCGGAGCGGCGATCAACCCGGTTACCCGCACGTTTGCGTATGCCGACTTCAACCAGGCTGCCGCTCAGATCGGGTTTATCAGCACGCTCGATCAGACCCTGACCTCGCTGAGCCTGAGCGCAGGTAGCTGCAACGGATGCACTCCCTCTCCGGCCGGTGCGCCGGAGCGTGGTTTCCGCGCGGTGGCATTTGATCCCTTTACTAACGTGCTGGTAGCCTTCAATCCGAGTGAAAACTCGGATACCAACTCCGCGGGGAACGAGATTTCGCTCATCAATCCGGGCGGCCCGACGCCCAACGGAGGCACCAGTTTTCCGTACCGGATCATCGCCGCCATTGATACGGGACAAGTGGGCACGGGCTCGTATACTCCTACGGGGCAAACCGTGGCGGTCCCGGTGTTTGGAGCGATGGCCTACGATCCCAGAACTAAATTTATCCTGGTGGCCAACGCCGGCAGCAACACACTTACGTATATGAATCTGGACCCCGGCAACACTTTCCAGAAGACCCACATTCAGGCCTTGCTCCTGAAAGACAACGTCCCGGCATATGGCGTTCCAGTGGCGCAGCCGGTGCTTGGCTCTCTCGCTCCCTCAACGTCGTGCAGCCTCACCGACCCGAAAAAACCCTGTATGCCACAAGCTGTCAGATCGGGTCAATCCGCGAATCTCCGAATCCTTGGGCAGGGTTTCACGGCCGGAGGCCCGCCAGTGGTACGCCTCGATGGTTTCACAAGCATCACTCCTCCGGGAGCGACGACGCCTACGCCGCTTCCGGCTCCCACGTCTGTGACCGACAGTGAAATCGACATCACCATTCCGGCGGCGTTCCTCTTCACGCCGCACGATTACGCACTCGATGTGCAGACCAATTCGGGCGGCACCACCTCCAACTCCATCGATTTGCATGTTGTCGGAATTCTGGACCTGGCCAGCACTTGCGCCCCCACGGCCGCTTCGCCGCAAGGGCCGGAGGGCGTGGCGATTGATGAATCGCGCCAGATCGCTCTGATTACCAACTTCTCCTGCAACACCGTCTCGGTAATCGCGATCAACCCTTCCGGCTTTGTGAAAAAAGACGCCAGCGTGGCGCCGTTTGGCACGATTCTCGGCTCCGTCACCGTAGGCAAAAATCCGATCGGCATCGGCGTAATCCCGCGCATGGGCTTGGCCGTCGTGGCGAACAACGGAGATACGCCAAACGGCACGGCGCAGATTATTGACATCACCAATCCCGAATCTCCGGCGATTGTCAGCTGGCAGGTGACATCTGGAACGACCACGACTACCGCGAACACCGTGGCCGTCGGACTTGCTCCGCTCGGCGTGGCCATCGATCAGGATCGCGCCCTCGCCCTCGTGGCCAACGGGGGTTCGAACACCCTGTCCTCCATCGACCTGACAGTCTTGGTCCCCTCCGACCCGACCTCCACCACGGGCATCGTCGGCCACGTGATGGGCGTTCCCGCGGCAACCATGATTGGACTCAGCGGCCCGCCTTCTGCGATTGCCGTCGATCCCAACCGCGCTATTGCCGTGGTAACCAGCCTGCAAAGTCCCGGCACCACCAGCGTCACTGGAGGTTTGGACGTGGTGCTTTTGTCCACGAACCCTCCCATCAAGAGTTCCACCGCTTCCATCTCCTCACTGTCTGCCAGTGTCACCGGAATCGCCTACGACCCGGCGCCCAATCCCGCGGTCTTCTACGCCACTTCGACGCAGCAGAATGCCATCTATTCGTTTAACCCGGACATTGGCTCGGTCCAGACCATTCGCGTCGGTATCAATCCTTATTCGGTCGGATACAACTATCAGACCGGCACTATGCTTACGATCAACTCCACCTCGAACTCCAGTTCAGTGGTGGATTCGCAGAACTTGAAAACGCGGCAGACCTTGGGAATCAGCAGCATGTCCCAGTTCGCAATCGCCGTGGATAACTTCACGAATACTGCCGTGATTGTCGATCAGAACAACAATCGCGTCGTCTTCCTGAATCTGCCGAAATAGCAAAGGCCGCGCGGCGAACCGCGGGCCGGGCGGGATACCGTTTGCAGCGGTCTTCCGTGCTCAGCTATACTGTTCGCTTTGCGTAGGGGCGGTTTGGGCTGCGGGAGCTTGCAGGGAAGATCTTGTCCCGTTTCCCCAGGGCATTGAAAGAATTTGACCGGTTACCGGTTAAGTAGACCAAGGCTTGCCAGTCTTAATGGCGTCGGCCGCCAGAGACCAGGCAGAGCCAGGATGAATAAGGAGAAAACAGTGAATTCAGGAAACATCATTCGTGTGGCTGCGGCGGCCACGTTGTGCCTGCTGGGCACCGTATCCGTTCGCGCTCAGGGCGCAGCACCGGCAGGCGGGGCTAGCGCAGGCAAGATTGGCGTTTTGAACGTCCGTCAGGCCATCGTGACCACCGCGGAAGGCAAGCAGGCTTCAGCGGAACTTCAGTCGCAGTTCGCTCCACGGCAGAATGAGATGGAAGCCCTCAACAAGCAGATCAACGATATCCGCCAGCAACTCGCCGCCAACCAGACCACCTGGAGCGACGAGCAGAAGAACAAGGCCCAGACCCAGGGACAGCGTCTCGCCGCTCAGCTCGATCGCAAGAACACCGAACTGCAGACAGACGTCAACGATGCGCAAGGCGAAGTGGTGGACCGCATCGGCCGCAAAATGATGGAGGTTCTGGATCGCTACTCGCGTGAGAACGGATTCGTCGCGGTGTTCGATTCCTCCGCACAGAGCTCGCCGATTATCTACGCTTCCAACAACATCGACATCACCCAGGACATTATCCGCCTCTACGATCAGCAGTATCCGCTGAAGGGTGGCTCCGCCCCGGCAACCCGGCCGGCATCCACGCCGAAACCCGCTGGCGCTCCGGCAACCACTCCGAAGCCAACCACGCCTCCAGCCTCTAAGCCGTAACTCCAGGTTGGATTAGCATTTCGGAAACCAGGGCCGCCGCAAGGCGGCCCATTTTATTTTTGAGCCCTTATTGTTCTACAGTCTGTTTGGATCCCCTGCGGGAGCAGCCTGGATCGAAGGGGGCGCCGGCGGATCCTTCGGCTTGCCGACTTTGTGGTTGGCATCCACCCCGAACAACATGTAGTCCGTCAAATAATGCTTGTGATGATACCGGTGGCCGTGCAGTTCCATATGCATCTCCGCGCTCCACGGCAGCCACAGGGTTGTATTCGAAGCAGCGAAATTTACCGGGCCATATTCTACCTGCAGATGATCCCGGTTGAGTGCGAGATCAGGGACGGGCTCACGGAGATCCGTTTCGATACGCAGCACGTCGGAACTTGCGGATGAGATCCAGACTCGGCCCTTAACCGGAATCTGGTAGGACTTCCCGTCGCGCCACCAGTTCCGCACTCCTCTCTTGGCGTCCTTTTTTTCCTCGAAACGAATCTGCCAAGACGCTTTCCCTCGGATGCTGGCAAGGCCTTCGCATTTAAACTCAAAATCGATCCGGTTGGCCGGCTGCAATATCGCGACGCCGAGGTTGTTAAGACCCTGGGTGGCCAGGGAAGTGGGAAAACTCGGATCGTCCGCGGAGGAATAGCGGTCTTCGTTAAGAAAAAAAGAATCGTCGGCGTACCGGTTGACGAACACAATATAGGAAAAGGCGCGCGTTCTGACTGGCCCGGGCCTTCCCAGACGGTCAATTTCCTGATGCTCGATGTGTTCTGTCGCCGTGAACTTCTCAAAATTCTGCAGCTGGGACTTCAGCCTTTGCAGCGCTGTCAAAAGGACGTCCTCCGCGCTGCATGCGGCGTTCTGCGCCAGCGGGAATTCCCGGCTATCGATGTCCGGCGGCGCCCACGGGCGTTCCTTTGCAGGCAATAACTCAACCGCGGGAATCGCCGGTACCGGCAGATCGGCGAGCGAGTCCGGCTCCGTGTGAACTGCAGCGCCGGCTGCGGTCGCCGGCAGGGAAGCAAGGCGCGCCTTGGCTTCTGCCGAAGCTGGATCGCCGGGGAACTTGGTGGCGAGATCCTGCCATGTAATTTGCGCCGCGGCCAATTTTCCTTCCGCCTTCTGAATTTCTCCAAGCATCAGCCGCGCAGCGCCTCCCTGTTCCCGCGCCAATTCGGCCGCGCGGTACGCGTGCGCTTCGGCATCGGGCAAGCGGCCGTTCTTCGCGTACGCGGTGGCTAGCAGCAAATGTGTGCGCCATCCCCCCCCGTTCTTCAGGAAGGCTTTTTCCAGTGTAGCGATCGCCCCGGGAGTGTCGCCGCTCCGGAGTTGCAGTTCGCCCAACGCGAGCAATGACCGCTCGTGCCCCGGGTCGATTGCCAGGGCATGCTCGAAACCCTGGCGCGCAAGGTCCGGGTGCTCCAATCCAATTTCCGCTGTGCCCAGGAGAAAACTCAAATCAGGATTGCCGGGTGCCAGGGCGAGCCCCTTGGCAAAATGCGCGCGCCCCGATTCGAATTGGTGCTTGCGAAGTGCCCCCACGCCCTTATCGATTTCATTCTGCAGCTTTGGCGATATCGCCGGGTGTTGCTGCCCGGTTGCTTGCGATTTACTCTCGGATTCGGGAACAAGGTAGATGTAGATCTGTGTGCCGCTGCCGTATTTACTCACAATAACGTTCTCACGGATGGTCTGATAACCCGGATAACTCGCTTCCGCCTCGTACTCACCTATGGGCAGCTCATCGAAAACGGCGGTGCTCACGTCCCTCGTGGTGGTCGTCCGGTTGACGCTGCCTGCCGCCGCGTGTACTCGGACGACCACGGGGCCGTCTATGGGAACCCCACTGTCGTCCCGAACACTGATGGAAAGCGTCGCATAAATGAAGCCCAGGTTTTGCTGACCAGTAGTGGTTGCAGAGGGGGGTCTCTGTGCGACAACCACGGAGTCGAAGATCAGGAAAATTATGACAATGCTAAAAAGCGCTCTACCGAGCGTGAGCAAGCCGGACCTACTTTGGATCATGTTGACCTTGGCGCGACGGAAGACCTTCCGATACACTACTCATCTGCCGGCGCATCGTCAAGGCGTCGAATGGGACCACAGCCGGATGAGTCGTCAGAGGTATGGGGCTGTGACGGCAGGAAACGCGGCGTGCGTTAGTCTTTGTATTGCATTGAGTTAAATCGATTTGCACCCGGGTAGGACGTCTTGGACAACCTTGTAACGGCCGCCCACTCGGCGCCTAAGCCCTAAGGTACCTTGCATTTACCTTGCTCCCAGAATATACTCATTCTTCGCTCTGAATCGGGTCGCACCATGAAGTGGGCGCAAGCCCACTTTTTTGTTGCCGCCGGCGGTGCTGAGCTTTCGACCGGCTTAGGCCGTGGAGTCTTCGCGTGAATTTGGAAAAGGTCCGCGAGGCCGCTGAACGCGTTGCTCGTTCGCTTGGCCTGGAAGTCGTGGATGTCGAATGGAAGATCGGCAAGCAAAGGTTTCTAAGGGTGTACATCGACAAAGTGCCCCCCGCGAAACCCGCCGAGGCGATCGAGGGTGAAGGGGAAGAAGCGCCGAGTCCTTACCCGAAAATCAGCCACGCCGATTGCCAGCGCGTGAGCCAGCAACTCAGCGTCATTCTTGACGTCGAAGAATTGATTACCGGGCCGGGCTACGTCCTGGAAATCAGTTCCCCGGGAATGGACCGCGCGCTGACCAAAGCCGCGGATTTCGAACGCTTCACGGGGCGCTTGGCGAAAATTTCGACGGCCGAGCCGGTCGGCGAAGCCAAATTTTTTGAGGGACGGCTCCGGGGTTTCGCGGGCGGAAATGTCCGCATGGAGTTGAAAGGAAAAGAAGCGCGAATCGTGGAGATACCGCTCGGCGCGATTCGGAAGGCGAACCTGGTCGTGGAGTTTTAGGAAAGCGAAATGGCGAATCTGCTCTATCAACAAATCGAGATGTTGAGCCGGGAAAAGCACATCGAACCGGAGGTGGTGATTTCCGCCATCGAAGACGCCATGGTCGTGGCTGCCCGGAAATTTTATAAGACCGAAGAAGACCTGCGCGGAAAGTTCAACGCCGAAACAGGTCAGGTCGACGTCCATTCGGTCTACACCGTCGTCGAAGAAGTAACCGATCCGAAGCGCGAAATCAGTCTCGCCGACGCGAAGAAAAAGAATCCGGCCGCCGAAATTGGAACCGAAATACTGACCGTCAAGCCCACCGACGTGCTGGGCCGCATCGCTGCGCAGACCGCCAAGCAGGTAATCCTGCAAAAAGTCCGCGAAGCCGAGCGCGACACCATTTACAACGAATATCACACCCGCGCCGGCGAACTCGTCACCGTGATCGTCAAGCGCGCCGAAGGCCCCGACCTCATCGTCGACATGGGCCGCACCGAAGCCCGGCTGCCGAAGCGCGAGCAATCCAAACTCGAGACCTACAACATCGGCGAGCGCTTGCGCGTCGTCATCAAGGCCGTCGACCGCGCCGCCAAAGGCCCGCAGGTAATCGTTTCTCGCGCCGATGCTTCCCTGGTGCAGCGCCTGTTTGAAATGGAAGTGCCCGAAATCTACGACGGCACCGTCCAGATTCGCGCCGCGGCTCGTGAAGCCGGCGAGCGCACCAAGGTCGCCGTCGCCAGCCGTGACAAAGACGTCGACCCCGTCGGCGCCTGCGTCGGCATGAAGGGTATGCGCGTGCAGTCCATCATTCGCGAACTGCGCGGCGAAAAAATCGACATCATTCCCTACAACGAAGAAACCGTCGCGTTCGCGCAAAAGGCCTTGAGCCCCGCGAAAGTAACACGCGTCCAGATTACCGATCCGGAAAACAAAAAGCTCGAAGTGATTGTCGAAGATTCCCAGCTTTCTCTCGCCATCGGCAAAAAGGGACAAAACGTCCGCCTGGCCAGCAAGCTCATCGGTTGGGACATCGACATCAAGAGCGAAGAAGAGAAGCGCCGCGAAATTGAAGAGCAGATGACCGCTCTCACCGCGCCGACGACTCCTTTGACGGTCCTCGCGGGCGTCGGACCAAAGACCATCGAAAAGATCGAGGCCGCCGGAATTTCAAACCTCGAAAAACTCGCCAGCATGACCCCGGAACAGTTGATGGAAATCCCCGGCATCGGCGAAAAGATGGTCGACAAAATTTATCAGGCGGTGAATCGCTTCTATGAAGGTGGCGACGCCGCGGGCACGCCCGTGGAAGCCACCGACGAAAGCGGCGAAGAGACCCCCGCAGCCGAGTCCGCGCCCGATTCGGCGACGGAATCGGCAGTTGAAGCATCAGACGAAAGCCCGGCCGAAGCCGCCAGTGAATCGCCAGCTTTGGCTCCAACGGATTCCACTTCGGAGATTAACTCTGAAGCCGCTGCATCCACCGAGAACGAATCTCCGGCGGAACAGCAGGAAGAGAAAAGTTCCTAAGAAGCATGAGCGACGCAAATCAAGTCCGCATCAATGAGCTCGCGCGCGAACTCGAGGTCAAGGCGAAAGCCATCATTGACCTTTTGGCCGGATTCGGCGTTACCGAAAAGAAAACGCACTCCAGTTCGATTCCCGCCGATGTCGCCGAAAAAGTTAAGCACCACTTGAAGGGTGTGGCGGACGCCGAAAGCGCTGCCGAAGCCGAACGCGCCGCGAAAGAAGCCGCGGCCAAAGCGGCTGCGCGCCGGCCCGCGCCTCCAGTTGCAGCTCCCGTGGTTGCACCTCCCGCGCCAATTGCGCATCCACCCGCGGTAGCGAAGCCTCCGGCCCCCGCGCCGCCGACGGTGCCTCCTCCAGCCCCGCATGCTCCAGCACCAGCGGCCGCCAAACCCGCGCCAACTCCGGCTCCTGCGCCTGCTGCAACGCCGACACCAGCTGCACCAGTTGCGAAGCCTGTCGCTCCGGCTCCGGCCGTCACGACTGCGCCCGCAGCACCAGCGGCGGAACGTCCCGCTGCCCCTGCCGCGCCGGTTGCTCCCACCGCGCCGCGCCCTGCGCCGCAACAACCTTTGCGTCCAACGCATCCTACGACGCGCGCACCAGGCCAACATCCCGCGGCACGCCCCGGCGGAGCGCCGTCTCCGCAAGCGCGCCCGCAGCAGCCAGGTACCCAGCCGCAAGCAGCGCGCCCCGGCGCTTCCGCAACTGCACCTCGCCCGCAGCAACCTCTTCGTCCGATGCCCACGGGAAACCGTGGCCCAGTTCCCGGAACTGCCCCCGGTGATCGTGATCGTCGGCCCACTGGCCCTCGCCCCGGCCAGCCGATGCGCCCGCAACAATCCGGCGGTCAGGGCGGACGTCCGTTTACACCGCGTCCTAGTGGACCTGGAGGTCCAGGTGGACCCGGCGGAGGCCGTTCGTTCGGCCAGCGCACCGGAGCGGCACCCTCCGGCGCTCGTCCGGGCCCCCGCACGCCAGGTGCTCGTCCTGGAATGTTGCCCTCGCCGTTTTCCGAAAAGCCGTCCAAGGCGGAGCCAGGCAAGCCCCTTTACGCGCGCAAGCCGCAGCAACGGCAGCGCCCGATGGCCGACAAGCGCGAAATGGAAGGCGAGCGGAAGCTGCACCCGACCCGTCAGCGTCCCGGAGCAGGCGGTCGCGGCGTGGCTGCTGCGGCAATCGCCCCGCCCGAACCGCGCGCCCCGCGCGACATTCAGTTGACCGAAGGCATCACCATCCGCGAACTCGCGGAAAAGCTCGACGTTCGCGCCAAAGATCTTTTGAAAACTCTGCTGGATCGCGGCGTCTTCGCCAGCATCAACCAGGCGTTGGACGTTCAGACAGCAACAGATCTGGCCCAATCCTTCAACGGCGTCGTCAGCGTTGTCTCCCTCGAAGAGGAAATGGTTCTCGAAGTCGCCAAGGAAGAAACCAAGGAAAATCTGAAGCCCCGGCCCCCGGTCGTCACCGTGATGGGCCACGTCGACCACGGCAAGACCAGCCTTCTCGACGCCATTCGCCAGGAAGACGTCGCGGCCGGCGAAGCCGGAGGCATCACGCAGCACATCGGCGCCTACAAGGTGCAGGTGGGCGAAAAGAGCGTGGTGTTCGTCGATACCCCTGGCCACGAAGCCTTTACCCGTATGCGTGCGCGCGGTGCAAAGGTTACCGACATTGTTGTTCTGGTGGTTGCCGCCGATGATGGCGTGATGCCGCAAACTCGCGAAGCCGTTGACCACGCCAAGGCCGCGAACGTGCCGATCATCGTGGCCATCAACAAAATCGACAAGCCGGAAGCCCAGCCGGAGCGCGTAAAGCGCCAGCTCTCGGATATGGGATTGATGCCCGCGGAATGGGGCGGTGAAACGGAATTCGTCGAAGTCTCCGCAAAGCAGAAAAAGAATCTCGACAAGTTGCTTGAAATTATTCTGCTCGTCGCGGATTTGCGCGAACTGAAGGCCAATCCCGATGCCCCCGCTAGCGGAACAGTTCTGGAATCGCGCGTGGACAAGGGCCGCGGCCCGGTGGCCACCGTCCTGGTGCAGAACGGCACCCTCAACAATAGCGATTTTTTCATCGTCGGCTCCGTCTTCGGCAAGGTCCGTGCCATGTTCGACGATCACGGCCGCCCGCTGAAAATCGCGCCGCCATCCACTCCCATCGAAGTCCTCGGCTTGCAGGGCGTTCCCGAAGCCGGCGACCATTTCCAGGTTACCGACGAAGCCAAGGCTCGCCACGTGGTGGAATTCCGCCAGTCGAAACAGCGCGACGCCGCATTGCGCGCCAGCGCCGGCAGCCGCATCACGCTCGACCAGTTGCACGAGCAACTCAAAGCCGGAGAAGTCAAGGAACTTCCCATCGTCATCAAGGCCGACGTGCAGGGCTCCGCCGAAGTTCTGGAAGAAATGCTCCCGCGGCTTTCGACCGACCAGGTCAAGCTGAAGATCATCAGCGCAGGCGTCGGCACGGTCACTGAAAACGACATTTTGCTCGCCTCGGCCTCCGGCGCCATCGTCATCGCGTTCGGCGTGCGCCCCGATCGCAAGGCGCAGGATCTGGCGCAACAGGAAAAAGTAGACATCCGCACCCACAACATCATCTACGAAGTTTCCGACGAAATTAAAAAAGCCATGGAAGGCCTGCTGGAACCTGTTTTCCAGGAGACTTACGTCGGCCGCGCGGAAGTCCGCAACGTTTTCCGCATCAAGGGCTCGGGCACCGTTGCCGGTTGCTACGTTACGGACGGCGTGATCAAGCGCGACTCGCAGATCCGGGTGATGCGTGACAGCGCTGTCATCTACACCTCCAAGCTCAGCTCCCTGAAACGCTTCAAGGACGACGCCAGCGAAGTGCGCACGGGATTTGAATGCGGCATAGTCATTGCTAACTTCAACGACGTCAAGGTTGGTGACATTCTGGAATGCTTCCAGGTCACCAAGCTGTCCGCCGCCGAAGCCGCCGCCCAGGGTTCCGTCGCCGCGCGCAAATAAAATTGCTTCATCAGGCTCCCCGGCCTGAGGGTGGCTTGCCATGCCGGTCGGATTACTCACACTGGAGTTGCATATCGCGGATGCGCAGTCGCTGAAAGACAAGCGGCAGGTACTCCGCAGCCTGAAGGATCGCCTGCGGGCCCACTTTAATGTTGCGGTGGCCGAACTGGATTTTGAAGACACTTGGCAGCGTTCCGTGGTCGGTGTAGTGACGCTATCCAACGAAGAGCATCACGTCGAAGAAGCGCTGCAAAAAGTATTGGCGGAAGCCGACAATATTTTGGGTCCGATGGTGGTAGGCCATTCCGTCGAGCTGTTGTGAGGGGCGATTACAGGTCTTTAAACTTTTGAACTCTTAAACTTTTAAACTGATTCTCAGACTCGAACTTTTAACTCTTAACTTTAATCTTCGGCGGGAAAATACGTCCATGAGCCCTGATCATCATCGTCATTTACGAGTCGGCGAGGAAATCGCGCACGAACTGAACGCCATGCTGGTCGGCGAATTGAAAGATCCCCGCCTCGAAGGAAACGTCTGTGTCAGTGAAGTCCGCGTGCAGCCCGACATGAAGCACGCGCGGGTCTACGTCAGCGTCCGCACGGAAAACTCCAGGGAGCAGACCGACGCGATAAAAGCACTCGAACACGCCTCGGGCTACATCAAGCACGAACTCGTGGAACGTCTGCAGTTGCGCCGCGTCCCGGATCTGCACTTCACCCTGGACCTTTCGCAAGAACACGTAGAACGCATCGAGCAACTCCTGAAGCAAATGAAGCTAGACAAAGCCGACAAGCCCGAACCAAACCCGTAGCTCAGCATTTGTAGTGGCCGACTTTCAGGTCGGTTCTGTGATCTCCCGACCAATAAATCCATGCCTCGCCAACCACAACCCGCTCCCTTCGACGGCGCCCTGGTCATCAACAAACCCCAGGGCAAAACCTCCCACGACATCGTTGACGCGGTGCGCCACCTCGCCGGATTCCGCCAAATCGGCCACCTGGGCACCCTGGATCCTCTAGCGACCGGCGTCCTCGTTCTACTGCTCGGCAAGGCAACTCGATTCGTCCGGTTCTACACCGGGCGCCGCAAGCGCTACACCGCCGGTTTCCGCTTTGGCTATGCCACCAACACGTTTGACTCGGAAGGCCAGCCCGCTGGCCCGGATGCTCCGCCCGTGCTACAGCGGGATGCGCTGGAACGGTTGGCCGCGGAATCCACCGGCCGCTTCGACCAGATGCCTCCCATTTTCTCCGCTAAGAAAATTCACGGCCGCCCGGCCTACGAGCTGGCGCGCAAAAATCAGGTAGTCGAGCTGAAAGCCGTGCCGGTGGAGATTTTCGAATATCGGCTGACGGATATTGACGGACACATCGCCCGCTTTTCCATTGAGTGTTCTTCTGGAACTTACATCCGCTCCCTCGCCCACGACATGGGCCAAAAGCTGGGATGCGGTGCCCACCTCGCGGAAATCTCCCGCACGGCGGTGGGCGAATTCTCGCTCGACCAGGCCATCAGCCTGGAAGAACTGTCGCAGGCCAAAAAAGACGGAAAGTTCGAGTCTTGCCTGATTCCGCTGGAACACCTGCTCCCGAATTTCCCCCGCACCAATGTGCTCCCGGTGCTCGAAAAGAAAATCCGCCACGGGGGCAAGTTCAACGTAATGCCTTCCCAGCTGAAACCGGGCCGCGTGGAATTGCCGCCCGGTGCCACCACGCATCTCGACACCGAAGAAGCCCAGCCGCCGCGGTTGCGCGTCTTCAGCCAGGAAAACAAATTGATCGCCATCGCCGAAGCGGTTGTGCCGCGGACCTACCAGCCGGTCGTTGTATTCGACCCGCTCCCCTGAACGTTTCCCATTCCAATAGGAAATCCTGAAGTACACGCGGGCGATTTCGCCCACGGTGCATCCCTATCCTCGCCGCTAGTGTAGCGGGGAATTTATCCCGGTGGTTGCTGCAGTGGAACTTCGGGCTGCGGTTGCGGGGGTTGATTTGGCGGCGGCTGGTTTGCCGGAGGCTGCTGCGCAGGGGGAGCGCCAGGCTGCGGTTGTGGCTGCGCGGCGGGCGGGGCCGCAGGCGCGGGAGCAGGCGTTTCTACAGGGGCAGGCGCCGGAGTCGGTTCCTGGTCCGGGCGCGCAGGCGCACCCCCGCCCCCCTGGCCGTGGCCCGTGGCTGTGGGTTCGCCTGTTCCCGCGTAAATCGTCCTGGATTCGTGGAAAGGCGAACGCACCCGGCGCGGCGTGATCAGGAAAAGCAGTTCGTCATTGGAAAACGAATTGTTGCGAGTGCCGAACGCGTACCCAATACCCGGCAACTGCGCAAGCCCGGGAATCCCCGAAAGCGTTTTGGTTTCGTTGTCGCTCAGCAATCCGGTAATCAGCGAAGTTTCGTCTTCCTTCAGTCGCACCGTCTGCGTCACCGTTCGATTCGAAATCACCGGAATGCCGTTGATGCTGCTCCCGGAAAGTGCCTTGATCTCAAATTCCAGCTGCAGCGTCACATCCTTCGTATCATGCAGCTGCGGCGTCGCTTTGATTTTTATCCCGACGTCCTCGTATTCAGACCCGGGGTATGGCGTCTGCGTGATCGCCGGATTGGAAATCAGGCTGGCCGGGCTTTCCACCAGCGTTACCTGGCCGTCTGCGTTCGAAATATTGTTCGTGACCACGATGTCCGGAAACGAACTGTTCGTGAAATTGCCGGCCAGAATAGCCACGGGATTCGTGCCCGCCGCGGGCTCAATCGCGCTTGCGAACAAACCGCTGCCAAGATCCGCAAACACGGTCACCGTTCCGACGGCCGTATTCGTAACCGCGATCCCGCCGGTGGAAGACTGCGCAAGGTCGGCAATCACAACCCCGCTCGGCGTTGTATCGGTTTGTAACGGCGATTGCGACGCCGCGAAAAACGTACCGTCCCCGTTTCCAAGATAAACCGTAAGTGAGTTGTCCTGCTGATTCACGATGGCCAGCGCCGGCCCGTTGCTCCCGTCCAGCGCGCCCGACGTGATGGCCACGGGAAGGTTCCCGACGGCAAGCGAAGCGTTAGTGTTGGGGAATGGCGCAAACGTGCCCTTGCCACTGCCCTCCAGAATGGTGACGCTACTCGTTGTCTGGTTATTCGTTGCTTGATTGAGGATCGCGAGATCGAGATTTCCGTCTCCGTTAAAATCTGCCACCGTCACAGCCACTGGCCCCGTCCCAGTGGTGGGCAGCAGGAATGGCGATCCCGCCACTTCGGTGAACGTGCCGTCTCCATTGCCGTTGAAGACGGAATACGTGTTGTTGCCGAAATTGGTGACCACGAAGCCCGGGTTGGAGTCGCCATTTTGCGTGTTGAACGTCCCGATCGCGATCGCGCTCGGATGTGTCCCCACAGGAATCGGAGTGGCGGGAGTTTTAAACGTCCCGTCCCCGTTTCCGAGAAGCACAATCACAGAATTTCCCACCGGATCGGCTACCAGCAGGTCCGCAAAATTGTCGTTATTTGCGGCGTTCGATGACGCGTTCAGGCTTCCAGTCGCTATGGCCGGCGCCGGTGTCGAACTGGTCCACGCCGTTCCCAGTGCCACTGGCGAAACCAGACCGATTCCGCTCGTGGGCGGCGCAAATTGTGGCACCACCCCCGTCCCTTGGTTCAGCAGAATCGTCAGCGTGTTATCTCCCTGGTTCACCACCGCCAGGTCCTGCGTGCCGGCGTTACGAAAATCCGCCGTCACCATCGCCACGGGATTTTTCCCGACCGTGAATTGTTGCGTCGGGATACTGATGCCTGTCCCGCCGGGGTTCGGCGTGAACCCGGTCGAGCCCAGGCTCCCCGAAAGCAGCGACAATGTAATCGGCACCCGGTCGCCCACAAAAAACGTTGCCGGCTTGCCGTCCTGCGCGCGCAGCAAGACTTGCCGGCCGCTGTGCACCAGGGAAAGTGCTTCCGAAAATTGTGCGGAAAGGGTGGGCAAGACCAGGAGATAGGTGCTCTTCCCGCCGCCGATGGCGGCTACCGCAGGAATGGAAGCGGCAAGGCTGGAGATGCCGCCGCTCGCCAGCGCACCCGCGGGTCCGCCGAAAACCTGCGCCAGCAGGGTCAGCAACGAAGTTAAATCCGGTGCTGTGCGCAGGGAGTTGGCAAGATTGGCGGGCACTGGCACCAGCTGCTGGTTTGTGGGCCACGTAACGCCGAGATTTCTGGCATTCGTTCGGTCCACTTCCAGCAGATCAATCTCCAGCAAAACTTCACCCGGGCCGTGCTCCAGGTTGCGCACAATTTCATCCGCCAGCCGCACGCGCTGCACGGTTCCCCTCACCGTCACGGCATGCGCCGAGTTGGATTGGCTCACGCGCGTGATCCCAGTAAGCTCGCGAATCGCACGAACCACGTCCCCGATTTCCGTTGGCGTCACGGAAGCTGTCAGCGGAATTGTCTCTTCAATTTCGGGATCCAGCGCCCGGCGTTTTTCCGCCGTGTCGGCGGCCACGACAAACTGTTTGGAATCCAGTGCCACCCAGAACGTGCCGGTTTGCATCCCCAGCACTTTCACCGCGGTATAAAAATCGACATCTGGCAGCCGCAGCCGCGTGTTGCGAGCCTGCAAATCCGGATCGAACACTACCTTCAAGCCGAATGCTTGCGCCACCCGCTCGTACGCCGACTTAACGTCCGTCTGAAAATCAAAACTCTTGTTGGCCTTCTCAGGCGCCAGTTGCGGCAGGCCTTGAATCGGTTCCACGCGCCGCTCGCCTTTCACGGACTCCTTCATCGAGCCCAGTTGCTGCAGGCGCTCCAGGATCGCGGGGTTCCCAGGATCAATCTCCAATGCCGCGGCCAGTTGCTGCGTGGCGCCATCCATATCTCCCGCCACGGCCAGGCGTTCCGCGCCGTCCAGGTGCTCGCGCAGCAGACGCGAGCGAAGCGCGTTGCCCTTGGCCACGATTGTTACGTCGAACGGAGCATACCGTGCCGCTTCCTCGTAATCCCCAAGCGCCCGGATATAATCCCCCGCGGCTTCTTCCCGGGCGGCCTGCTCCACGAGTTTCTTTGCCAGCTTGGGATTGGGCTTTACCAACGCGTATTGCGCATCCCGCTTCGGGTTAGGCGATTGCGGCTCCTGGGCCGGAAGGGATGGGCAGACGAGCACCCAGGAAAGCAGCAGAGCGGTCGCAGCGCTAAGGGGCGTTCTTCTCATTCGAATAGATAGACGCAAGCCACCATTCTACCGTGTCGCGGAAAAGGACGTGTGCACTTGACGACCGGCAAAGAGAGGCGCTAGACTGGAATCGTTGTTGCAAATCATTTTCAACTGGAGTCCGCTTGCTCTCCGCTTTCCTCATTGCCCTTCGTGAGGGTGTTGAAGGCTCCCTCATCGTTGGCATTATCCTTGTTTATCTCTCCCGAACCAACCGGACTCATTTGGTCCGCTTTGTTTGGGGTGGCGTGGCCGCCGCCGTCGCGCTCAGCCTCGCCGTAGCCGTTGCCCTCGAGCGGTTCAACATCAGCGAGGACGGATTTGAAGGGCTGCTTCTGCTGGTGGCTGCGTTTTTCGTGGTCACCATGATTTTCTGGATGAACCGCATTGCCAAGCATCTGAAAAAAGAAATCGAACAGAAAGTAGAATCCTACGCCGCGAAGGCAGGCTCTGCCGCCGGATGGGGTTTGGGCCTCTTCGTCTTTCTAATGGTTGTCAGAGAGGGCGCTGAGTTAGCGTTAATTTTGCGTGCCGTCGAACTCTCAACCGAGGGTTTGCAGACCTGGATCGGAACCATCGTCGGCATCGGCGCCGCGGTCGCCGTAGGTCTCTTCTTTTTCAAGGGCACGCTGAAGGTTCCCCTGCACCGGTTCTTCGCCGTGACCAGCTGGATCCTGATGCTCGTGGCTGTCCAATTGGCGGTGACAGGGCTGCACGAACTAAGCGAAGCCCGTTGGCTGCCGTCCAGCAAAACAGAAATGGCCGTCCTCGGGCCCATCGTCGCCAACGAACTCTTCTTCTTCGTCTTTGTCTTCGGCGCCGCCGCCCTGATGATTTTCCGCGAGTGGCAATCGGCTTCGCACAACAAGGCCACCACCGCTGTGACGAATGACGCTGAA
>DATHOY010000087.1:0-12993 GCA_035484435.1 Vulcanimicrobiaceae bacterium | reverse complement strand
TGATCCGCACAATCGTCGAAAACTGGCTGCGCGAGGAACTGCAGGCGCGCGGGTACGACATGGTGTTCACCCCGCACATTATGCTTTTCGACCTTTGGAAGACTTCCGGGCACGCCAGTTTTTACAAGGAAAATATGTTCGGCGCGGTAGAAGTCGAAAAGGCCGACTACCAGTTGAAGCCGATGAACTGCCCGGGCCACATCCTTATCTACAAGTCCAAGCTGCGCAGCTATCGCGATCTCCCGGTGCGCCTCGCCGAACTCGGCACCGTCTATCGCTACGAGCGCAGCGGCGTCCTTCACGGCCTGCTCCGCGTTCGCGGCTTCACCCAGGATGACGCCCACATTTTCTGCATGCCTTCGCAGATCGAGTCCGAAGTCGAAGCCTGCATGGATTTTGCGTTCGCCGTCATGAAGAATTTCGGCTTTGACAAATTTGAGATCGAGCTCTCGGACTGGGATCCCACGCACCCGGAAAATTACCCCGGGAAAGCGGAGGATTGGCAGCACGCTTCGGAGGCTCTCGCCAGGGTTATGACCCGCATGAACATTCCCTACAAAAGAATGGTCGGCGAAGGCGCCTTTTACGGCCCGAAAATCGACGTGAAACTCATCGACGCCATCGGCCGCCCCTGGCAGCTCACCACCGTCCAGTTCGACTTCAATCTTCCGGCTCGCTTCGAACTCGAATATGTCGGCGAAGACGGCGCGAGGCACCAGCCATTGATGGTTCATCGCGCGCTGCTCGGCTCCGTCGAGCGTTTCTTCGGCATCCTGATCGAACACTACGCCGGCGCATTCCCGCTGTGGCTCGCTCCGACGCAGGTGCAAATCTGCCCGGTCAGCGAAAAAGTGGCGGAGTACGCCAAGCACGTTCACGAAACGCTGAAAAACCACGGTATCCGCGTCCATCTCGACGACCGCAACGAAAAGCTGCCCGCGAAAATCCGCGACGCCCAGATGCAGAAAATTCCCTACATGCTCGTAGTCGGCCCAAAGGAAGCCGAAGCCGGCACCGTCAGCGTCCGCCACCGCACCAAGGGCGACCAGGGCCCGCGCCCCATCGCCGACGTCGTCGCCTCACTGCAGGAAGAAATTTCTTCCCGCGCCATCAATTAGCCGCTTGTCACGCGCCGCCCCTTGCGCGCAAAATGTAGCTCTGGCTTTTGGTAGGTTCATTTTTTCGCATGAGTCACCGGACCGAAATTTCGCGATGTTTGTTCTTGACGTGGACCGGCGGAGCGATTTTCTGTCCCTCGCAGCTGTTTGCCAAAAACGAAAATATGGTTCCGTCTAACCTAGACCACATTCTTCTTGGGACTTATGAGCTACAACGTGGGATCGATTTCGTCAAAAAGCGCACCGGTGTGCGCGCCCAATTCGGCGGCGTCCATCCAGGCCGAGGCACACAGAACGCGCTGCTTTCTCTCGGCGGGCGCCGCTACCTCGAAATCATCGCACCGGACCCTGCTCAACCTCACGTGAAGAATCGCGTCGCTAAAGGCCTCCGCTCTCTTCAAGGAAATGCGCTCCTCGGCTGGGCGGCTCACGTCGACGATCTGTCGGTGCTCGCTGACAGGCTCCGCGCAGTTGGCGTTATTTATTCGGGCCCAACACCCGGATCGCGGAAGCGCCCGGACGGTGGTGTCCTTGAATGGAAAACGCTTGAATTGGCTGATACTGCATCCGACATTTTGCCATTCTTCATCGAATGGGCTCCCGGCACGATCCATCCTTCCGTGGATGCCCCCAAGGGGTGTTCTCTCGCGCGTTTCTCCGCCGAAACCCCTGACTCCAAGCAAACAATTACTGCCTTGAAAGCTCTCGGCCTCGACTTGTCTGTTTCGAGAGGTTCCCCCGCTGAGACTATCTTTCGCTGTGTGGTCGAAGGCCCCAAGGGCAAGCTCGAGGTCAATTCCACCCCCTTGCTCCATCTTCTTGGCGTGCTATAATTTGAAGTCCGTCCCTCCTTGTTGTGACCTGTAGGGACCTGCAACTAACATGGGGTGCGACCCGGTTCGCCGGGTGCCTTTCTTTTTCCTAGGGGGTTCTATCGCTGAGAGGAATTTCCGGCAAGCGGACCGTATCCGCATCAACGAACGGATTCGAGCGCGCGAAGTCCGGGTGATTGACGAAGATGGTGGGCAGTTGGGCGTCATGCAGCCATTCGAAGCAATGCGAATGGCGCGTGAAAAAGGTTTGGATTTGGTGGAGATTTCGCCGACCGCGGATCCCCCCGTTTGCAAGATTACCGATTACGGCAAATTCCAATACCAGCAGAACAAGAAAGCCCACGAGCAGCGCAAGAGCAGCCGTGGCTCGCAGCTCAAGGAAGTAAAGTTTCGTCCCGCCACCGCGGAGCATGATTTTCAGGTTCGCAAGAACCAGATCATCCGGTTCCTCGGCGAAGGACACAAGGTTCGCGCCATGATTTTTCATCGCGGCCGCGAAATGGCTCACCAGGAAGTGGGCCGCGCCAAGATGACGCGCCTGTTGGGCGAAATCGGCGAGCACTGCCAGATCGAAACGATGCCGCGCATGGAAGGCAACGTTCTGGTGGCGCTCCTGGCGCCGAAAAAAGGAGCCGGTGTCGCTCCCCGCAGCACTACCGCGGCGCAAACGAACGCTTAGCCGAAGTTCGGACCTGTTTTCACGCCGGCAGTTTCACCGCCGAAAATTTTCAAGAGTGGCTGAACCAATTCAGCCCGCAACAACGCACGGAGAGGATTCAAAGCAATGCCACGCAATTCCACGAAGCCCAAGCTGAAGCTGAAGACCCATCGCGGCGCCAAGAAGCGCTTTAAGATCACCGGCACCGGCAAGATTCTTCGCATGCATTCCGGGAAGCGCCACTTGCTCGGCACAAAAGCGCCCAAGCGCATGCGCAAGCTTAAGAAGCTCGCGCAGGTCAGCAAGGCGGACACGCTCAAGACCCGGCAGATGCTGCCGTACGGCTTCTAGGATTCTTTGCTGTAACAAGTTTTGACTGGCCGGGCTCGTCTCGGCTAGTCAAGAATTGCGAAACTCCGGTTTCGCAACAGCGTGCCAGGCAGTGCTACACGGGTGCCTGCCGGCCGTTCCGCTCTCTTCGGAGAGCGCACATGTAGCGGCCACCTTCAGGTGGCCAAGCCGCAAGGCAACTACAAACACCTCGGAAACAAACCCGTTGCGATGGCGCATTTCCGCGTCTCTCCGCAACCCGTTTCGTTTCCAGGAAAATCTGTAGCTCAGGCCTTCAGGCCTGAGGGTTTCCGCGGCCACAACCGCAATCCCTCGGTCCAGCATTCCTGATGCACAGCAAGAAAAAGGAGCAAACCCATGCCACGCGTAAAACGCGGCACTAAACGCCGGGCCCGGCGCAAGAAGTATCTCAAGCGGACCAAGGGCTTTTTCCTCACCAAGAGCAAGCTCTACCAGTCAGCACAGGAAGCAGCCAATCGCGCGGATCGCTACGCAAAACGCGACCGCCGCGTGAAAAAGCGCCAGTACCGCCGCTTGTGGATTCAGCGCGTCGGGGCCGCTGCCCGCCAGAATGGCATCACCTACGGCCAACTCATCCATGGCTTAAAAGCCGCGGGCATAGCCCTCGACCGCAAAGTCCTGGCCGATATCGCCGTCAAGGACGCCGCTGGCTTCACGCAACTCGCCGAAAAGGCAAAAGCGTTCATGCCTAAGCGAACCCCCAAGCCCGCAGCCAAGAAGGCGTAGTTCTCCGTACCTTGTAGGGGCGGGGCTTGCCCCGCCCTCGAAGGAGAAGTAAGGCTGCAGACCCGTCATCCCGAACCCACGCCGTTTGTGGGTGAGGGATCTGCTTCTCCCACTTTTCATCTGTAGTGGCACGATATATCGTGCCCTTGCGGTGTAATCTATCTATCGACCATGCCTACTGTGGATAATCCAATCGAAAAAACTCTCGCCGCACTCGGGATAGATGGCCCGATTGCGATTGTGAAATTGTTCGACGAGGTGAAAGCCCGCTTCGAAAAAGAAGCGGCGTCGAAAACCATCGACGAAGCAAATCTGAATTTGTTGAAAAATGCCTGGTTGGGCAGGAAGTCAGGCGTACTTACATTAGTCAGCGAGAATTGGCTTAAATCTTCTCCTCCTGCCTTGAAGCCGATAGTCGGCCAAGAGCTCAACAAACTCAAACAGCACATTGAAGGCGCCCTTGAAGCTTTCCGAGCGGTTGCCGAGAAATTATCAGCAGAAGGTGCCTCCGCAAAAGATCGCATCGACCTCTCTCTCCCCGGCGTGATTCGTCCGATTGGCTCACATCACCTGGTCCGCACGGTGATGCAGGAGATCGAAGACATCTTTTTCTCCATCGGCTTCTCCGTCGTCGAAGGCCCGGAAATCGAGACGCCCTATTACAATTTCGAAGCGCTGAACATTCCCGAGCATCATCCCGTCCGCGACGACATGGACACTTTCTATCTCGACCTGCCCAAAGGCGCCCCCGGGCCGCTGCTTCTCCGCACTCACACTTCACCCGTACAGATTCGCACCATGGAAAAACGCCGGCCTCCGGTGCGCGTCATCGTCCCCGGCAAGGTCTATCGCCGCGACAATCCCGACGCGACTCACTCCTTCGTATTCCACCAGATCGAGGGCCTCGCGGTCGACACGGACATCACCTTCTGCGATTTCACCGGCACCATCGAATATTTCGTGAAGCAGTTTTTCGGCGAAAGCGTGAAAACGCGCTTCCGCCCCAGCTATTTTCCGTTCACGGAACCTTCCGTGGAGTTCGACGTCTCCTGCATTTTTTGCGGGGGCAGCGGCACCGCGGCCTCCGGCCAAACCTGCGGCAAGTGCAAAGGCTCTGGCTGGATCGAACTCTTCGGCGCGGGCATGGTCGATCCCGCGGTTTATGGCTTCGTGAACTACGACGCGAAAAAAGTCAGCGGATTCGCTTTCGGCATGGGCATGGATCGCCTGGCGATGCTCAAGTACGGCATCGACGACATCCAGGTCTTTTTCCAGAACGACGTGCGCTTTTTGAAACAATTTCCATGAGCTTCACCGACGCCAAACATCGCTTCTCCAACCGCGTAACAGATTACGTTCGTTACCGCCCCGGCTACCCGGTGGAGATCCTACCGCTGCTGCAAACCTGGACTCACTTTCGCCCCGAACATGTCGTCGCCGACATCGGCTCAGGGACAGGCCTGCTCAGCAAGCTATTCGTTGATTTCGGTAATCGCGTCTTCGGTGTTGAACCCAACGCCGAAATGCGCGCGGCGGGCGAAGAATTCCTGGACGCTTATCCAAACTTTACGAGCATCGCGGGTTCCGCCGAAGCCACCACGCTTCCTTCCGATTCTGTTGACTTCGTCGCAGCAGGCCAGGCGTTCCACTGGTTTCAAATGCCAGCGGCGCGCAACGAGTTTCACCGCATCTTAAAACCTGGGGGCCGCGTCCTGGTCATCTGGAACGAGAGATTGCTGGATGAAACCGCGTTCCTACGCGAGTATGAAGAATTGTTGAACCGCTTCGGCACGGACTACGCCAAAGTAAGCGAAAGCTACCCGCGCGCCGAGCAGATGCTGGAATTTTACGGTGCAAATGAATTTACGTCCCACGCGCTGCCCAATTTCCAGGAGTTCGATTTTGAAGGTCTGAGCGGGCGCCTGCGCAGCAGTTCCTATGCGCCGCCCGCGGGACATCCGCAATTCGAACCGATGATGAAGGAGTTGCGCAGACTTTTCGACGCGCATCATCAGGGCGGAGTTGTCCGCATGGATTACCGCACGCGCGTGTACGCCGGCAAACTGGATTACGACAGGAAAAGCGCATGAAGGTTTCCTACAACTGGCTGAAAGAGTTTGTCGACCTCACCGCCTCGCCAGAGGAAGCCGCCTCGCGGCTGGCTCTTTCCGGCACGAATATCGCCTCCATCGAAAACGGCGCGCACGGCGCGGTGATCGACGCGGAAATCACTTCGAATCGCCCGGACTGCCTCGGCATGCTCGGCATCGCCCGCGAAGTTGGCGCCATCTGCCGGCTACCGGTGAAAATCAATTCGCCGAAACCAGCGGAATCCAAAACCGCGAAGGCCACTGACGCCGTCAAGGTCAAGATCGAAACTCCAGAGCTTTGCGGACGCTTCACCGCGCGGGTAATTCGCGGCGTGAAAATTCAGCCCTCACCAAAATGGCTAAAAGACCGCCTAGAAGCCGTCGGAACCGCCAGCATCAACAACGTCGTGGATATTTCCAACTACGTGATGCTGGAACTCGGCCATCCCCTTCACACCTTCGATTACGACCAGGTTCGCGATCACAGCATCGTCGTTCGCCGCGCCAAGCCCGGCGAGAAAATCAAAACGCTCGACGGCATTGAGCGCACGCTTGATCCCAGCGTCTGCATGGTTTGCGACGGCGACGGCTCTCGCCCCATCGGCATCGGCGGCATCATGGGCGGCGCCGAAACGGAAATTTCCTTCTCCACGAAAAATGTGCTTATCGAGTGCGCCTGGTTCGATCCAATCTCCGTCCGCCGCTCGGCCCGCTCTCTGCGTCTACACACCGAAGCCAGCACCCGTTTCGGCCGCGGCGCCGATCCCGAAATGGCGGAATTCGCCTCTCGCCGCGCCGCGGAACTGATTCTCCAGCTTGCCGGCGGAGAGCTCCTCTCGGGTGTGGTTGACGTCTATCCCGGCAAACGCGCCGCAAAGAAAATCACGATCACCCGCGCCGAACTCCTGCGTGTCATGGGAGCCGATGTGCCGGACAAGGATCTGGAAACAATTCTCTCCGCGCTGGGCTTCGCTCCCGTGCGCGTGGATCAGACCCGCGGCGCGGCGGATTCGCTGCTCGCCGCGTGGGAATGCACGCAACCATCGTGGCGCGCGGACGTCGAGCGCGAAATCGATCTCATCGAAGAGGTTGCCCGCGTTTACGGCCTCGACAAATTTCCAGCTCGCTTGCCCGCTTCCCGCTCCGGCGCCGCGCGGTTACCGCACCATGAAGCCGAAACGCGCCTTCGCGAACGCCTCATCGGCCTGGGTTATCACGAGGCGCTGACGATTCCCCACATCGCCGAAGAACGCAACGAACTCTTTCGTCCGCTCGACGCGGTACCGGCGAAGCTCGTGAATCCGCTCTCCGAAGAAGCCGGTGTCCTGCGCTCCACCGGAACAGTCACCCTGGCGGCCGCAATCGAATGGAATTTGAATCACGGCCAGCGCAACGCGCGCCTTTTTGAAATTGGCAGCCATTATCGTTTTGTGGATGGCAAACCGGTGGAAACGCGAGTCCTTTCCATTGGCGCGACCGGTGCCGCGCGCCCGCAGGCTCTCTACGATTCGCCCCGCGATTACGCCTTCGCCGATCTCAAAGGCGATCTCGACGCCATCGGCGCCCTCTCCGGCGGCCTCCGCTGGGAGCATGGCGGCCCCGATTGGCTGAACCCCGCCCGCCGCGGCGCGATTTTTCTCGGGAAGGAAGGCGGCGCTGCGCTCGGCTCGGCCGGCCAACTCGCCAAACGTGTCGCCGAAAAATTCAAGTTTCGTCAGGATGTATTTCTCGCGGAGATCCATCTCGGTCCGCTCTACTGCATGTACTACGGCGTGAAAAATAATCGCCGCTACGAACCGTTGCCGCGTTTCCCCGGCGTCGAGCGCGATTTCTCGCTTTTCCTGGAGGACGGCGTAACGTTTGCCCAGGTGCAACAAACCATCCGCTCGTTGGGCATTCCTGAAATTGTTTCCATCGAAGCCGCCGACCTCTTCCGCGGCAAAAACGTCCCCGTGGGAAAATTCTCGCTCCTCGTGCGAGTCGTCTTCCAAAGCCGCGAAGCCACGCTGGCCGAAGCGCAGATCAACGATTTCTCCACCCGAATTATCTCTGCCCTGGAACAACAACTTGGCGCCGCTTTACGCGCCAGCTAATCCGGCTCGTGTAGGGCCCGCTTTCCGAGGCGGGCCGATCTTCCTTAAACTCCGCATTCTTCTCTGCGTGCTCTGTGTCTCTGAGTTAGATCTCTTCTCTTATTCCGTCTTCCGCAACGCGCGCTCCACCAGCGTCAGGCACCGCTCTGCTTGTTCCTTCAGAATCTCCTCGCGTTCCCCGCGTTCTTCCCGCACCCGGTGCAACTCATCCGCAATCGCCAAAGCAGCCAGCACCGCCACTTTCTGCGTATCCACGGTCCTCGCCGCGTCTGAAATCAACCGCATTTTTTCGTCCACGTAAGCGGCAATCTTCCGGACGTAGGCCTCGTCCAGTTCCGCATTGATTGGATACATCTGGCCATAAATATCCACCTTGATGCTTTGGCTCATGTTCGCCTCGCTCATTGCGACCACGTCGTAGGATTGCGATCCCACCGGTGCGCCCGCAATTTCTTATGCAACTCCGCCGGCAGTCCGCCTGCTTTCCCCGCCGCGATATTCGCTTCCACGTTCTTGAGTTTCCGCATTCCCGGAATAATCGCGCTCACGTCGGGATTATTTAAAATAAAACGCAGCGCCATTTCCGCCATCGTGTTGCCGGTCGGCACCAGCGGCCGCAACTCCTCGGCGTGCGCCACGCTGGACTTCAAATTTTCCGGCACAAAATAGGTATTTCTCCAATCGTCCGCGGGCCACTTCGAATCCAGCGTCAAGGTTCCCGTCAGCGTGCCCTCGTCAAACGGCACCCGCGCAATCACCGCCGTCCCCTTCATCCGGCAAATCGGGAACAGCGCATCCTCTGGATTCTGATCGAAAATGTTGTATATCACCTGCACCGCCTCGGCGTGTCCTTCCAGCACCGCGCGAATTCCATTCGACGGCTCCCAGCGATTCAAGCTTGGCCCGAACGCCCGCACTTTCCCGCTCTTCTTCATGTTCTCGATCGCCCGAGGCAATCTCTCATCGTTCAGCCAACGGTCCTCCCATGTGTGGAGTTGCATCACGTCGATCGTCTCGAGTCCCAGGTTCTTCAAGCTTTTCTCGATGTACTCCTCGATATACTCCGGCGGGTAGCAATCCTCCAGCGTAAAATCGCGGCGGCTCGGCCAGCGGCGATTCTTCGGCGGAATTTTCGTCGCGACATACAAATGCTTATCCGGCCCGCCGACCGAGCTGTTCCCCTTGAATTCGCGGACGATCTTCCCCAGGATCTCTTCGCTCTTGCCGTCGCCGTAGGCCCAGGCGGTATCAAAAAAATTGCAGCCAAGCTCAATCGCTCGACGCAAAGAGGCCAATGACTCCGCGTCATCCGAGCCCGTCCAGCCCGCCAACCCCCACATCCCGTATCCAATTTCGCTGACATTCCATCCCGTCCGTCCAAACCGCCGGTAATTCATCTCGGTCATCTCCTCGCTTGCGCAGCCATTGTAGCGAAGGCCCCAGTTGCACGCGAGTCACACACGCCGCCCCTTTCAATTTGTCGCCGGGCGCGGGGGATGCAACAATACTTGCCTATGTCTAAACCATCATTGATTGCAACCTCTCTCGCCGCCGTGGGACTTTTCCTGGCCGCCGGCACTCCGGCCCAGCAAACTCCGGCCGCGAATTCACCCACAACCCCGCCTGCAGCAGCGAAGCCAGCCACTGCGGCAAAACCCGCTCAGACGCCAGCGGCAAAAACAGGTACGGCCGCGGCCGCGAAAACTCAAGCCCCTCTTACACTGAAAACCCAGAAAGAAAAGGCCAGCTACGCCATTGGCATGAACATCGGCAAAAACCTGAAGCGGGATTCCGTTGAGGTCGATCCTGCCGTGTTGTACCGCGCGCTGAAGGACGCTTACACCGGCAGCAAACTTCTCCTCACCGACGAGGAAGCCAAAACTGCGCTGACCACATTACAGGCAGAAGTTCGCGGCAAGGAAGAAGCGAAGACTAAGGCAGCTGCCGTTGAGAACAAGAAAACCGGAGAAGCCTTCCTCGCCGCCAACAAAACCAAGGAAGGCGTGGTCACGCTCCCCAGCGGCCTGCAATACAAAATCATTAAAGCAGGCACTGGCCCCAAGCCCACCGCGGAAGACACCGTGCTTTGCCACTACCGCGGTACCTTGGTGGACAACACTGAATTCGACAGCTCCTACAAGCGCGGCGAACCTCTGAAGATTCCCGTCGGTGGCGTCATCAAAGGCTGGACGGAAGCGATCCAACTCATGCCCGCCGGCTCCAAGTGGCAGCTCTTCATTCCCTCCGATCTTGCGTACGGCGAGCGTGGCGCGCCCGGCTCTCCAATCGGCCCGAACTCCACGCTCGTTTTCGAGGTCGAACTGATCTCGATCGAACCGAAGGCGGCCCCCAAGGAGCAACCAAAGGAAGCTCCGAAGGATGCTCCGAAAGCACAGCCAACTGAACAGCCCAAGGCTGCTCCCAAGGAACAAGCTCCACCTGCGCCGCCAACCAAGCCCTGATTCACACCTCGACTGATAATCCAACTGCCGCTTCCCGGTATCGAGAGGCGGCAGTTTTTTGTTCCGTCTCCACCGCGTGCTTTTCTGCTGCTATCATCTGTTCACTCTGCACGACGCGAAAATTCCCATTGGGAGTCTTGCGCCTTGGATTCGAACATCACCTCTGATGCACGGACAGTAAATTCCAAAACCGCGGCAAGCGATTCGTTTTGGTTTGGCGACACAGCACTGCTGATTTATCTCGCCCTCGTCACGGTTATCGTTCACATGCTTGTTGGACAACGTTACGGGATCCACCGTGATGAACTCGCAACGCTCGACGACGCCCGCCACCTCGCCTGGGGCTACGTCGCCTACCCGCCGGTAACGCCCTTCTTTGGCCGCCTCTCGCTGATTCTCTTCGGGCCCACGCTCCCGGGCTTTCGCCTGTTTGCTGCGTTGGCGCAAGCCGTCGCCCTCGTGCTTACAGGTCTGATGGCCAAAGAGATGGGTGGAGGCCGCGGCGCGCAACTCGTTGCCGCGTTCGCCGGCGTGCCGTTCTGTCTCGGTGGCGGCGCTCTGATGCAGTACGTCTCCTTCGACTATCTCTGCTGGGTGCTCGCCGCTTATTTCATGGCGCGCCTGCTCGTCTCCGGCGATCCGCGCTGGTGGCTCGCCATCGGGGCCGCGATCGGGTTCGGCATGCTTTCGAAATATACGATGGGTGTGTTTGCCGTCGGCATCGTCGCCGGTGTGATCCTCACCGATGCACGAAAATACCTGCGTTGCAAATGGCTCTGGTATGGGGTCGCGCTTTCCATCCTGATTTTCCTTCCCAATCTCCTCTGGCAGGCGCAAAACCATTTCATCTCCGTGGACTTTCTTAAGCACATCCACGAGCGCGATGTCCGCCAGGGCAGAACACAAAATTTCCTTCCCGACCAGCTAAAGATGACCCTGCTGGCGTTCCCGCTCTGCCTCGCCGGGCTTTATTACTGCTTCTTCGCGCCAGCCGGGAAACGCCTCCGCGCCATCGGCTGGATGTTCGTGGTTCCCTTGCTACTCTTCGTCATCCTGAAAGGCCGCGTCTATTATTTCGCCGCCGCCTATCCGATGGTCTACGCCGCGGGAAGCGTGTGGGGAGAAACCTGGCTCGGTTCGCTCCATCGCGGCTGGGCCACCGCACTCCGCGCCGTTGCGCTGCTTGTCCTGGCAGTGGATATCGTGATCGCCGCGGCCCTCGCGCTTCCTCTTGCGCCAGTCCATTCGAAATGGTGGGATGTCGCCAGCAAGGTGCAAGGCGATTTCGTTGAAGAGATGGGCTGGCCGGAGTTGGTCGAAACCGTCGCTAAAATCCGCGACTCCCTTCCTCCCGACCAACGGGCGCACCTCGGAATTCTCGCGGGCAATTATGGCGAAGCCGGCGCTATCAATCTGTACGGCCCCAGATACAGCCTTCCGCCCGCCATCAGCGGCGTCAATTCGTTCTGGGCCCGGGGCTACGGCGACCCGCCGCCAGATACCTTGATTGTTCTGGGGCACTCCTACGGCTTCCTCGCCAGGAACTTCGATTCTTGCCGGGTCGCGGCCCGTGCCTGGAACCGCTTCGGCGTGGAAAACGAAGAGACGCGCGACTATACCGGCATTTACGTCTGCACCGGCCTGAAGAAGTCCTGGCCAGAGTTCTGGGCCGACTATCGCCACTTCGGCTAACCTGCCCGGCGCCGCACCTTGCGAACTATTCCTGCGCCCGATTGGACGGAACTTCTCTGGGAGAGGATAATGGTTCCCGGAGCGGTACTTCGAAGCAGGTGTGGTCGCGAAAGCCGTTTGAACCGTAACGAATCTCTGGGGTGCTGCGGATAGTCGGCTTGTGTGCACGGCCTGTCCCGCCGGCGAGTTTCAGTGGAACGAAACCCGCGGCCGGGGCAGGAAAGCCTAATGGTCGACTCGTGGTACCCACCTATTTCAGAGGTTCACGGCCTAGTAACCCACGGCCAAGCAGTCCGCTCCATTTTTCTGTTTACAGCGATTCGTCGCCCGCTACCTGCAAAGTAAATGGTCCGCGGTTGTAGCTTCCTGCTATCTGATCGCTGTTAACTGATCGCGTTTTTCAACTATGCGCACTCTCTTCATCGGAGACATTGTCGGCTCTCCCGGACGCCACATCGTTCAGGAGCGCCTTGCCGACCTCGTCGAGCACCGCAAGATCGATCTGGTCATCGCCAACGGCGAAAATTCCGCCTCCGGCTTCGGCATCACTCCGAAAATCGCCGAAGAGTTGCTCGGCCTCGGCATTGAAGTCCTCACCGGCGGCAATCACAGCTGGGACCGCAAGGAAATTATCGACTATATTCCCCACCAGCCGCGGCTGCTTCGTCCCGCGAATTTCGCGGCCATCAATCCCGGCGGCGGTTTGTTTGTGGGCGAATCCAAAAAAGGCGTGAAGTTCGCCGTGCTGAACCTGCAGGGGCGTGTTTTCCTTGCGGCCAACGATGACCCGTTCCGCAAGGCCGACGAGGAATTGGCCAAGGTTCCCGCTGACGTTGCTTTCATCCTGGTGGACATCCACGCCGAAACCACCAGCGAAAAAATCGCCCTCGGCTGGTATCTCGACGGCCGCGTCACCGCCGTCGTGGGCACGCACACCCACGTGGCCACT
>DATHOY010000086.1:0-34965 GCA_035484435.1 Vulcanimicrobiaceae bacterium | reverse complement strand
ACAAAATTCTAGCCGGCGTTGGCGACCTGAAGGTCGCCGCTACAAACGGCGCCTGCCTCAGAAAGCGGCCGCTGCACGTGCTAGGCGGCGCCGGCGGATTGCTCGGCCGGGGGAACCGGTTGCGTTACGCGGCGCGGACGGCGCGCGGCGCGCAGTTCGCGCTTGTGCGAAAGCTTCTTCTGGCGCTTCAGTTCCTCGTCCAAGCGGATGGTCTGATACTTGATGATCGAGTCTTGCACGCCGAGGCGCCGCTCGAGCTCGTGAACCAGTTCGCCGTGATTCGTGCGCACCTGCTGATAGACGTAAATGCCTTCGCGGTGCTTGGCGACCTTGTAAGCCAGCTTCCGCGTGCCCCAGTGCTCGGTCTTTTCGATCTTGCCGCCCTTTTCGGCGACGGCATGCTCGATGGTGGTGAGGACCTTCTTGATTTCGTCTTCCGGCGTAGCCGGGCGGGCGATGAAAATCAGATCGTACAAACGTTCTTCCATGATGACCTCGTTTCCTTCTGTTCCGGGCGCTGGGCCCGGGAAAATCGTTCGATGCCTGGCAGGCTGAAACCCGCCGCTACTTCTCTTCCGCTGGTGGCACCCGCCGGTTGAACTTGTTCATGGCGGCGGCGATTCCTTGCGTCAGAATCATTTCCACGGCGTCGCCCGCCTCGGCCACCATCTCGCTGGCTGCTTCCAGCACCACTTTTTTCATCGGCCGCAGGACGTAATCCGCCAAATCGCCGACCGGATGATCGGGGCCGCAACCGAGCCGCAACCTGGCAAATTCCTGCGTCCCCACGACGCTGGTCACCGATTTCGCGCCGTTGTGCGTCCCCGCGCTGCCGCGTTCTCCGATGCGAATCATGCCCCACGGCAGATCGCGTTCGTCGAACATCACCAGCAAATCCTGGGGGCTCAGTTCGTACTTTTCCAGCAGGTCGCGAACGCTGATCCCGCTGAGATTCATGTACGTCTGCGGCTTGGCCAGGATCACTTCTTCCCCGGCCACTTTCCCCAAACCTACCAGGGCCTTGCCTTCGGGCCGCTCGACACGTATGGAAGCGCGATTCGCGATTTCATCCACGGCCAGAAAACCAAGATTATGCGGCGTCCACTGATACTCCGGGCCAGGATTGCCAAGGCCGACAATGAGCCGCATGGTGTTTGGCGCGTGCCGGGCGGAAAAGAGCTACTTCTTCTTTTCCTGCTTTTCGGCAGGCTTCGCGCCTTCCTCGCCTTCCTCGCCTTCGACTTCCTTCTTGCCCTTCTTGATGACTTCGGGCTCCGCCGGAGTCGTGGCCACTGCCGCTTCCACCGGCTTCTCTTCCTCTTCACGCAGGGTAACGACGTGAGAGAGAACCGTCTGCGGGTCGGTCAGCAGCTTCAGCTTCTTGGCATCGATCGGCAGTTCGCCGGCGCGCAGACTCTGGTTCAACGCCAGGCCGCTGACGTCCACCTTGAATTCGGTCGGGATGTCGGCGGGCAAGCACTCCACTTCGACTTCGCGGGTCACAACTTCGTAAACGCCGCCCTGCACCTTCACGCCAGACGGCTCGCCGAAGGTGTGCACGGGAACCTTCACCTTCATGCGGACGTCCATGGCGATGCGCAGCAGGTCGACGTGGAGCAGATTGCCGCTGACCGGATCCACTTGCCAATCCTTTACGATCGCGGGCTCCTGCTTGCCACCGAGGTTCACCTGGAACAAGGTGTTGTGACCGGATTCGGAGCGAAGAATCGCGGTGACCTGCTTGGTGTTCACGGCGAGTGCCAGAACCTCGCCCTTGCCTCCGTACAGCGTGGCGGGAACCTTACCGGAAACGCGCAAGCGCCGCGCTTCGTTTTTGCCCCGAGTTTCGCGGGGCGCGCCTTCAACAATAATGTTAGCCATAGCTTCTTTCCCTTCCTGGAATCACTTCCGGCGGAATTGCGCCGGAGAATCTCAAATAAACAGCTCGCTGATCGATGTTTCCTCGTGAATCGAACGAATACCGCGGGCGAGCAATTCCGCGACACTCAAAATTTTGATTTTGTTTACGCCCTTAGCCGCTTCGCAAAGCGGCACGGAATCCGTGGCCACGACCTCGGTGATTTTGGACTTCACAATGCGATCGACGGCCGGGCCGGAAAACACCGCGTGCGTGCAAGCGGCAAAAACCTGGGTTGCGCCTTCGCGGATCAGCGCGTCGGCGGTTTTTACCAGCGTGCCGGCGGTGTCGATAATGTCGTCCACAATCAGGGTGCTGCGGCCTTTGACGTCGCCGATCAGGTTCATCACTTCAGTTACATCCATGTCCACGCGGCGCTTGTCGACGATGGCCAACGGCGCGTCAAGTTTCTTCGCGAACGCGCGGGCGCGCTCCACACCACCCGCATCGGGAGAGACGACGGTGAGGTTCGGCAGTTTCATGTGGCGGAAATATTCGACCAGCACGGGCGACCCGTACAGGTGATCCACGGGCACGTCGAAATAACCCTGAATCTGCGGGGCATGCAAATCGAGTGTGAGCGCGCGGCTGGCGCCGGCAGTTTCAAGCAGGTCGGCAACGAGCTTCGCTGATATCGGAACGCGGGGTTTGTCTTTGCGATCCTGGCGCGCATAGCAGTAATACGGAAGAACGGCGGTGATGCGCCACGCGGAAGCTCGCTTGAACGCGTCGATCATGAGCAGCAGTTCCAGCAGGTGGCTGTCCACCGGAAACGAGCAGGGCTGCACGACAAAGACATCGGCGCCGCGAACATTTTCGAGAATCTGAAAATAAATTTCACCGTCGCTGAAGCGGTCCAGCTTGGCCTGGCCTATCGGTACGCCCAAATGTTTGCAGATCGCGGCAGACAGCGCCGGATTGGCGGTACCCGTGAAGATTTTGAAACGCTCGTCGTTCACACGCTGCTCGCTCGATCGCCAGTCTGCGGCGACAAATTTCCTGTAGTGGCCGAACTTTAGATCGGCCAATCGGCCTTGTTTTGAGAAGAACGCAGAGAGACGCTGAGGATCACCGGACAATCGCGCTTTTTACCAACCGCGCATACCTGCTCCGCGATATTGTCTCGCAGACGAAGGCTTGATCGTGCGGAAACCCGACAACGGCTCGGCGCGCCTTAGCTGGGCTCGGGAAAACTCCAAACACCGCCGAACCGCTACCAGCCAGCAAGGCTTCTGAAGCTCCTCGATGGAGTAAATCCCGCTTGATCTTGCCAAGACGGGGATGGCGCTGAAAGACCGCCGCTTCGAAATCGTTCGAAACCGACGCTTCCTGCGCGCTCCAACATAGAGCACAGAACTTAAACAGTTTATGGTTCGCGGCGGATTTTGTCAACGAAGCCAATTCCGGCGCATGCAGCCAGCGATAGGCATCCGGAGTGGGAACGTGGATGTCTTTGGGCGAAACGATCAGCAGCGTGCGGTGCGGGGCATCCGGTAAGGGATAGATCTCTTCGCCCTTGCTGATGCCCAGTGCCGTGCCCCCAAACAGAAAGAAGGGAACGTCGGCGCCAAGGCCTGCGGCAATGTCCAGAAGTCGCGGCGTTTCCAGCTTTTGACGCGTGAATTGCAGGTACCCGAGCAGCGCCGCCGCCGCATCACTGGACCCGCCTCCCAATCCCCGACCCGCCGGAATCTTTTTATTCAGCAGAATCTCAACGCTCGGGCGCACGCGCGACTCACGCCGCAACGCGTCCACGGCACGGTAAACCAAATTCTTCTCAATCTCTTCTTTGGCAAGGGTTTCGTTCCCCTGTATCTGCAACGAGATGCCCGGGCGGCGCGAGGAACGGAACTCCAGCGTGTCATGCAACGACACGGTTTGAAATATGGTGCGAAGTTCGTGGTAGCCGTCGGCGCGCTTCCCAAGCACTTCCAGACGCAGGTTCACCTTGGCGTACGCCGGAATTCGAATTGTTCGCATTCAATGACTCAGGGTTTGGCGTCGGCAGCGGGAGTTTTCTGCGCGACACGATGCTTGTTCTGGCTCAGCTTCTTCTCCACTTCCGCGACTTTATCTTCTTCGAGGTCCGCTGGCAAGGAGCGGCGCCATTCGTTCAGAGATTTTTCCCATTCCACCACGGCAAGATCCATCCTGCCTTGTTTAGCGAGGACATCGCCCAGGTGTTCGCGAATAGTGGGATCGTGCGATTCGCGTTCCACGGCTTTGCGCAACGTCAACTCGGCCTGCTCCAGCTTGTTCTGCTTGTAATACGCCCAGCCCAGGCTGTCCAGATACGCGCCGTTAAAGGGCTCCTGGTCCAGCGCGCGCTGGATCAGATCGTGCGCTTCGTCCAGACGAATGCCGCGGTCGGCTAGCATGTAGCCGTAGTAGTTCAGGACCATGGCGTTTTTCGGATTAACGTCGATGACTTTCTTGAATTCTTCTTCGGCCTTTTCGTACTGCTTTTGCCGTTCGAAGATGGCGCCCAGAATCAGCCAGGCCAGCTCGTTGTCGGCGGGCTGAACCGCAAGCGATTCGGCCTTGCGCGCGGCTGCTTCGGCTTCCGAAAACCGATGGCTGCGCTCGTAAATTTGCGCGTAACTCAAAAAGGTTTCGCGGTCGCCTGCTCCACCCTTCAGCCCAGCCTGCAGCAGCTTGATCGCTTCATCGGGCTGCTGCGCTTCGCCAAGCATCATGGCCAAGCTGCTGCGGATCGAAGAGTCGTCAGGATATTTGGCAATGGCTTCCTTGCCGGCTTGCAGCGCCTTCGGCAGGTCGCGGGCCTGGCGATAGGTGTCCATAATCAGCAACCGCGAGCGGCGGTCTTCTTCGTCGCCCAGGCGGCTCAGTTCCTGAAAGGTGTAAATCGCGGCCTGATAGTTCTGCGTGTCTTTATAGAGCATCCCCAGCTGTTGGTAGAGAATCGATAACGAGCGGCGGCGCGACGGCAAAACCTTGGACTGTGCTTTTACCCCCGTGACCGCATCGGAGAGCACGCGAATGGCGTCTTCGAAACGTCCCTGCGATTCGTAAATCATCGCCTCGTTGTACATCACTTCCAGGCTGCCCGGGGCGTACTGCCGGGCCTTTACGAGATTTTCCTCGGCTTTGTCGAGCTGGTGGAGTTCCCGATAAATCTGCGCGATGCGGAGATAGGTGTCCGCGTCGTCGGGCAGCATATCGGAAAGCTTCTGATAAGCGGCCAGCGCTTCGGTGTACTTCTCTTCGGAGAGCAGCGTCTGCGCCAGGCCGCGAAGGTGGCTGAGTTCCGAGGGGTCCAGGTCGACCGCCTTGCGATAAGCCGCTTCCGCTTTCGGAAAATCGTGCGTCTGGGTGTAGGCGTCGCCGAGATGGTCATAAAGTGTTGGTGAAGGCGAGCGCTCGATCATGCCGTTCAGTAGGGAGATCGCTTCTTCGGCCTTGTTCTGATCCAGCAGCAACTGAGTAAGCTGCTCGACGGCGGAATCGTTCTCGGGATCGTCTTTCAACAGGTCGCGCAGGACACCTTCGGCCTTTTCGGGTTCGTTATGCAGGCGATACAGCCGCGCGAGCCAGATGGTCACTTCCTGGTCGGAGGGATCAAGCCGGTGAACCGCATTGTATTCCTGAATCGCCTTCACGATCGTTTCGGACTGGATGTTGTTCCCATTGATGTCGCCCAAGCTGCGCAGATAGACAAGAGCGAGAAGCCGGTGCGTCGGCAGATCGTCGGGATTGCGCTTCAGAACTTCGCTGGCTTCGGTGACTGCTTCGTGGACCCGCTGCGCCTTCCAATACATTTCGGCCAGGCGCTCGCCGATGACGGGCGAGGTGGGGTCGACCGCATAAGCCTTTTTGTAGGAGTCGATCGCGCGCGATGCGTATTCGCCCGCGCCGGTCTGCTCGTACTGCTGCTCGTAAATGTGGCCCATGGTGAAGTTGTAGTAGGCGTCGGCGCGAACGGGGTCCTTGCGCGTGGTGGATGGCTGCGCGGGAGCGGCGTTCTGGGCCAAAGCGGGTAGCGCCATCAGGGAAGCGCAAAAGAGAGGAAGAAGCAGGCGATTTAGCGTCATATGGTTCGTTTTTTCAGTATCCCATGCGATGGAAACGCGGTCAAAAGCGAAAAGGGCGGGCGTTTCGAAGAATCTGTCCCACAGCAGTAGGATGCACGGGCAAGGGGTGGGGTTTCTGGTAAAAAGAGGTTGACCTACTACTGTATTTCTGCAATTATCGAACTATGAAGAAGGCCGACCCACTCCTGGTTACCCGTTGCGCCGACCGCTTTTCCGCCATCGGCTCGGAACCGCGGCTGCAAATTGTGCGATTGTTGCTCTCCGCCCACCCGACCGGGATGGTGGCGGGGGAGATTCAGGAAGAGTTGGGCATTCCCGCGTCAACGCTGTCGCATCACCTGGAAAAATTGCGGCAGGTCGGCCTGGTGGATGTGCGGCGCGCCGGAACCTTTCTCTGGCACACGGCGAATACGGACGCGCTGCGCGAGGTTCTGGGCTTTCTCTACGAAGAGTGCTGCACGCGGAATCGCGCCCTATCCGCGGAAGATTTTGTCCAAATTTCAAAATAAGATCGGAGAAAGCGATCATGAGCGAACCAAATATCCAGGAAGCGGTGAAGGAAAAGTACGGCGCGGCGGCGAAACAGGTTGCCGAAGGAAAGACCGCGTGTTGCGGCGGCGGGGCTTCGCTGAGCGGTTGCGACCCCATCACGCGGAATCTTTATGGCGAGGCGGAGAAAGGCAGCCTTCCGGCGGACGCGGTCGCGGCGTCGCTCGGCTGCGGCAACCCGACGGCGCTGGCGAAATTGCAGGCGGGTGAAGTGGTGCTGGACCTCGGTTCCGGCGGCGGCATCGACGTGTTGCTTTCCGCGAAACGCGTTGGGCCAACCGGCAAGGCATACGGCTTGGACATGACCGACGAGATGCTGGCGCTGGCACGGGAAAATCAGCGCAAGGCGGGCGTCGAGAATGTGGAGTTCCTGAAAGGCACGATCGAAAACATTCCCCTGCCCGACAACACGGTGGACGTCATCATTTCAAATTGCGTCATCAACCTTTCCGGCGACAAGGACGGCGTGCTGCGCGAAGCCTTTCGCGTGTTGAAGCCGGGCGGACGGCTGGCGGTTTCGGACGTGGTGCTGCGCGGCGAAGTGCCGGCGGAAATCCGCAAAAGCATGGAGCTTTGGGTTGGCTGCATCGCGGGCGCCCTGCAGGAAACCGAGTACGTGAACAAACTGGACGCCGCCGGGTTCGACGCGATTGAAGTGGAACCCACGCGTGTTTACCAGGTGGACGAAGCCCGAGAGTTTCTGGAAGCAGCGGGATTCGACGCAGCGAAGGTCGGCCCGCTGGTTCAAGACAAATTCATGAGCGCTTTTCTTCGCGCCACAAAGCCGATAGGCGTCCCCTGCTGCGGCACCGACTGCTGCAACTGAAGCCGGTTTCCATGCAAAATCGCTACAACGTGCTGTTTCTCTGCACCGGGAATTCCGCGCGTTCCATTCTCGCGGAAGCCGTCTTGAATCACCGCGGCAAGGGAATCTTCCGCGCGTTCAGCGCGGGAAGCCATCCCTCCGGGCGCGTCCATCCTTTCGCGTTGAAGCAGCTGGAATCAGCGGGCCTGCCGGTCGAGGGCCTGCGAAGCAAGAGCTGGGATGAATTTGCGAAGCCCGGCGCGCCGCAAATGCACTTTGTGTTTACGGTCTGCGATTCGGCCGCGGCCGAAGTCTGCCCGGTCTGGCCCGGGCAGCCCATCACCGCGCATTGGGGAATTCCCGATCCGGCCGGCGTCACGGGTTCACCCGACGAGATCGCCTGGGCGTTTCGCGACGCCTTCGTGACCCTGGGACGCCGCATTGATCTGTTCTTGAGTTTGCCGATGGAGAAACTGGACACGCTGGCTGTGAAAAAAGAGGTCGACCGGATCGGCCGACAATAAAACTTCGCTGCCCCTTTAGTGCAGGAAGTGCCGCATGTTGGTAAAAACCATCGCCAGTCCTAGCCGGTCGGCGGTGGCGATAACTTCGGAGTCCTTTACCGAGCCGCCGGGTTGAATCACAGCAGTGGCACCGGCCTTGGCGGCTTCCTCGACGCCGTCCGGAAACGGGAAGAAGGCGTCGGAAGCGACTGCGGTTCCGATCAGCGAGTTTTGCGCTTTCATTACCGCAATTTTGACCGAATCGACCCGGCTCATCTGCCCCGCGCCGACGCCCAGCGTTGCGCGATCCTTGGCGAAGACGATGGCGTTGGACTTCACGTGCTTGCAGACTTTCCAGGCAAAACTCAGGTCGGCAAGCTCGGCGGCCGAGGGTTCGCGCTTGGTGACCACCTTCAACTCTTTGTCCTTCAGGCTGCCAAGATCGGGCTGCTGGATCAGCATCCCGCCCAGAATCCGCTTCATCTGTAATTCCTTGTCGTGATCCAGCCCGCCCTGCGGCAGGTGCAGCAGGCGCAGGTTTTTCTTGGCCGCGAAAATTTCCTGCGCGCGATCCGCGAACCCGGGCGCCACAATGCACTCAACGAAAAGTTTGGCGACCTCTTCGGCGGTCAGCGCATCGACGATGTGATTAAAGGCCAGCACGCCGCCGAATGCGGAGACCGGGTCGCTGGCCAGCGCTTTTGTGTAGGCATCCAGCAGCGTTGCCTGCTCGGCCGCTCCGCAGGGATTGTTGTGCTTGATGATGACTGCGGCGGGCCCTTCAAATTCCGCAACCAGGCTCCGGGCGGCTTCAAGATCAACGTAATTGTTGTAGGAGAGTTCCTTGCCCTGAAGTTGCTTTGCGGCGGCCAAGCCAGTCGCGCGATGGCCCGCGGGAATATAGAGCGCGGCGGCCTGGTGCGGATTTTCTCCGTAGCGCAATTCCTGTTTGCGGCGGAGCGTAATGTACACGCGTTCCGTGAGCGGGGCTTTCGGCTGAATTTCCAGTTTTTCGCCGTGCACAGCCAGGCGCTCCAGGTTCATGGTGATCACGCTGTCGTAGCGTGAGGTGGCTCCGAAGACTTTGCGCGCGAGGTCGAGGCGCGTGGCCAGGGAGGTATCCCCATTGGCTTCGAGTTCCTTGGCGATGCGGTCGTAGTCCGCCGGATCGGTAACCACAGTGACGCTTTCGAAATTCTTGGCCGCCGAACGCAACATCGTGGGCCCGCCGATATCGATGTTTTCCACGAGTTCATCGGGCGGGAGATATTCCTTCGCGGCGGTCGCCTCGAACGGGTAAAGATTCACAACCACCAGGTCGATCGGCGTAATGCCGTGTTCCTTCACCTGCTTCAGATCATCCGGATTGTGGCGCCGATAGAGCAACCCACCGTGCACCTTGGGATGCAGCGTCTTCACGCGACCACCGAGCATTTCCGGCCAGTTGGTGTAGTCGGACACGTCTTTCACCGGTACGCCACCCTCACGCAGGAGTTTCGAGGTGCCCCCCGTCGAGAGAATTTCGATTTTCAGCGCCGCCAGCCTGCGGGCAAACTCCACAATGCCTGTCTTGTCGAATACGCTGAGCAGCGCGCGCTCCACAGCCATGTCGCCTCCAATGCGTTAAAGGACCCACCAGTTTACGCGGAGCCGCAAAAAACCGGAAACGCAGACCTGTGGGAAAAGCTGAGGACAGGGCCAGGATGTAGACATTTTCCAAGTACACTCCTGGCCTTAATAGCGCTAGAGTTTAGGAATTGGGCGGAGCTATAGTCTGGATAGGAGTATTTGGCATGCTGAAACTACCACCTCTCGCTACATTACTTATGTTCGGCACTTTTTTGATCGTGGCGGCTCTCGTCGTCTATCGACTGCTATGGGCCGCTTCAAGCCTTGCGGGTGGTGGAATGCTACCGCGACGCCTACAACGATGGCGACGCTGGCTTCACGGAGAGGCTGCGAATAAGAAGCTCAGCTAGGGGAACCGTCAGGACTTAACGAGGGCCTTGAGCTTCACCTGGCCGTCGACGGTTTCGACGACGTATTCGACTTCGTGGCAGTTTTTCTGGCTTTGCAGGTCCTTGGTCTTCTTGCGGACGAATTCATTGAACCCGGCGCGGGTCATCTTGCCCATCTCCTCCCCAGCTTGCTGCTTTGCGCGGACGAACGCTTCATAAAGCTGCTCGACCTTGTCAGCTTCTTTTTCCGGAGCGGTGCAGACCACGCGGAACACTTTCGCCGCTTCCGCGGCTGCAGTGGCGTCCGTTGCGGCTTGTGCTCTGGCTCGCTCGGCTTCAATGGCTTTGGCGGCAGCGCCGAAGTGGCGCTGGACTTTTCCTTCTTCGCGCTGCGCCAGCCGCTTGCGGAAGATGTCCTTATACTTCGCATAAGTTTGGGCGAGGTTGCCATAGCGGAAGCGCTGGCCGTATTTCATGTCGCCGCCGCGCTCGCCGTAACGCTTGACGACCAGCTCAATGCGCCACTCGATTTCGGTGGGAGGGCGCTTGCGGCCGCCACCGAAATACATGTCGTACTCGATCTTGAGCTGGCGAATGTCGCGCTCGAGTTGCGAGAGATCCTCGTCAATGGTGGCCATGAGATGGAAATCCCCGAGAGTTCATCGTAGGAGCGTGCCCGCCGGACGTCAACGGCGGAGCAACGGGGCGATGCGCATGAAACAACGTCCGGGAGAGCATGCGGCTGGCCGTTCGAACAGTTGGCAATTGCGGGCCGAATCCCTGCTGTGCTCCAATGGCGGCATGGCGGAAAAAGCAAAACCGGCGGCCAGCGCTGACCAGACCATGCTGCTGCGGCGGCTACCCTCGGTGGATGAATTGTTGCTCCGGCCAATGGTCGCGGAGTTGGGCCGGACACTGGAACGCGGTTTCCTGGTGGAGACGATTCGCGGCGAGTTGGCGCAACTGCGCCGGGAAATTGTTTCCGGGGCGCCCCAGGAAGAAGCCGGACTTGAGGCCGAAGCGGTTGAATTACGCGTTGTGCGGAGCGTCGAGCAAGCGCTGGCACCTTCTCTGCGCGGGGTGATCAACGCCTCGGGCGTGATCCTGCACACCAACCTCGGGCGCGCGCCATTGCCGTCCGCAGTCTTGGAGGAGTTTCGTCAAACCGCCACGCAATATTCGAATCTGGAGTATGACGTTGCGGCGGGCGCGCGCGGGAAGCGCGACGTGCACACCTCGCGGCTGATCGAGCGCCTGACCGGCGCGGAAGCGGCCATCGTCGTGAACAACTGCGCGGCGGCTGTACTGGTGACGCTCGCGGCGCTGGCACGCGGCGGCGAAGTAATCGTCTCGCGCGGCGAGTTGATCGAAATCGGCGACGGCTTCCGCATCCCGGAAATCATGGAGCAGAGCGGCGCGGTGTTGCGCGAAGTGGGCACCACGAACCGCACGCGAATCACCGATTATGAAAACGCGATCAACGAAAAGACTTGCGTGATTTTGCGGGTGCACCCCTCGAACTTCACGGTATCGGGATTTACGGAAAAGCCGGAAGTGGCAGAGTTGATCGCGCTCGGGCAACGCACGCACTTGCCGGTAGTAGAGGATCTGGGCTCCGGTTGCCTGGTGGATCTTTCGCCCATCGGGATCAGCGAGCCGACAGCGAGGGAAAGCGTCGCAGCCGGTTTTTCGCTGGTCCTTTTCAGCGGAGACAAAATGCTCGGCGGGCCGCAGGCAGGCATCATCGCCGGAAAAAAAGATTTGGTGCACAAAGTGCGCCGACACCCGCTGTTCCGCGCCCTACGCGTGGACAAGCTGACGATTGCCGCCATGGAAGCGACCCTGCGCGCGTATCTCCGCGGTGCATGGAGCGAAATTCCTGCTCTTCGCATGATGCAGGCGCGCATCGAAGAAATTTCCGCCCGCACAGAAGTATTTTACAAAACGCTTTCCGCGAAAATTGTCGGCGCCGATGTGGAACTCGAAATTGCCGACGGGCGATCGCTGGTCGGTGGAGGTTCGACACCCGCGCAATCGCTGTCAACGAAGGTCTTGCGCATTGCCAGCGCCCGGCATTCCGCCAGCGATTTGGAGATTGGGCTGAGATCGAGTGTGACGCCGGTGATTGCCAGGATTGAAAATGATCGGCTATTGATTGATTTGCGGACAGTTTTCCCAGAGCAGGAAGTTGCGCTCGCGGAAGCGCTGGCCGAGGCGCTGCGTTAAGAATTGCTTCAAGAACGTACCCTGTGGCGGAGTTAACCCATCCTAAGGTTCCGAAAAAATCCGAAACGCAAACTGAAGATCATCAGCTTTGTGGTGCGAGGCAGAAAGCTGGCCGAGGTGCGCAAGCCTATTCCCAGGCTGCGCCCGGGGTGGGCTTTGGTCCGTGTGCGGCTGGCCGGGATTTGCAACACGGACGTGGAGATATTGCGCGGCTACCATATGTTTCGCGGCACGCCGGGGCATGAATTCGTCGGCGAGGTGGTGGAGGTCGGTGGAGTTTCCACGGCGGCGAGAAAGCGCTGGGTCGGTAAGCGCGTGACAGGCGAAATCAATGTCAGCTGCGTGGCTTACGGATTTCGGCCGCTGTGCGATTTCTGCAAGCGCGGGTTGAAGACGCATTGCGCGCGACGGACAGTGTTGGGAATCGTGGCGCACGACGGAGCTTTCGCGGAATATCTGGCGCTGCCAATCGAAAATTTGCACTTTGTGCCGTCGAGCGTGAGCGACGAGAAGGCCGTGTTTATCGAGCCGCTCGCGGCAGCGTGTCAGATTCTCGATCAACTCGACATCCGAGAATTTCTCACAGCGGCGGTGCTCGGCGACGGCAAGCTGGCCCAACTGATCGTCATGGTTTTGCGTGCGGCGGGCACGCGAGTCGTGTTATATGGAAAACATCGCGGCAAGCTCGCAATGGCGCGGCGGGCAGGCGTCGCCACTAAACGAGTACATGGCGATGCGAGCGATCTATCCCGCGTCAAAGAAAACTACCGGCTGGTGGTCGAGGCAACTGGTTCCCCGTCTGGCCTGGCGCTAGCGCAAAGAATGACCGAGCCGCGCGGCACCCTGCTGCTGAAATCCACATTCCACGGCGCGGCGCCAGTCGAAACCTGGCCCATCGTGGTGAAGGAGATCACCGTCATCGGCTCGCGTTGTGGACCGTTTGCCAAGGCAATTTCGCTTCTCCGCTCCGGCAAAGTCGATCCCACCCCGCTGATCTCCCACACGTTTCCACTGAGGGATGCCGATTCAGCTATCGCATATGCCCAAAAACCCGGCGTGATGAAAGTCCTGTTGAGAAACGATTAATTACAGCCGATTGATGCACGACGCGACGCACGCCGCGCCAAAGCCGTTGTCAATATTCACGACGGTAACGTTGGAAGCGCAGGAATTCAACATGCCGAGCAGTGCGGCCACACCGCCGAAGCTTGCGCCATAACCGGTGCTGGTGGGCACGGCGATGACCGGAACCCCAACGAGGCCGCCGACCACACTTGGCAGCGCGCCTTCCATTCCAGCGACGCAAATAATGACGCGGGCTTCCGTCAACGCGCTTCGATGATCCAGCAAACGATGAATACCGGCGACACCGACGTCGAAAAGCTCCTCGACGCGATTGCCCATCATGCGCGCGGTAAGCACAGCTTCTTCCGCGACGGGAATGTCGCTGGTGCCGGCGGAAACAACAAGAATCGTTCCCTTTCCCGAGATCTCCTTGCTTCGTTCAATACTGATCACTCCCGAAAGCCGATGAAATTTCGCACCCCGGCTGACGCGTTTCACAGCGGCGAACATTTTCGCGTCGGCGCGGGTGACCAGCACATTGTGGCTCGATGCTTTCTTGGAAACCATGGCGCGCACAATCTCCGCCACCTGCCCGGGCGTTTTGCCCTTGCCGAAAATCACTTCGGCGTAGCCCTGGCGCAGCGCCCGGTGATGATCCACTTTGGCAAATCCGATGTCCTCGAACGGCAGATGCTTCACGCGCTCCGCGGCTTTTTCCGGAGAAAGCGCGCCGGCGCGGATGTCCTCGAGAATTTTCAGCAGTTCAGACTGGTTCATGATTTGTAGCCGGAAGATAGTCTAGCACCACAGCGGCGCGTGCCTGGGAGCGATGGGCGCGCCAAGTAACAATGCGGAACTGCACACCGGACAATTCAGGAACGAGCTTCGACGGAAGGAATAACCGGTGAAGCGCCCGAAACGTTCACGCTGCAGCGCTCCGGCCCGGAAGGACTGACTGCTTCGGCGATCAGCTCAGCGACCCAGCCGATCAAGGGAAGCCGCAGCATCCATCCACAAAAGGCCCACGCGAGGTTAAGGTGATCAAACGCCCGCGCGATTGCGTGCATGCCTTGGACTTCGCGCTGGCCACCGGCGGCGCGATAGGTGATACGAGCGAGGGGTTTAGGGAAATGCGCCGTAAGAGGCAAAACGCGCAGTTGCGTCGGGCACTGCCCGGCGAACCATCGCGCGAAGTGGCCACACGGGCCGCAATCCAGATCGAGGTACAGCGCCGCTGAGTCGGCTGCGCCAGCAGCGGCAACCCACGGACGCCAGCGTGGGATCCAACGGCGAACGTTGCGGCGATAGAGTCTCCACTCGGCGCCGAAACGCGCGGCCATGTCGCGGTCCTCGTTCCAACGGGCGATCGTCAGGCTGTACAGCAATCCAAGAAAAGCCGCCGCCACAATCCACGCATTTTTCCAGAAGAGTCCCCAGATAAATAGAACCCCGAATTTTCCAATCTGCATCGGGTTGGCGACGTAAGAATAGATTCCGGTGGTCACCAGCCGCGGCGGGGCGTCGTGGGGCATCGGTGTACCGCGGCCAGAGCCATGAAATTCCTGCATGGCCGAGATGAGAGCGACGCAAGGAATGATCAGAAACTGCAAATAAAATTTGTTGGTCTCGGATGAACGCTCCGCCCAGGCGTGCCAATTGCCTCCCAGGAACTGTGTAATCAGAAGCGGCCAGATTCCCAGCAGCAACGCGCTGTGAAAACACAGGTGCATCATGTTTCGAGCGGTGAGATGACTGCGCTCGCGTGTCCAACGGGCGAAGAGCTGCGCCGGCAGCAGGCAAACGCCGACGGCAAGAGCCTCCGCAAACAGAAATTGCGGGCTGGGCTGGTATGAAACCCGGTCCAAGGGCAGCATCAGGTCGAGCAGAACGCCCAGGAACGCCAGGCGAACAAGGGAAACCCGGTCCGCAAAAAACGCAAACGCCCAACCCCACACTAGCGCGCGGTCAAAGAGAACAATTGCCGGAGAACCGAGAAGGAGCAGTGTGCTGGAAGGAACGGTCCAGGCATCGAGTTGCATGGTCAGAAAACCGGCGAGAGCGGCGGAAGGAAGAGCCCACGCGGCCGCCAGCAGCGCGGCGGCGTTTTTCCGCCGGAAATCGGACTCAGCAAGCGATTTGGCCACGGGGCGCATCAGGTTCAGTGTGCAACGGATTCGTGCGCCGGAGTGGCCAGGTTGTCGATCAAGTACCGCGCGGCCAGGCGAGCGCCATAACGCTCCGACGGCCGGAAATACCAGGCAGGATCCAGGCCGCGGCGAAAACGCAGCGTCCAGGCCACGCGAGTGTGGGTAGCATCCGCGGGCGACCATTCGACGACCGACTCTTTCCATTTGAGCCAGTGCGCGATGTGGCTGGTATCCGTTTCCGGTTGGAACGTGACGGAGGAGTTTGTGCGCGCCGCAACGTGAAACACTTCGTCGCCCGGGTGGCCTTCTCCGCCGGCAAAGTGAATAATTCGCTGATCACCCACATTCAGGCCGCTGCCGCGCGCCTCCACGGGCTTCGGAAAGCCCAGCCGGAAATAAAGCGGCAGCTTCGTTCGAAAAGCGGGCGTCGCAGCCAGCGTGCTTTCAATCTGCGCGGGGCTTGCGGCAATTGTTTGCTCGACCCGAATCTCTTCCTCGCGCGATAGCGAAAATTTGTCGGAGGTGCCTTCAAAGCTCATCACCGCGGCAACGATCCAGATGAAACATTGCGCGCTCGGGTGCTGCGCTTTTCTCGAGGCGTCCGTCAAGCCGCCGACCAGCGCCGCGATAAAGTAGGCGATCGGGGCTGCCATCAGCACACAGATGATGCCTTCGCCAAAAAGCACCGCGGAGATGAGTAAGCCAATCGTGGTGCCCTTCATGGCGCTGCCGATTGCACTCTTGCTGCGCGGCAGAAGACTCATAAAGATGGCAAGCCCGGCAGGAAGGCCGATGAACATGACGGCGGTGGTCTCCAGTTTGTGTGCGTAGACAACACGCAGAGAAATGCTGCAGAGAAATAGGAACAGGACGAAGCCCGCAAGTCCCCACTGGCCATCGGAAATGGGCGGCTTCAGCGACGGTTCTGGCGGCTTGGGCTGCCAATTTGCGGGCAACGGGTTATTGGGCTGGGTGCTCATTGGTGGTGGCTCCTCCAAAAACGGTGTCGAGCGTTTCGGACAGTTTCAGCAGGGCGTTGGAAAAAAATGGCAGGCGATAACTTGTAGGGAGATAGGACAGCGCGGTTTCCATCCACCCGAGCAATTCGCGGGTCGCGCGGCCCCCCGGCGTACGGTCGTTCACGCGGAAATACAGAAGTGCGAGATGAACGATGTAAAGGAGTTTTGCAATTGCGGCAGCTGTTGCAGCGTCAGGCGCATCATCGGATTCGCTGACCAATCTCGAAAAAGCCGCTTGCATGCGCAGGCGGATGCCCGCCGAAGCCTGCCCCAGCACGGCGACGCGAGAGTTGGGATTGAGCGCCGAGGAAAGAAGGACACCGATCAGCTCGTTGTGCGGCTCAACCAGCGAAAGCTTAAGGCGGAACGCGGCGGTAAAGCGTTGAGCAATCTTGCCTTGCGGGAGATTGGGAATCTGCTGAATGAACTCCGCAGCAAGTGCTTCATAAAACGCCAGGACGAACTCTTCCTTGCAACGGAAATAGCGGTAAGCCAGACCGAGCGAAGAACCGGATTCAGCTGCAATCTGGCGAAGGGTCGTGTTCTCATAACCGTTTGTGCGGAAAAGGGTTAACGCGGCTTGAAGAATACGCTTGCGAGTCAGCTCGGCCTTCGATGGAGGCGTGGGAGATTCGGCTTCCACGAAAGTGAACATGTTCATTTCTATCAACTCACGCCCCGTTTGTCAAGCCCTTTTTTTCACCTCAGCTTGCCGCTCCCGCCTTCTTGACTTACCTTCTTGGCGCTGCGAGACTGATTGAACCGCACACATTTCCATGCCTGTTAACAAGGGACAAACCATAACCGTCGGTGTCACCGGAGCCAGCGGCGCCGTCTTCGCGCAGAAAACTCTGGCGATGCTGGAGGATGATCCCCGCGTCGGGCGCATTCACCTCGTCGTGACGGAAACCGGGCAGCGCTTATTCTCCGAAGAGTTGCGGATCACCTCGGGCGACCTGAAAAAACTTCCGGGCCGCGTACTTGGGCGCACTCCAAAAAAGATTGAAGTCATCTCGAACAAGGATGTTGGCGCGTCGATCGCTTCCGGCAGCTACAGCGTGGACGCAATGATCGTGATTCCCTGCACAGTCGGCGCGCTGGCGTCGATTGCCTGCGGCACATGTGACGACCTGATGTCCCGCTCGGCGGACGTCATGTTGAAAGAGGGCCGCAAACTGATTCTGTGCGTGCGCGATACACCGCTGAACCGCATTCATCTCGAAAACATGCTCCGGGCCCAGGCCGCCGGCGCGGTGATCATGCCGGTAATGCCGTCGTTTTATCACATGCCGAAAACGATTGATGACCTCGTGACGCAGTACGTTTGCCGCGTCCTGGCGCAGGCCGGGTTGCCGCAGGAAAAAATGTTTCGCTGGACGGGCAGCGCCCCGGCGAAGAAAGCGGAAAATTAAACCGATGGCCGGGCGGATCCGCACCGTTTTGGAAATGATCAAGTTCGAGCACTCCGTGTTCGCGCTGCCATTTGCGCTAACGGGAGCGCTGCTGGCGGCGCGGGCGACGCTGCACAGCTGGCCGACACTGCGGCAGGTTTTGTGGATCGTGGTCGCAATGGTGGCGGCGCGCTCCGCGGCGATGACGCTGAACCGGATCGCGGACTTGCGCTACGACAAAGAGAATCCGCGCACGAAAATGCGGGCCCTGGCCACTGGAGCTCTCTCCGTTTCTTTTGCATGGACATTCACTCTGCTCGCGGTCGCCGTATTTTTCGTCGCCGCAAGGCAACTGAATCCACTGGCTTTGAAACTGGCGCCGCTGGCAATCGCGATTCTGTTTTTCTATTCCTACACCAAGCGGTTCACCAGCTGGTCGCATCTTTTCCTCGGCTTTGCCCTGGGCATTTCTCCCGCGGCAGCTTGGATTGCAATCACCGGAGGCCTGGATTGGCGAATGCTGATTCTCTGCAGCGCCGTCACGCTGTGGGTTGGCGGCTTCGACGTGCTCTACGCCTGCCAGGACGTGGAGTTCGACCAGAACGCTGGGCTGTATTCCGTTCCGAAGCGGTTCGGAATTGCCGGGGCGCTGCAAATTGCCCGGGTAATGCATGTCGGCGTAGTGGCGCTGCTAAGCTGGCTGGCCTACGGATTTGGCCTGCCGTGGCCGGCATGGGCAGGCGTCGCAGTCGTGGCGGCGCTGCTGGCTTACGAGCACTCGCTGGTGAAAGCCAACGACCTCAGCAAGCTGAACGCTGCGTTTTTCACCGTGAACGGCTATATTAGTATGTTGTTCCTGTTGTTCTGGGGCGCCGCGGCGGCATTATGGCGCGTTTGAACGGTTTGTTCATTTCGAAAAGCGAATTTAAGTTGCGGCGAAGCGAAAAACGCCCTCTAATAGATTGGGAAGAACGTGGCTGAACTGACGATCAACGACGCAACATTGCAACCCATCGCCGACAAGGTGCTGGCAGGCGAACGCCTCACCTTTGACGATGGAGTTGCTTTGTTCCAGACACCCGACCTGCTGGCCGTCGGCTGGCTGGCGAATCATGTGCGCGAGAAGCGGCACGGAAACACCACCTATTACAACGTGAACCGTCACATCAATCCCACAAACGTGTGCGTGGCCCATTGCAAGCTGTGTGCTTTTGGCCGCGACCCCAACGCCCCGGGCGCTTATACCTACGCGCTCGAGGAGGTTTACCAGCGAGCGGCTCAGGGCGTCCGTGAAGGCGCGACGGAATTTCACATCGTTGGCGGACTGCACCCCGACCTTTCGTTCGACCATTTTCTGGAAATGATCAGCGGGCTCAAGCAGCGGCATCCTCATGTGCACCTCAAAGCGTTCACGATGGTGGAAGTGCACTATTTCGCGCGCATCGCGAAACTCACCATCGAGGAAACGCTGAAGAAAATGAAAGATGCCGGCGTGGATTCCTGCCCCGGCGGCGGCGCCGAGATCTTCCATCCCCGCGTGCGTAAGATTATCTGCGATCATAAAGTCAGCGGCCGCATGTGGTTGAGCATCGCAAAGAAGGCGCATCGCATCGGACTGCGTTCAAACGCCACCATGCTATACGGTCACGTGGAGACTGTCGAAGAGCGCGTCGATCACTTGGTTCTCTTGCGTGAAGCGCAGGACGAGACGCACGGTTTCGTCGCCTTCATCCCCCTGGCATTTCACCCTGACAACACCGCGCTGTCGCACATTCCGAAGACGACGGGCTACGACGACCTGCGCTGCATCGCGGTGTCGCGACTGATGCTGGATAATTTCGATCACATCAAGGCGTACTGGATCATGCTGACGCCCAGCATCGCGCAGATCGCGCTGCGGTTCGGCGCCAACGACCTCGACGGCACAGTGGTCGAGGAAAAGATTTATCACGACGCAGGCGCAAAGACCTCGGAGTTCACTCCTCTCGGTGAACTCCAACGCTTGATTCGCGCCGCCGGCCGCGTGCCCGTCGAGCGCGACACCCTCTACAACCCAGTCGATCGCTCCAAACTTCCGCCCATAGTTCCGGCCACGCCACCGGGACTCGTCTCCCTCAGCCTGAACGGCTAGGCATTCCCCTTTCGCATCTGGTTTTCTATCTGCAAAAAGCTTCAGGTATACTCTTGCTCCTGTAGTCGAAGCGATAAACCTCGGGAGAAACTCCGTGAGCGCAGCTACTTCTCTGGCCAGACGCGCCGCACTGGCACTGGTCCTGCTGATTGGCTTTTACGTCGGTGCGATTCTCGTCTCCGCCTTGTTACTGCTCATCGCCTATTGGTCTGTATTCAACGCTGGCCACACCTTTGGAACTTTAAAGCTGGCCTTCTTCTGCGTGGTGGGAGCAGGGATTATTCTTTGGTCCATTTTTCCGCGTTTTGATAGGTTCCTAGCTCCCGGTCCCCGGCTCGATGCAGTGGACCAGCCGGAACTCTTTGGAATGATTCGCGGACTGGCCGACGCCACAAAAGAGGAAATGCCTTCCGAGGTATATCTGATTCCGGATGTAAATGCATGGGTCGCCCAGCGCGGAGGCATTCTTGGAATCGGCAGCCGGCGCGTTATGGGAATTGGACTCCCGTTGATGCAAATTCTCACTGTCAGCCAATTGCGCGCCGTGCTAGCTCACGAGTTCGGTCACTATTATGGCGGTGACACCCGGCTCGGCCCAGTCATCTACAATCTTCGCGGAGCGATCTATCGCACGGTTTCCAACCTGGCTCGACGCAGATCCATCCTGCAAGTACCTTTCGCCTGGTACGGCGAGAGCGCACTGAAGCTCACTCACGGCGTGTCTCGCCAACAAGAATTCGCGGCCGATGAATTGGCCGCCAGCCTTGTCGGGGCCAAACCGCTATCGGATGCGCTCCGGACCATTCATGTGGGAGCCGTGCTTTATCCTCCCTATCTTCGGTCGGAAGTGAGCCCCGTGCTCTCGGCGGGTTTCCGCCCGGGTCTCGCTTCCGGCTTCGCGATGTTTCTGGCTGCACCGGCTATTCGGAAGGCGGCCGCCGAAGTCGTGCAAGAAGAAATCGCGAGCGGTAAAGCGGATCCCTTCGATAGTCATCCGCCGCTGCGGGATCGCGTGAACGCGCTCGCCGCTTTCGGCGCTGCGGAAACCACCACGGGAGTGTCGCCCGCCACTACGTTGTTGCGAAACCTGGATGCCCTCGAGACTGAATTGCTCGCCCGGGCAACAGGCAAGCCCGAGCTGAAATCCTGGCGCTTCGTGGGATGGGAAAGCCTGGCGCAGACTGTCTATTTGCCTGCCTGGACCAAGAGCGCCGCGGAGTGCGCCGGAGCGTTGATAGGTGTTCGCCCGAAAGATTTCCCGGCGATTTCCGGCGATCTGGTCGCGTTTGGAAAAAGAATCACTCCTCCAAAGGGCTGGCTCCCTAGCGGGGACGAGTGGGGAGACTTGGCAGCACGATCCATTGGCGCAGCTCTGGCGGTACGCTTGCACCAGCAGGGATGGTCTTTACAAACTGCTCCCGGGCGGCCCGTTGAATTTCGGAACGGATCATTCTCCGTAGATGTGTTCTCCGTCCTGGCCGAACTCAAGTCCGGCCAGCTTACGGCTGAGAACTGGCTGAAACTCTGCTCCGAGTCGAGTATTAGTGATCTCGATTTGGGCGCGTCAGTGTCTGCACTCACCTCATCTGCCACTTCCCCTCCCGGCAGTTAAACAAACTCTTCGTAATGCACAGTCTATTTCTCGTTCGCCGAGCAGAAAGAACATCATCTGGAGAGCTTCTGAATGCGCACAATTCTTCTTCTGACTATTTCGAATATATTCATGACGTTTGCTTGGTACGGGCACCTGAAGTACCGCAACGTGGCGCTATGGAAGGTGATTGTCATCAGCTGGGGCATTGCCTTCTTCGAGTACTGCTTCCAGGTGCCGGCAAACCGCTTCGGCTCCTACAAATTCAACGCCGCGCAACTCAAGACCATCCAGGAAGTAATCACCCTCTCCGTATTCTCGGTCTTCTCGATCACTTATCTGGGCGAGCCGATGAAGTGGAACTACCTGGTAGGCTTCGCTTTCATCACCCTTGCCGCGTTCTTCATCTTCCACAAGTGGTAGAATTCTGGCCTGGCTGCATAACCACCCCCTTCCCTGGTGAATCAAAGCTGTCTGACCCGCAGCCACAAGTCAGCAAGAGGAGATACCACTCATGCAACGCAAAGCATCCGCAGTCTGGCAAGGCGATTTGAAATCGGGCAAAGGAAGCCTCACAACCGATAGCGGCACATTGAAGGAAGCGCAGTATTCGTTTTCCACCCGTTTTGAGAATGGAGTGGGCACCAATCCCGAAGAACTGCTTGCCGCCGCGCACGCAGGCTGCTTCACCATGGCGCTTTCCAATCAACTCGGCGCCGCGGGCATGATTGCCTCGAAGTTAGAGACGACCTGCACGATTTCCCTCGAGAAGGTCGGCGAAGGCCTTTCCATCACCAAGAGCCATCTGGACCTGGTCGCCACGATTCCCAACGCCGACAAAACGAAGTTTGACGCCGCCGTGAAGGGCGCGGAGACCGGTTGCCCCGTTTCCAAACTCTTCAAGACGGAAATCACAGTGAACGCGCGGCTGGTTACCTCAGTCTCCGCTTGAGCACCCCGTCCGCAGCGATGAAGGAGGCAGGTTCCGCATGATTCTTGCTCCGGGTGTGTTCATCGCCGGCGTGGTGATTTTCCTGATTGTGATCTGGGACGCGTTCGAGGCCATCATCTTGCCCCGGCGCGTCACCCGCAAATTCCGCCTGACCCGCTTCTTTTTCCAGTTCACCTGGAGCACCTGGAAGATCTACGCCCGGCTGATTCCCTCAAAAAAGCGGCGCGACTCCTTTCTGGGGTTCTACGGGCCGATTTCCCTGCTCTTTCTGATCGGGGTTTGGGCCGCGGGGCTAATCCTGAGTTTCGCGATGATGCAGTACGGCGCGGGGTCGGCGGTAAATCTATCCGGCGGCCATCCCAGCTTCAACACGGACATGTATCTGAGTGGCACGACATTTTTCACGCTGGGGTTGGGCGACGTGGTGCCGCGCTCGGGCTTATCACGCTTTCTGGTGGTGGTGGAGTCCGGATTTGGATTCGGCTTTCTCGCCGCGGTGATCGGATATCTGCCTTTTATTTACGGCTCGTTTGCCGACCGCGAGACGGAAATTGTGCTTCTGGACGCCCGGGCGGGCGCACCGCCCACCGGCGGCGAACTTCTCTTGCGCCACACGTTCCAAGGAGGCCATGAAGAGTTGCGCAAGCTGTTTAAGGATTGGGAGCGATGGTCGGCGCAAGTTCTGGAAAGCCACCTTTCGTACCCGGTGCTGGCCTACTTTCGCTCGCAACACGACAATCAGTCGTGGATCAGCTCGCTGACCGCGATCCTGGATGCCTGCGCGCTGACGATTTCGGGCATGGAGGATGTTTGCGCGCGGCAGGCGCAGCTTACGTTTGCGATTGCGCGGCATGCGGTGGCCGACCTTTGCCAGGTTTTTTCGGTCGCGCCGCATGCGCCTAACAAGGATCGCCTGCCGCCGGAAGTGTTGCAGCTCATCCGCGAGACGCTTGCGAAACATGGCACGCAACTCTCCACTACGCCGGAAGCCCTGCAAAAACTTACGGAGCTCCGCAATCTCTATGAGCCTTACCTGTTCGGCCTTGCGCAGCACTTTAACCTACTGATGCCGGGATTCGTCCCCGCCAAAAAATCAAAGGACAATTGGCAGACCACGGCATGGGCAAAGACCACGAACGGAACGGCGGCAGCCGCATTGGTCCACGACGACCATTTCTAAGCCGAAAACTTTTCTTTTTGAGCGCCGGGCGTTTTCCGGGTATCTTGCTGCTGACTGAACACTGATGAATTCACCCAACGATCTGCGAAATTCCATGCCGCGGGGAGATGTCTTATGAAGGCGATACAGGTGCACCAGTTCGGCGGGCCGGAAGTTCTGCAGTTGCAGGAAATCCCGACGCCCAAGCCGGCGGCCGGGCAAGTGCTGGTCCGCGTACACGCCGCGGGCGTAAATCCCTACGACACGTACATGCGCAATGGAACGTATGCCATCAAGCCCCCGTTGCCATATACGCCGGGCTCGGATGCCGCGGGCGTCATCGAAGCTGTGGGGGAGGGCGTCACGAAATTCAAGTCCGGCGCTCGCGTTTACACCGCCAGGACGGTGAGCGGCGCGTACGCCGAATGTGCATTGGCGCTCGAATCCCAGGTGCATGCATTGCCCGAAAAAATCTCCTTCCCGCAAGGAGCGGGAGTTTGGGTTCCGTATGGAACGGCCATTACCGCGCTGATTCATCATGCGCACGCGTGTCCGGGAGAAACGGTGTTGATCCACGGCGCGAGCGGGGGCGTCGGCACGGCAGCGGCGCAATTTGCGCGTGCAATCGGGCTGATCGTTTTCGGCACTGCCGGCACACAAAAGGGTATGGACCTGGCGAAGAAAGAAGGCGCGCACCAGACGTTCGATCACAGCAAGACGGGCTACTCTGACGAAATCATGCAGGCAACTGGCGGGCGCGGGGCGGATGTGATTCTGGAGATGCTGGCGAACGTGAATCTTTCGACCGACCTGAAATTGCTGGCAATGAATGGCCGCGTGATCATCATCGGCAACCGCGGAGAGATTACGATCAACCCGCGTGATCTGATGGCGCGGCGCGGCACGGCCAAAGGCTTCACGCTTTGGGGGGTGCCGGAACCTGAACTGGTGGAAATTCACGCGGCCATCGGCGCAGGGCTGGAAAGCGGTACTTTGCGGCCAATCGTGGGGAAGGAACTCCCGTTGAAAGATGCGGCGAAAGCGCATGTGGACGTCCTGGCGCCCGGTGCGCACGGCAAGATTGTTCTCGTTCCCTGATATTATTTTCAACTCCAACCTAAAAGACGCAGCGCAATTCCCGCCGCAGCCCCGCCCAGAACCAGCCAGGTGGAATTTATTTTGTAGCGGAAAACGAGAACGGTGCTGAGCACCGCAAGAATAACAGCCGGAATGTTGACCAATGCCGCTCGACCAAACTGCAATCCAACGTAGGCCATAAGCGCGACCGCTGCGGCGTTCACGCCATCCAGAAACGCGGCGGCGAGTGGCGATTTACGCAGCTTCGGCAGAAAGCTGGAAGTGGCCGCAACGTAGACAAATGCCGGTAGAAACATCCCCAGCGTAGCGAGTGCCGCGCCCTTCCATCCGGCCAGGATGTAGCCGATGAACGTGGCCACTGTGAAAAATGGCCCGGGCGTTGCTTGACTAACGGCGACGGCGTCCAGCAATTGCGAGTCGCTGAGCCAGTGTAGTTTTACTACCAGATCGGAGCGCAACACGGGCAAGAGCACGTAGCCGCTGCCGACAAGCACTGCTCCAATTTTCAAAAAGTAGAACAAAATTGGAAGTGCGCCAAACGCGCCACCCGCACTGCCGGTTCCCAGTCCGATCCAAGCGCCAAAGGCCGCGCGGTTGCCGGTGAGCCGTTTCCCTTTTCGAAGCGCCGTCCAGAAAAATCCGGCGCCAATCAGCAGCCACACCGCGGGAACTCCCGCGATCGCGAGCAAAACGACGGCGAGGGCAAGGGCCGTCAGAGGCACATTGCGCAAAGCCGTTTTTCCCAGGCTCCAGACGGCTTGGGCAATCAGTGCTACCACAACGGGCTTGATCCCGAAGAGCAGGCCGGTGACCTCTGGCACCGTGCCAAATTTCAAGTAAGCCCATGCCAGCGCCGCCACCAGAAAAGCAGCCGGCAGAATGAAACACGCTCCGGCGACGATCAGCCCTGCAAGGCCGGCGCGAATTTCGCCCAGATAGATGGCCAGTTCCGTCGAACTTGGGCCGGGAAGCAGGCTGACAGCTCCCAGGAGATCCAGAAATCTCTCGCGCGTAAGCCACCCGCGGCGGCGAACAAATTCCTCCTCCATCATGGCGACATGAGCCGCCGGCCCGCCATAGGCGATGAAGCCAAGCCGCAGAAATTGTTTCGCGACTTCACCGAGGCTCCCGCGGGCGGCTGACTCGTCGGCGATTTGATTTTCCGGTTCGGCGTCAATCGTCACGGCGTAGAGTTTGCCTCACCTGTACCATTCAAGGGAAGGGAGGTACACATTTTTCCAATCATTGCACCTTGTGAAGTCGCTCGGCACCAAGACTGATTTTCATTTCAACCGAACGCGGTAGAACGGATGTCCTCAGGGATTCCAAGCCGCGGCCGTGCTCTAATTCTCCGGAAGATTAGAGTGTGCGTAATAGCCCTGGCGCGTACGCGCAGTCAGCCGTGAATTTTGCAGTTTGATTTCCAAATGGTGATACTCGTCGCGCTTCGGAGTGGCAGCCGCGTCGAACGAAATTTGATAGTAGGCGCCAGTGTCTGCGACACATCGCTGGAGGAGCATGGCGACATCGTTGCTTCCATTCAGTGCAAGGCCGCCCGTCTGGACCGCAATCACCTGGAGCCCGAGGTTACCCAAATAAACCTGATCAGGCTTGCTGATCCCTTTTACGTACTTCCCGTAGCTATCGTCGATACAGCAAGAGCCGCGAGGATCGATGCTATAGAGCGTGATGTGCGCATCGAGCAGTTGATCTGAGAGGCTGACAATATCCGCAAAAACCTGCTGCTGCTCCTTCCACGCTAGTTGTGTTTCAACAATGGGCCAGCCCCTCGAGACCCAAAGGATAATTTTGCGCCCTGGCCTAGAAAGTTCGAATACGGCGAGTTGCCGCAGGGCCTTGAGAGAGTGAATCAAGGCTTCACTCTTTCCCCATGTGGTAAACCGACGACGAAGGAGAGGGGACTCGGCGATGTATTTGTCCAGGGAAACGCCGAGCGCGTTGCCGTCGGTGGAAAAGTCGTCCTGGACTCGCCGGATGTCCGTGTCATTCAAGATTGCGATCAATGTGGGATGGGCCAGGCTTCCCCCGTTGGCTCGCAGAAATTTGCCGATTTCCTGGTGTTCAAACTCCACCTCGTCGGTTGAGGTATTGAGCGCGTCCAGAACCACAATGGTCTCGATGGGAGCCACTTTGGCGTCCAATGCCCGCAAAGAACTAACTTGCCGAGGGACTTTGTTGTCGAGGAGCGTGAAATCTTTCTCCTGGAGACTTGGGATCGGTGGCCCGGATTTTTCTGTAACTACCACATCAAGCAAGATTTTATCCGCTGGCGGCTTCGCTTGCTCAGGTGAGACCGTGAACGCGGCCAAGAAGTTTACGAGCAGAAAAATGCCAGGGCGGGCAGAAATCAATTGGATCGCTCCTCATAGGCGCGAAGACCAAAGGGTATTGCATCGAGGACTTCGCTAAGTTTGAAACTCGGTTACCAATACTACCAGAGAATTCCGGGCGGAAAATCTGAGCTTGTAGGGGCGTTCGGGACTATCCCTGTTTCCGGCGAAGCAGATTATTCCCAAGGAGAAGGCCATAGAACGGAGCGTAAACCAGCCACTGCATCAACGGATCGAATTTAAATTGACCGAGGATCCCGTAGCCGATGAGGACCTTGTAGGACAGGAATTGCAGCACGGTCAGCAGCAACCACGCCGGATTCGGAAAAAAACATAATAGCGGAACGATCCATGTGAAATACCACGGATAGCCGTTGGGCCAGAACGCCAGGCTGGTGCCGATCAGCAGGTAGGCCGCGCGAGCAGGCTCCGCGCGTTTCCATGCGAGCCACAGGGCAAGCCCCCAAATCACAGCGGCGGCAGCCAGCGCGGGTATTCGAGTCCCTCCGCCGGTCACCCAATCGATTACGGTGTACAAACTGGCGTGATTATTCTTCCAGTTCGCTTCGTAATGGACTAGGTCTGCTCGAATTGCTCCCCGTCCATCCCAGTAGGGCGCAATCAAAAGCAAAGATACGGCAACGACGAGCGCGACCGCCCACCATCCTGAGCGCTTTTCCGGCCAGCCCGCACGGCGAATCCACACGGGCAGCAGAACGGCGGGGAAAACTTTAGCCATGGCCGCCAATGCGATCGACGCGCTGGCGAGCGCCGGGCGCTTCTTCACCAGGGCCAGGCCGGCAACGACTCCGAGCAGCGCCAGAACGTCGTTGTGGCCGCTGGCGGCAAACTCCACAATGACCAGCGGATTCCACGCATAAACGGCGACGCGGAAAGTGCGATCCTTTTCTTCGCGGAAAATCCACGCGAGCAGCAGAAGCACCAGAACATCTGCAGCCGCGAACGGAACTTTGAATTCAGTCGGCCCAGGAAAGAACTTCCAGGCAGCGCGATAAAGCAGCTCGGTAGCGGGCGGATAAATCGTCGGCGTCTCGCGCCCAGGCATGATTTCATAATAGTGATCGCGCAACGAGGCGAGCCGCGGATCCTGCGGCGCGATCGCATACGGATTCCATCCATTCGCCTGCACCTTTGCGTCCCACCGGTAGCGCTGCAAATCGTCGGAAAGCGTAGGCAGCATCGGCCACAGCGTGGCCCGGAATACAAGCGCGGCAAAAATGAGTAAAATAAAGGACGCGCGCGACGCCCGTGTGTGGTCGAATCTGTACAACGCAATCAGGTAAACTATCCCGGCCCCCAGCGCCAGCACCATAAACGCAATCGCGTGGTTTTTCAGGTAATACAGGCTGTGCATCCGCAGGTAGAGCGCCTCCAGCAACGCTCCCGCCGCCAGCAGCCCGGCAAGCTTCAGATTTTCAGATTGAGTTTCGGAAGTCATTCGGAGAGACGCGCATCTTGTTGAAATTCGCTCCACTTCTGTTTGCGGCCGCGGCGCAGGGCGGCCTCAGCCATTACTGGCACAAAATCACGGACAAGACGTTCACCGGAGTCTATAACGCCAACGCGTTCGACCTGGCGATGATGATTCCCTACTTCATCGTGCTGTTCATGCTGGCACTGTACGGCCTGCACCGCTACGTGCTGCTCTACGACTATTTTGTTTACCGGAAAAATGTTCCCCCCGCGCCGCCGACGGTGGAAAACTGGCCCAAGGTTACCATACAGCTTCCCATCTTCAACGAACGCTACGTGATCGAGCGGTTGGTGGACGCCGTCGCCCAGTTTGATTACCCGCGCGAATTGCTGGACGTCCAGGTGCTGGACGATTCGACCGACGAGACGCGCGAGGTGGCCCGCGCCTGTGTAGAGCGCCATGCCATTCAGGGGCTGCCGATCAGTTATATTCACCGCACAAATCGCGAAGGTTTCAAGGCGGGCGCCCTGGAGAACGGGCTGAAGACGGCGAAGGGTGAATTCGTCGCCATTTTTGACGCGGATTTCATCCCGCAGGCGGATTTTCTTCGCCGCACGGTGCCGTATTTCCTGGATCCCGCGACCGACGGCAAAATCGGCATGGTGCAGACGCGCTGGACGTATCTCAACAGCGACTATTCGCTGCTGACGCGTGTGGAGACGATTCTGCTCGACGGGCATTTCGTGATCGAACATGGCGGACGCTCGCGCCGAGGAACCTTTTTTAATTTCAACGGCACCGCCGGAGTCTGGCGCCGCGCCGCCATCGATGCCGCAGGCGGCTGGGAGCATGACACGCTGACGGAAGACACGGATCTCTCCTATCGCGCGCAACTGAAAGGCTGGAAGTTTCTTTATCTGCCGCAGATTGAGTGTGCTTCCGAACTACCAGTGGACATGAACGGCTTCAAGGCACAGCAGGCGCGCTGGGCCAAGGGCCTGATGCAGACGGCGAAGAAAATCCTGCCCAAAGTTTTCCGCTCGGACGTGCCGTTTTTCGTGAAATCGGAGGCGTTTTTTCATCTCACCGCGAATATCTCTTACCCGTTGATGGTTCTTCTATCAACGATGCTGCTCCCGGCAATGATCGTCCGCTTTTATCAGGGCTGGTTTCAGATGCTGGTGATCGACTTGCCGCTGTTCCTCGCCTCCACGTGCTCTATCTCCAGCTTTTATCTTGCCGCGCAAAGAGAATTGCGTCCGAAGAGCTGGCTGACCACATTTCTATATATGCCGTTCGTGATGGCCACGGGAATCGGGATCAGCGTGCGCAATGCGCAAGCAGTTATCGAAGCCATCATCGGCAAGAAATCAGATTTTGCGCGGACACCCAAATTCAAGATTGAAGGCAAGTCCGGCACGTTTGCCGCGAAAAAATACAAAAACAAAGCCGGCTGGATGCCTTATTTCGAAGTCGCGCTAGGCCTGTACTTCGCGCTCACAGTGGTCTACGCCATAATCAACGAAAATTACGCCACCGTCCCATTCTTGCTGCTCTTTGTCTGGGGCTACCTCTACACAGGCTTCATGTCACTCAGCCAGTCGTGGTTCGCGCATCTACGCTTCGGCGTGAACGCGCCGGAAATGCGCCCCGCATCGTCCGGCGCCCCGGGATTCTAAGTAGATTTCTCAAACTGTCAACGTAGACGACACCGTTGCATTCTCGCAGCTGTTTCTGCAAGCGCATATAGTCAAAAAGAGAGAAATGCCTCATCCTACGACCCATGAATGACTTAAATTTGAGTTCCGATTCAGGGCTTCCGGCCGCGAAACCCGCTTCGCGGTGGAAGAAGGCGACGCTTGCAGGAATTCTCAGTTTATTGATTCCCGGGATGGGGCAGTTGGTGAACCGGCAGCCCCGGAAGGCTCTGGTGCTGGGTTTGATGATGTATGCATTTCGATTGTTGCAGGTACACACGCATTGGATGTTGGCGTTTGGGACGATGGTGGTGATGATCGCGGCGGCGCTGGCGGCGCAGTTAGCGGTGGCGGCGGAGGCAGCCTACAGCGCAGGAAAAGGAAAGAAAGAGGAAACGGCAATCCCGCTGGCGAAGGTTTCGTACGCGGTGATCGCGATTTTGCTACTAGCGGGAGTGATTTTTCCGACAGCGGGTCAAGCGATTCGCGACTCCGGGTTTGGGGCGTTCAGAGTGGCCTCGGCTTCGATGTGTCCGACAGCTTGCGAGGGGGAGCGCGTTGTTGCAAACCGGAAGGCGTACCAGTCGGCCGAACCCCAGCGCGGGGATGTGATTCTGGCAAATCGAGAGCCAGGGAACGGACCTTCCCTGAAGCGCCTCATCGGCTTGCCTGGCGACGTGATCACTCAGGGGCCAGAGGGAACAGTGCTAGTGAATGGAACAGCGTTTCACCCACCTCAGCCGTGTGGAAAGCCGATATGGAAAGGACCATCACCGCCAACTTGCCCGATGTGCGGAACGGTCACAGTAAAATCAGGGGAATATTTCGTGGTTGGGGACGATCTGGGAAACAGCTTTGACAGCCGCTACAAAGAATTCGGACCGGTTAGAAGGGACATGTTGGCAGGAAAAGTCTTGTTTATTTATTGGTCGGCGTCGCGATCGAGGATTGGCTGCAACGTGAAGTAAAGAGAACGGAGTTACCAAGCAGTAGCCAACTTAAGATTGGCCGTGCGCCCAGATTCCGCCTTTCCACCAAACAACGGTTTGGTAAAATATCCCCATGGCCATTCAACGCGAACAACTGGAAGCGGACGTCCTGATCGTCGGGGCGGGACCCGCAGGTCTTGCCTGCGCGCTGCATCTTGCGAATCTGATCAAGCAGCACAACGCCAGCGGTGCCAAGCCGGAACTTTCCGCAGAGAATATTTACGTTCTCGAAAAGGGCCGCGAGATCGGCGCGCACCAGCTTTCCGGCGCAATCATGAATCCGAAGGCGCTGGCGGAACTGGTTCCCGACTTTCAGAAATCCGCGCCGCTGGATACGCCGGTCACCGATTCCGCCGCGCTGGTGTTCACGGAAAAATCTTCCTATCGCCTGCCCATTACGCCGCCTCCATTCAATAACGCGGGCAACTTTGTGATTTCGCTCAGCAAACTGGTGAAGTGGATGGGTGGGCTGGTGGAATCGGCGGGCGTGAACCTGTTCAAGGAATTCGGCGGTGCCGAGCTGATTTACGAAGGCGAGGGCATCGCCGGCGTCATCACCGAAGACAAAGGCCTCGACAAGAATGGCAAGCCCAAAGCCAACTTTACACCGGGCTACGAACTTCGCGCCAAAGTGACGGTGCTCGCCGAAGGCACGCGCGGCTCGCTCACCAAGCAACTCGTCGCCAAAAAGAATCTCGACAATATCAACCCGCAGAGCTACGGCATCGGCATCAAGGAACTGTGGGACATTCAACCCGAGAAGCTGCAGCCCGGCTACGTGGCGCACACGCTGGGCTGGCCGGTTTCCACCAAGATGTACGGCGGAGGCTGGATTTACGGGCTCACCAACAACCGCGTTTCCATTGGCCTGGTCATCGCGCTGGAGTACGAAAACTCGCGCTTCGATCCCCACGCGGCGTTCCAGACATGGAAGACACATCCCCACGTGCGCAACATTCTGGACGGAGGCAAGCTGGTACGCTACGGGGCGAAATCGCTGCCCTACGGTGGATGGTACGCGATGCCGCAAAATTATTTTGATGGCGGCTTGATCGTCGGCGACTCGGGCAGTTTTCTGGATTCGCAGCGGCTGAAAGGCGTACACCTGGCGATGAAGAGCGGAATGCTGGCCGCCGAGACGACGTTCGAAGCGCTGAAGAAGGGCGACTACTCCGCGAACACGCTGAAGCTCTACAAAGAAAAAATCGACAAGAGTTACATTAAAGACGAGCTCTGGAAAGTACGCAATTTTCATCAGTCCTTCCGCAACGGCTTGCTCGATGGCTTTTTCTATACCGGGTTGCAGGAACTTACAGGCGGCGCCGGGATTATCGATCCCATGCACGCACACGCCGCCCACGAAGCGTACAAACCGATCTTTGGCCGGCCAGCGCCGGAGCGTTTCAAGGGCGACGGCAAACTCACCTTCGATCGCCTGACGGACGTCTATCATTCCGGCACGCGCCACGACGAAGATCAGCCGTGCCACCTGAAAGTGCAGGATCTGAACATCTGTTCCACGCGCTGTGTGGAGGAATTTGGCAATCCCTGCCAGTATTTTTGCCCGGCCGCCGTTTATGAAATGGTGAAAGAGGGCAACAGCCAGAAGTTGAAGATCAACGCCGCCAACTGCGTCCACTGCAAAACCTGCGACATCGCCGATCCCTACCAGATCATCGATTGGGTTGTGCCCGAGGGCGGCGGCGGCCCCAACTACGAAGGGATGTGATCGCCGACTGGCGCTGCGAATTTAGTTCGGCAACAAACCATACACGGAAAGCTCGCCTCGGGTTCCCACATAGACTTTGCCGTTGGCAACCGTGGGAACCGTAAATTTAACCGCGTTTCCCGCAGCATTCCCCGTTCCTTGCGTGCTGTTCCACAATTCCGTCCCCACGTTTGCCGCGTCATAGGCGTGCAGAACGGCCGGCCCATTGGAGCAGCAGGGGGTTCCGTAAGCGCTGCTGTCGAGGGCCCAGACGATTCCGTTGGCAGAAGCGCTCGATGCCGAGACCGAAGGTGTCGCGCCTTTGCCACCGAACGAGTTTGACGAAGAATGCGAAGCGCTGCCGAACTGCCCGGTGGTCAAATTAAAGGGAAACTGTTGCATCGGAGTACTGGCCGCAGCGATGTAGAGGGAGTTATTCCAGATCGCAGCCGTGGCCAAAATCTCGTTGTTGCTGACAACGAGCGATTGCACAACGTTGTTGGAGGAAGAATTAAATCCACCCATACTGTCGCGGTTGAGCAAATACAATACGCCAGACTTGCCCCCGCCAATCAGCAAATGGGCCACAGGGCCCGCAGATGGATCCATCAGGATTGCGGCGCCTCCCGAGCCATGATCCCTATCATTGTTGCTCAGGTTGGCTTGGTCCATGGGAGTGAAATAATCCGCGACGCTCAGTCCTCCGGATGTGCTGAGCTTCACGGTGCTGTCGCCGTAATCCGTGCCGCCGGTGTCTGCGTCAAACGTCCCATTGCCGGTGAGGAAGTAAAGAAATCCTGCGGGGTCCGCCGCGGGCGCGCCGCCACCCATCCAGATGCCCGCGTCGCTGCCGTTCGGATTGGCGTTAAACGTGGCCACACGCGAAAGACTTGTCTTATCAAACCCGATCACCCAGCCGTGATAGGGCGGAGTATCTCCATGCGAGGCCCAGGCTACATACACGACACCGTTCAGGAGCACCAGGCCGGGTCTCTGATTCTCCCGAAGGGTGCTGAAGGGCACATTCCCGCCGGAAGAGCCGTCGCCTGTTCCCGGAACACTGATTGCGGAGGTGATATTTGCCGGGCTGACTTTTTCGCTTCCATCGACGAGACTCAGCGCGTGCAAGCGCTGAAAGCAGGAAGCATCTGGCGTACAAGACGTGCCGTTCGTTTTACTTTTGCTGACCACGTAGAGCGTGTTGGTCGCGACGTCGATCACCGGTGTTCCTACGATCCCGATATCGGAAAAGATATCGTCACTGCTCACATCGCCACTGTTCAGATAGGTTTCTCCAGTGTTCATCAGCGAGACGCTCCAATACTTCACGCAAGGATTGGCGTCCGCATCGAATGCGTAAACCGTGTTGCGTGAAGTCGCCACGAACACCACGTTGTGTTTGCCGCCACCGATATTTAGGTTTGGAACCCACAGAGGCTGCGCATAAGCAGGCGAATCAATGGTGCACGCGAAAAGTTTCCCAAACGTAGCTGTCTTAACGTTCGCGGTGGTGAGCGCGTGTTCCTGGATATTCACTCCATCCCGTGCCAGATCGTTGTGATACGTCAGCACGCCCGCAAGATCGGTGACACCGAAAGTTGCGGAGGCGCTCGTGGTGCCATCCGTCGCACTCGTAGCTGTGACAGTAACTGTTCCGGCAGAGGACGGCGCAACATAGGTCGCCGTTGTCGCGGCTTGGGCGCTGAAACTGCCGGCGGTGGCGGACCACGTCACGCCAAGCGGATCATTAGTTGTGGCGGTGAGTGGGATTGACTGGGTGATGGCCAAGCCGCCGCGCTTTGGAGAAAGCGAGACCGTGACGCTGCCGGCCGAGATAATTGTAAGCGACAAGTTGACCGACTTCGATTGCTGCGGGCTGCCTGCATCTTTCACTTGAAACGTCAGGGGACTGCTGGTGACGGAAACGGTTGGCGTGCCGGTGATGGCTCCGGTCGCAGCGTTCAATTGCAAATTTGCCGGCAAGGTACCGCTGGACAACGTCCAGCTGTATGGGGTGGTTCCCCCCGACGCAACAAGCGTCGTGCTATACGCTACGCCAACCTGCCCGCTGGGTATGGAGCTCGTCGAAATTGCCAAGGTCGCAGGTGTAATCGTAAGCGTCAGATTGACGGTCTTCGATTGCTGCGGGCTACCCGCATCTTTCACCTGAAACGTCAGTGGGGTGCTTGTGACGGAGACGGTTGGTGTACCGGTGATAGCT
>DATHOY010000085.1:0-9984 GCA_035484435.1 Vulcanimicrobiaceae bacterium | reverse complement strand
AACATGCGCATTGGGTGGAGTTGTGCGTAGCTACGGACGGAAATTTTCGACGAGCATGATGTAGACGAGGGGTTGGTCCAGGAGACAGATAACCATGTTGCGGCCGTCGGGGGAAATGCCGAGAGCGGGAGCGCCGTTGTCTGGCTGTTCTTTATCCACGGACCAGGCCAACGAGCTTGATCGGCTGGCAAACGAGTAAAAGAAGAGTCCCCCTTTGCCGGGAGTGGAAACGTCCGGGTAATAGATGCCGTCGGAGGTGACGGCAAAATATCCCCAGCCACCAACCGGCAGGGCATCGAGAAGTTTTGTCTCTTCCCCGCCCTCAACGGGCACGCGCCAGAGTCCGGCAACATCGCGGCCCTTCGCATAGTACAAATACTTTCCATCCCAAGAAGGAATGGCTGCGAAGCCGCCTCGGCGCGTGATCTGCGTGGCGGAACTTCCGTCCGGGCTCATCTTCCAGACTTCCCAGGTGCCGCCGCGATTGGACGCAAAATAGATCCACTTGCCGTCCGGCGACCAACTGGCGACGCCGTTTTCCGAATCTCCCTGCGTCACCTGGCGAGGCTGGCCGCCTTCCGCATTGATAATGAAGACGTGCGAGTGCCCAGCGGGGCGCGAATCGAAAGATATCCACTTCGAATCCGGGGACCAGCGCGGCGTTCCCGTCAGATTTTTTGCGATGTGCGTCAACTGAATGGGATTGGAACCATCGGCATCGGCGCGCCAGATTTCGTGGTAACCCGTGCGCGTGGATTGAAAAACGATGTGTTTGCCGTCGGGAGAATACTGTGGGCCTTCCTCAAGACCCGTGGAAGAGATGAGATGTTCGAGCGGCGGAGTGATTTTGTGATCGGGAGTGATGGGCGCACGCCAGATGGAAGAGGAGTAGACGACGCTGGTGTAGGCGAGGCGATTTCCTTTCCTGTTCAAAGCAGGACGTATGGCCCAGCCGGCCCCGGCGATGGGGAGACGTTGCGGAGTACCACCTTTGGCCGAAATACTCCAAAGACTGGTTTGTCCTTGCCGCGAGGAAGCGAAAATCAGTTTGTCGCTCTGCGGTGCCCATGTGATCCCCTGAATATCCGCATGATCAAAAGTGATTTGTTGGGGAGCGCCGCCAGAAAGAGAGAGCAGGTAAATCTCGCGAACATCCAGGGTGTCGCGTACGAAGGCCAGTGATTTGCCGTCGGGAGAAAACGCGGGGGTGGTGTCCCCGAGCGTGCCGGCAGGAGGAGAAGTCACCGGATGAACTTCCAGGGTGTCGAGCGAGAGAAGAAAGATACAAGAGGCCTCGCTGGGCGAGGCGCTATCGGAGAAGGCCAGATATTTGCCGTCGACGGACCAATCGAGCGCATCCACTTTGCGTTGGGACTTTACGGTATACAGACGACGCTCCGAGCCGCCAAGCGCGGCAGTGACGTAAACCGCAAGATCCTTATCTTTGTCATTAAAACGGAAAAAGGCTAGATAGCGGCCATCGGGGGACCAGACTGGTGCGAACTCGAAGGTCCCTTCACCAGAGCTTGTGATTTGACGGGGGGAATCCGTGGCGCCAATTTGCGAGACGTAAATGTGGGCGTAGCCGCCTTTTTCGCCGGCCCAGACGAACGCGACCTGGTTGCCATCAGGAGAAAAGGCCGCGTCGCTTTCGCGCGGAAGACCATTTAGAGGCGCGATGCGGATTTCGGATTGTTCGGCACCGCGGCGAGAGTGCGAGTAGAAATACCAGACGGCAATAAGCGCAACGTACAGGAGAAACATCACCGCAGGGGTGAGGTAGCTGGTCAGACGATACCGGATAGCCGGCGCTGGCGGAGTGACAGACGGGTCGGCCGGGGAGATTGCGGGAACAGCAAAAGGAGTTGGAGCGTTGGCTGGCGGGCCGGCGTGGAGGTGGGCGCGGGGTGCGGCGCTGGCGGATACGGGAGCGATGAAGCGATAACCGCGCTTGGGAAGCGTTTCGATAAAACGGGGATTGTCGGCTTCGTCAGAGAGGGCGTCGCGGAGTTTGTTGATGGCGGTGTTAAGGCCGTGTTCGAAATCGACGAAGGTGTCTTCGGGCCAGAGGCGTTTTTGGAGCTGCTCGCGGGTGACGACCAGGCCGGGGTGTTCCAAAAGGATCACCAGGATTTGGAAGGGGCGATCCTGGATTTTCAGGCGGATGCCTGATTTGCGAAGTTCACCGGAGAGCAGGTCGGCTTCAAAGGCCCCGAAGCGGATGACCGAGGGAAACTGAGGTGAGGTGGTCAAGAAAATCTCCTGCTGGTAAAGACGAAACTGTAGCACAAAAAGTTTGACGGGGTGGATATCAATCGCAGTTGAGATAGCTGGCTAAGGCGTTCGTTTTCTGTACCTTGGACGGTGAGATTTCTTTTCCCCGTGGCTTACCCGGCGGGCATTGTAGGGCGGCCCGGCCTCTGCGAAATTGAGCGCGTTCCTGAAAGCGGGGACCAATTTCAAACCGGGAGAATCGTAATGAAAAACACACTGAGGAGCATGGTGCTGGCAGGGTTGGCGATGGTGGGAATGAGTGCTGGAGTGCGGGCGCAGCAAGCGGAGCGGGTGGTGAAGTTTGAAGCGCCGTTTGCTTTTGAAGTGGAGAACAACAAGTTGCCCGCTGGAGAATACACGGTGCTGGTGCAGGGCGGATGGTTGCAAATTCAGGGGAAGGACGGCAAAGGTGCCGCGCATGCGTTGACGACGCCGGTGATCAGCCGTGGATCGAAGACTGTGACGAATTCGCATGTGGTATTCCACAACTACCAGGGACGCTATTTTCTGGCGGAGATTTGGGCATCTGGACAAGAAAAGGGCCGGGAGTTGCTGGAAACGCGTGAAGAGCAGCAGTTGGCGAAGCGGCAGGAGATGGTGGGGGTGAATCTGCCGCTGAGTTCTGCGAGTGCGAAGTAGGCCGCGGCTATGGAGTGGTCGGTGCGGCATCGAAAAGGACGGGAGCCCATGCAGCGAACAGGTTCCCGTCCCTGCCTGCGTTCTTATTTCTCTACTTCTTCAACCGGATGAATTTCCCACCAGTGCGTGCCGACTTTGGCGTCGTAGCGGGTGATTCCTTTCACTGTGACGGGCTTGCCAACTGGCGGCAAATCGCAAGGCAGCCTGGAAATGCATTTGGCCACGATGCAACGCGTGCGATCCATGCCCTCTATTTTGGGGTTTTCACAAATGCGGACGTCGGTGTCGCCGTCGCTTCCTTTTGCTACCTGTGTGATGAACCCGCTAACGGCGGCGTGGGCGGACATCTTGTCGGACCAGCGATTGGCATCCTCGGCAATCAACTCAGTGATGGTTAGTTCAGCGTAAGTAATCTTGCCGGAAGGCTGCGCCGCCTTAGCTGGGGTGTTTGCAGGCTTTGCGGGAGCGGTTGAACTCTTCTTTGAAACAGGTTTGGGCTGCACGTCTTGACCAGCAGCCAGCAGGGGAATCGCGAGTAAGGCGCAGGGCAAGATCCAAAGGGTCTTTGTCATTTTGAACCTCACGAAAGGCTTCTGGGGGAAATCCCTGCTTCCATCATAAGTCCTGGGCGAGGCGAGGCTACGGATTGCAGAGGGGATTGACTCTAAATAGTACCCGGACAAAAGGACAGGAGCGGGATGCGCGGGGGGGCATTAGCTCCGCGTAGACCTTTTGTTCGGGAAGCTTGGCATGCGCCCGTTGACGATCAGGAAGTCGATACTGCCCGCTTGGTCTATTGCCCCGACCGGAGCGGCTTGCTATATTCCGGGCATTCCAGCCCAACTTTCGTGATTTTGTGAGTGGTCCCGAAAAGGGGCCGAGTCCTCGGAGGCAATCTCCAACCGTTGTAGCCTCACGGGGTTCGTGTTCCTAAGCTTCAAGAAACGAGGCAAATTACCATGAAAAACAAGCTTGTTTTCCCGTTGGCGCTGGCCGTGATTCTCCTCTCCATTCTGGTTTGCCCGGGCGCAGCCCTGGCGGCACGAGGCGCCCAGTTGGTGGTAGACGACGACAAGGTTGAGTGTCCGAATGCGGGGTTCACCCGTATCCAGGACGCGATCGACGCCGCCTCTGCAGGAGATCAGATTCACATTTGTAAAGGTATTTACGTCGAGCAAGTTGCGATCCGCAAGTCATTGGCGATCGATGCCGACAACGGCGCCATCCTGGTGCCCTCCGCGATGCAGGCGAACACTGCCAGTCTCTTCGACGCTGCTCCGATCGCCACTGCGCTGCTGGTCGCAAATGCAACCGGCGTTTCCATTTCCGGGCTGACCGTCGACGGCATCAACAGCGGCATCTCTGAGTGCGCGCCAGACCTTATCGGCATTTCGTTCCAAAATGCTTCTGGAGAACTGGAGCGCATTGCCGTCCGCAATTTCAAACTAGCTGCGGCTCTGAATGGCTGCCAGAGCGGCACCGGCATCTTTGTGCAGAGCGGAAATGGCGGCGTATCGAAAGTCGAAATCGAGCATTGCACTGTCCACGACTTTCAAAAGAACGGGATAACCGCCGACGAAATAGGCACCGTCACCATCATTCGCCGGAACGTTGTCACGGGCGTCGGCCCGACCACAGGAGCGGCGCAGAACGGGGTTCAGATTGGCTTTGGGGCAACAGGCTCGATTCTCGACAACGTCGTGACTAACAACGTCTGGGCACCGTGTACCGCGGTCTCCACTTGCACCGCGGTTGCCACCAACATTCTGGTCACGCAATCCGACGACGTCGAGATTTCTGGCAACACTGCCGGCATCAGCCAGGTCAACATCTTCGTTGACGGCAACGATGCTGAGATCAAGAGCAACGAAACCTTCGCCTCCGTCGTGTTCGATGGGATTCGGTCGGAGGGCGACCAGTCCCGCGTTCGGCAGAATCACGTTTTTAACGGCGCCGAGTCCGGCATCTTTCTCTCTGGCAACAACAACGTCGTTACGGACAACGTGGTCACCGAGGCTGCAATCGGCATCCTGAAAGAGACCGGATCCTCTGGAAACATCATCAGAGGAAACCGTTTCTTCAATACGCCCGTGCAGGTTCAAGATCCTCAAATCATCGACGTGGCCAAACTCATTTCGCCGAAGCGTTGAACGGCCGGCCAAGAAACGGGAGATGGTGGCCGTGAATCCGCCGTTGCGTTGAACTAAAGCAAAGTAGGCAGTTGCAACGCTCCCCTGTACCTGAACCCATGGCCAGTTGTAGCTGATTGGAAACCGGCGTGGCGACATTTGGCGCTCGATGGGATAGTGCCCTTATCCTGATTATGTATGGACGATCAAACACCTAGCAAAACACCGCTGCGGTTGAAAAGCCGGCGCAGCCGCAGGATTGACCTGAGCGTTTCCGTCCTCGTTCACAGGGCCTCGGGTGAAGGGCCGCAATTTTACGAAAACACGAAGACGCTGGTAGTCAGCGCGCATGGAGCGCTGGTGGCTCTGAAGGGCATGGTTGCTCCCAGGCAAAGACTGCTCCTGCAGAACACAACCAGCGGTCAACAGGAAGAGTGCCGCGTGGTCTCCGTGAATAAGGATCTGACAGGGCCACCGACGGTTGCCGTGGAATTCACAAAGCCCGCACCAAGCTTCTGGCGCGTCGCGTTTCCCCCTTCGGATTGGCCTTCCAGCGGCTAGGTCGTTAGGTTTGCTCCGGAGATTGAACAGGACCGGCGAGCCCTGCCTGAAATCTGCTCGCGAGTCTGCGGTGTTTTATTCCCATCACAAAACACTGGACCACGCCACCCAAGATAAACCAGCTTTGAGTGAACGCAAAAAGTACCAGGAAAAAACCAGAAAACACGAAACACTCCCAAGACGACATACGAAGCAATAGGCCTCGAGCGTATTCGATTCGGCCTTGGGCAAAATTCGTGGCGTTAATCGATCGAAAGAGAAACAAATTGCGCAAATGACGCGTGTGCACCGCAAGTTGAACGCAGATCAAACAACCCAAAATGAACTGCCAAAGAAACGGGGCGGCGGACTGCTCATTCAGCAGCCAAAGGAAGCCAAGCATCCCCAGGGTCAGCAACAAAGCGAATAAAAATCGAGGGCTCACAACTCGCAGGGAGTCTATGTCCTTTTGGAAATACGGAGTCAGTTCGTAGCTGCCTTCAAACCGGATTGTTTGCTGCGCTGCATAGAGGCGTGCGCACTTTAGCGTCAGAACATAATCAGAGACGTAAAAGAGACTCCAAACAAGCATTCCGGGCCACCAAGAATCAAAAAATAGACTGGGCAAGAGATCACTCCTGTCTCGGGAGTTTCCGAGATTCGCTGTCCACTTACGTCTAACGTAAGGTCAGAGTATAAGAGAACGAAACAATCAAATATTGGGATTGGCGATGATGCTTGCGAGAGAGTCACCTGGCAACCAACCGAGTGGCCAGAGACTGGAAGAAATGCTGATGATTTGCGGAGAGGGGCGGCTTGTGTTAACTAAGGAATATGCCTGATTTTGCTGCTCCTGTGGAACGACTCATCGATGAACTGAAACACCTGCCTGGGATTGGGCAGAAGACTGCCCAGAGGCTGGCTTTTTACCTGCTGCGGATTCCAGCGGAGGATGCGCTGGGACTGGCGGACGCGATTCGCGACGCGAAAGAGAAGATCCGCACCTGTTCGGTTTGCCACAACATTACGGATGCGGATCCGTGCCTCTATTGCACCGGCGCGAACCGCAACAAGCGCACGATTTGCGTCGTGGAAGAGGCCCACAACATCATGGCCATCGAGAAGACGCGGACGTTCAGCGGGATGTAACACGTGCTGGGCGGGTCGCTGTCGCCTCTGCAAGGCCGCGGGCCGGACCAGCTGCATATCAAGAGCCTGATCGAACGGCTGAAGGGCGGGGGCGTGGAAGAGATTATTGTGGCCACGAATCCCACGGCGGAGGGCGAGGCCACGGCGATTTATGTGTCGAAGCTGCTGAAGCCGCTGGGGGTGCGGGTAACGCGGATCGGCGTCGGGATACCCGTTGGGGCGGATCTGGAGTACGCGGATGAGGTGACGATGTTGAAAGCGATGGAGGGGCGGAGGGAGTTGTAGGAAGCACCCTGCAGGGGCACGATAAATCGTACCCCCGGCGAGTCCGCGAGCCGGCCGGGAGCGCCATTATCCCAATAGGAATTTCCGCTTTGTTCTTCCCTCCTTTTCCTCTGCGTCCTCTGTGCCCTCCGCGAACTCTGCGTTAATTCTTGCTCGTCTTCGCTCTTTGCTTCGGTACTCCTTTTTATGTCACGCAATCACTCGGGATGATCGCGTTCCCGGGAATGGCGGCTCGCGGACTCGCCGCGGGCACGATAAATCGTGCCCTACAAAGCGCCGGGGTGGGGGTAGTGTGCATAAGCGCCCACCTCGGGAGGCGGCCACTACATAAACTAATGGGCCTGGAAGCCTAGTACGTACAGAATGATTGTCCTCTAGGCAGGGGGAACGAATCAGGATAAAGTGCAGGCCTGCGGTGGGAAGTCCCCGCCAATCGCGCTGGTTCCGTGTGGAACCGGGGTAGGAGGTGCTCAGATGGCTGGTCTAGAGCACTACATGGCACAGTATGACCACGAACACCATTCAACGTGGAACAAGATTTTGCACGGGATCGGAATTCCGCTGATTTTTGCGGGGCTGATTCTACTGGTGCTGCTGCGGTGGCGCTGGGGCGTTGGGTGCTTCGTGGGCGGATGGGTGCTGCTATTCCTGGGCCACCGGATTGAGGGCAACAAGCCCGCATTTTTCCAGGGACCGGTGTACCTGCTGGTTGGGCCAATCTGGGTCGCGAAGGAAATCTGGGATACCGTGACCGGTTCGCACAGCCGGCAGAATGCGGCCGAGCCGAAGAAGCCATAGCCTGAAGTAAAGAGACGAGCCAAGAGAGCGTTACGGCGAACATGCACGAAGAACCTGGCGGCCCCGAACTGACGGACGACACGAGTGAAATGCCGATAGAGGGCGCAGCAAACACAACCGAAGAATTAAGGAAGCGGCGGAGCACGCGTATCGTGCAGGCCGTGCCGCTGCAAGTGTCGGGTGTGGACGCACTGGGCCGGCCGTTTGCGGAGCGGACCTCGACGCTGATCATCAATTGCCACGGGTGCCGCTACCAATCCAAACATTACGTGCTGAAAAACATGTGGGTGAACCTGGAGGTTCCGCACCCGGAGCAGGGGCATCCACCGCGGCGCGTACGCGGGAAAGTGGCTTGGATCCAGAGGCCGCGTACGGTGCGGCAACTCTTCCAGGTGGCGCTGGAGTTGGAAGCGCCGGGAAATGCGTGGGGAATTGCGTTTCCTCCTGACGATTGGTTCGGGTTTCCGGAAGAAAATAAACTTTTGTCGAATCCGGCTTCGGCGATGGATTTACCGCCGAGCATCGGAATGCCCGGGCACGGAGAAGCGCCGCTGCCGATCGTGGAAGCGGAGCCGGGCGTGGCGACGCCGGACAATTTGCGGGTGTTCCCTGCCCCGGCGAGCGCGACGGACGCGTCCCTGCAGCTGGCGCGGCAATTGGCAAGATTGCTTTCCGAAGCAAAGCAACAGATTCAGAACGCGGCGAAAGAGGCCGCCACGCACGCTGTGGAAGCGGAACGCCAACAGAACACGGAAGAGTGGGAGCGGAAGTACGCTGGTTTCCGGGAAGAGGTAGCGAAGGAAACGGCGCACGCGATCGGAACCATTCAGGAAGAGAGCGAAGTGCGGGCGCGAACGGCACAAGCTGCGGCCGCGGAATCGCTGAAGGAAGAGTTGCCGCGATGGCTGGCGCCGCAACTGGAACAGCTTACGCATGAATTGATGGCGCACCTCGCAAGAGAAGGCGCACTGCAGCGGGATCAGCACGAAAAGCAACTGGCGGCGGCCCAGGAAACGTTGCAGACGATGTGCACGCAGGCGGAAGAGGCGGCAGCAAAGCTGCGGACGCGGGCGGAGCAAGTGGAGGCCGATGCGTCGGCGCGGCTGGAAGCGGCAAGACAACAGGCGGAGGAAGAGACTCGGCGCAGAGAAGAATTGGCGGGCGCGCATAAAGATGCGCTGGGCGCGGTGCTGAACGATATCCAGCAGAAGGTGAGCGCTACGTTTGCAGAGGCGCAGAACTCGATGCGCGAGCAGGTGGCGCAGGAATTGGGCTCGGCGCAACAATTGGCCGCGGCGGCCCTGCAGCAGCACACGCAGCAACTGCGCGAAGAATTGAAGCAGGAGAGCGCGGCGCAGAGCACGACGGTGCTGGGAACGCTTGGCGAACAGACGCGGCAACTGGAAGAGACGCTGGCGCGCGCGAACCAGGCTACGGAACGTCTGGAGCAGTACGCGACCCGGATTGAAACCGTGCAGCAGGAAGCGATCAGCGGATTCCAGGCGCAGCTTGGGGATGTCTTGAGCCTGCACCGCAATGAGCTGCACCGGCAGTCGGACGCCATGTTCGAAGAGATTCACGCGCGGATCCGCAGCAGCTTTGAAGCGGCGAACACCGAGGCGCTGGAGAAATTCGAGCAGCATGTGGAATCGATGGTGCAGCCGCACATCACGCGGACGGAAGAAGCAGTGCACCGGCTGGCGGGCGGGCGCTCGCTGCTCGACGCGGCGATGACGATGCAGCAGGACCGGATCCGGAATTCGGCGGACGAAGCGTTTGCGGATTCGCTGGCCCGTTTCCGGGAGAATTTGGGCACAGTGGAACAGGTGCTGAGCGAATCGGCGCAAGGCATTACGGCCAAGCACCTGGAAGAGCTCGAAGGCAAAGCGGTGGACCTGAAACACACCACGATGGAAGAGATGTTCAAGTCCGCGGAATGGTATGAGAAAAAGGCGCAGACGCAGCTGCAGAATTCGACGGAGAGACTGGTGGAGCAGGCCGGAACGCAACTGCGAGAGAAGGCGGGAGAGGTTTCCAGCCTGTTTGCGAGCGAGCTGAATCACTCCAGCCGGAGCTATGTGGAGCAGAGCCACCGGCAGATGGAAGAGTCCGTGCGCGAATCGTTCGAACGGATTCGGATTTTGTCGGCGGAGGCGGCGGACACGACCTC
>DATHOY010000084.1:0-25209 GCA_035484435.1 Vulcanimicrobiaceae bacterium | reverse complement strand
TGAATCTCCTTGTCGTCGATGGCGGTGCGCACAATATTGCGGCCGATGCGGCCAAAGCCGTTTATTCCTACCTTGATTGGCATGCTTCCTCCGGTGCGGGTTTCTGGATTGCGGCGAGACATCAGGTAAGCAAGACGCCGCGGGTTGAACAGAAAATGCTAGGTTGAGTGCAGCCAAATGTCAACGTAAGAGCATGTACCTGCGTCACATCAACGTGAAAAATTATTGACATCAGGCCCGAAAGGTACCGGATTGGAAACACTATCCGTGGCAGAGGCCGGTTAATCCGTCTTGCTAACGTCGTGCAGTTTGATCCGCATCCGGGCTTCTTCACCCAGACTCTTCACAGCAAGCCTTGTCTCGTTAACCATCGTAAAACATCCCACGCTAAGACAAACCACCGCAGAGCCTCCGCTCAGCACCGCCAGCAGCGCGCCCACCTGAAACAACAGCCGCTGTCCATAAAACGCCGCAATCGATCCCGCAACGGAAATCAACGCCGACGACGCAAACAATCCCAGCGCCGCATAAAACAGTCGCAATGCCCGCAACAGCATATGCGTGCGCGTCTCCAGCGAGCGCAGTTGCGAATTCCACTCCAGGAATCCTTCCGACCCCGGCTTGCTCGCGGCAATGTCGGACGTCACGACGCGCGTGCGATCCACCACGCGGCCCAGCCGGTTGCTAGTGCCAAGCGCCAGCACCGAACACGCATTGGTGAGAATCGCGGGCGCCACAATGGCGGTAAGTACAGCGAAGGGATTGTTGGCGACGAATTGATATTGCATTTTGCTCCACGCTACTGCGGGTACTGCTTGATGGAGCTTACTTTGTCGCCTCGGAAATGCACAAACACTGTTTTGTCCGGCGGGTGCCCATAAATCCAGTCTTCCGTGTCGTAGCCCTCCGCGTCGCGTTCCCGTACTTTCCGGTCGGGCTTTCCAATCGCCGCCACCACTTCTTCCTTGTCCATTCCCAGAATCGCGTGCCGGTCGGTGATCGCCTTTTTCATCTCCGGCGGCAGCGTGTCAATCCAGTGCACCGCCGCGGAGCGCTCTTTGGCGAAATCCAGAAACGGGGAAAGCAAATTTTTCAGATCGTCGGGCGAAAGGTCGGGAATATTTTTTGGGAATTGCACGTACAGCGTGCCGCCCTGGCCGGGCTGAAATCCCGCCGGCCCCTGCTCCTGCTGCGTCGTGGTCGTGGTTTGAGGCGCCTGCGACGGCCCTCCCATGCTCACCTGGATGCGATCCCGCCAGCTCTTCCTTGGTCGCCCTCCGCCATTGATGTCCACGATGATGGTGTGCTCGCGGAATTCCAGCTTCGTAATCTGCGCGTTGTCGCCCGTGTTGATCGCCGCGCCGTGCGTCGAAACCACGCGATCGAGATATTCCTGATTCAGCGGCTTGTCCGTGTACAGAACGAAACCCTCTTTTCCTCCGGGAATGGGCTTCCTCACTTTCGCAAATTCCCCTGAGACAAAGCGGATCAGCGCCAGCTTCGATGGTTCCGTCAGATTCGCGCCCTTCGGCGTATTGGTTTGTTGCGCGCCTCCTGATTGCGTCGTGGGATCCGTGAGAATCAATGGCATAAAGGAAATGCTTTCGCCCGAGGGAAAATTCCCTGATGAGCTGCGTTCCGGCGACGGCAAAAGCGGAATCTTCGGCAAGTCCGCGGCGGCGAACGTAAACAGCAGCAACGAAATGGGAAGCCAATTGGACATAACGAACCGCGCACCACCCTGCCCCGGGACCCGCCTATTTTATGATGCGCCGGGCCGCTTGAGTAGTGGTTCGGTTCAAAATTATTGGGAGACCACGGTGACGCCCTGGCGGTCGATCCGCATGGGCAGCAGTTCCCCGCCGCACTCGACAACGGACTTTTCCACCCGGTCGCGCGCGTCCGGCTCGATCAAAAGCACCAGGCAGCCGCCGCCCCCGGCTCCGCAAACTTTTCCGGCCAGCGCGCCTTTGCGCCGGGCGCCATTGATAATCGCGTCGATCGTCTTTGTTGAAATGGTCGGCAGGTTGCGCCGCCGGAAAGTCCACTCCGCGTGCATCAGCCGGCCGGTCTCTTTCCAGTCGCCGCTTTCGAGAGCCACGCGCATCTTCTGGGCGATCTGCGAAATGTGCTCGATGTTGTTCTGCACCGCTTTCTTTCCGTCGATGTGGGCCTTGAACACTTCCCAATTATTGATGCCCGATTGCCGGGGCTTGCCCGTGTAGCAAACCACCAGTCGCCGTTCCAGTTCATCCAGGTTCACCCGCAGCTCAATGCGCCGTTCTCCTCCAGGCAACAACTCAATCGCTGCCGCCCCGCCGAACGCCGGCGGATAGTGGTCCTGCGTTCCGGTGGGCACGCGAATCACGATGCCTTCGGCGTCGCGGCTGATGTGTATCCAATCGACGGTGCTCTTCCCTGCTCCGGTGAAGCGATCCAGCGCGGCGCAAATGGCCACAGCCATAGCGCTCGATCCGCCAATGCCCGCGCCGGCAGGAGCCTCGGAATTGGTGGTCAGCGTGAAGCCGCCTTCGGGACGGAAGAACTTCACAATCTCGGCAAGCAGCGGCAAACGGTACTTCTTGGCGCGCACCAGCGCGGCAAACGATGGAAAGGATTCGGATTTGCTCGTGTCGACAGAAACCAGCTTGATGCGCTGATCGCCAGCGGTATGCGTTTCGATGGTGCAACTGGCGTAGCGCGAGATCGCCGCGTTGATGGTCAGCGCGCCGGGATGGAAAAGATACAACGGCCAAATGTCGAGAGTGCCGCCCGCAAGGTCAACGCGTGTAGGAGCTTTCGATTCAATCCGCAATCTTTCCACCTATGTAGGGGCACGATAAATCGTGCCCTCTGCTCGGCAATCCGTGTAGTGGCCGAACTTCAGATCGGCCCCTCTCAGAATAAGGCCAACCAGGAGTAACGGAAGCGCGCCCTATTTGCCCCCGCCATTTGCGGCCCGGTTGCGAAGAAGCAGCGGCCCGGCTTCGCGCGCGGCCAGCGCGGGATTCGGCTCGAAGCAACGGCGGCACCGCGCTTCATACGCGCTGCCCGCTCCGACAACGATCAACTCTTCGCTTTCCACCAGCCGCTGCGTGTGCACCGCGGGATTGCCGCAGCGCACGCAAATCGCCAGCAACTTGGTGATCTCTTCCGCAATGGCCAGCAGTCGCGGCATCGGCTCAAACGGACGCCCGCGAAAATCGGTGTCGAGTCCGGCGACGATCACGCGCTTGCCCAGGTTGGCCAGCTTGGTGCAGACGTCCACCACTTCGTCGCCGAGGAATTGCGCTTCATCAATGCCAACAACTTCCGTGCGCGGCTGCAGCTTTTCGATAATCTCGGAGGCTTTGGTGACGTTGTCGGAAGGAATCCCCAGTCCGTTGTGCGAAACAATCTCATTGGCCGCGTAGCGCGAATCAATCGCCGGCTTGAAAATCTGCACCCGCTGCCGCGCAATTTCCGCGCGCCGCAGACGGCGGATCAGCTCTTCGCTCTTGCCGGAAAACATCGGCCCGACGACGACTTCGATCCAACCCATGTTGCCCTTGACTATGTCCACGCCGCGTCTCCTTCAAATCCCCGCAAAATCCCCAAATCTGTCATCCCGAACCCGCGTCTTTGCGGGTGAGGGATCCGCTTTTTCCTACTCGCGTAGCGGCCACCTTCAGGTGGCCCGGCTACAAAGAACCGGTCTAAAGACCGGCCACTACATCCCTGCAGCATCGGCTGCCGCCCGATACATCTTCACATTGTAGAACGGCGCGAAGGCCGCGACTACTGCCAGGCGGAACGACTCTTGCCGCGTGACCAGGTTGTCGCTCAGCACGCCCCACGCGCCTTGACCGTCGCGAATGCCGACTGCGCCGGCGTAGCGGTCGATCGCGATGGAAAGTTCCGTGCCGCGCGACAAAACTTCTTCGGCGAGCAGCTCTGGAATTTCAATGCTGCCGGAGCAGCCGAAATGCCCGCGCACCCCATCGGTGACGTAAGCCCAGCTTTCCAGGAACACGCGGCGAGTGCCATTTTCCACGGCAACGTCGAGGCCACCTTCGAGGCCGACGCAGTAGTCGGCGCGCTGACCGGAATCAGCGAGCAGTTTGTGCAACGCCTCCGCCCGCTGCCGCGCACCTTGCATGAGTTCTTCGCGGGAAGACGGAGTGTGGCTGACGCCGCTTTCGACCTCGTGGCCCTGAATTTCAAGAGGTGCGTCCGGAGAAAGTTTGGCGGCAAAGCTGGCGGTAGCTTCCTGAACCGCCTGAAGTTTGGGCCGCCGGGTGCTCCCGACGGCGATGCGGCATGCATTCACGGAGATAGAGGCCCTGTCAGCGAAGTGTACTGGGAAATGAGCATGAGTTTGGGGGCGAATTTGGGTGGGCTGAGGAAAAAGCGTGGGAATCCGCCTTCGCTGAAGCTTCGGCGGACAGGCCCTTCCCGTTCGCTGAGGCCTCGGCGGACTTGGGCAAGACCCTCGCATCCGCTCAGGACTAGAAAAGTGTGAAATATCAGGGGAAAAATCACGAATGTCGGCGCGCCGACATTTTTGGGGGGGTGTGTACCCCCCTGTTTTTGCGTATGTATGGGAAACAGGAGAGATACGCGGCTTGTTTTCGTATGTAGGGGAAATAAGGGGGATAGAAGAAGCGGCACAGGACCGGCCTACAGCCGACAGTCTACAGTCGACAGTGATGAGCCGTGGTATGACCACGCGGGGGTGTACCCCTGGTTTTTTGCGAAAGAGTGCGCAAACTGCGGGCAGGACGCGGGATAGGTGTGATCCAGAAAATGAAAGAGTGTGCAAGTCTCTGAAAACGTGGAGAGACGAATGCGAGGAGTTGGTGGGAAGAGCGAATGAACGGCGGGGAGCAGAGGATGGCGGAGGAGTTCGAACAGACCCTTCGGCGTAGAGGCCCAGGACAAGCTGGTGCGCGATTGTCACCCCCGTTCTTAGCACAGGAATAGTAACGCTGTCAATAGTTAATTATATGATATATCGTTCGAATGGGGGGGCTTGCCCGAACCCAAGAAGAGGTAAGTCAAAACCCGCACCCTTGAACACCACAAGGGTGCGGCACCCAAACGCGTCCACCCGACCCAGGGGCAGCCCAAGACCCACCCTTAAACACCAAGGATGGGGCACCCGGCAGTTCCGTTGATTGTACATTCTGCGGTACAGGTGTACTATAGAAGGTGCAAGGATGGCGGAGGCGCAAGAGCCGCGAAAAATCCCGCTGGTCTTTTACCAGGTGCGCCCCGGCAGTGAGCCCGTGAGGGAATGGCTGAAGACGTTGCCAGAGGCGGAGCGCCACGCCATTGGCAAAGACCTGTTGCGCGCGCAATGGCGGTGGCCCGCCGGGATGCCGCTCTGCCGACCGTTGGGAAACGGTTTGTGGGAGATCCGGACGGACCTGCCGACGCGGCGGACAGCGCGTGTGCTGCTCTGCCTTCACGCGGAGCACCTGGTGGCGCTGCATGGGTTTATCAAAAAGACGCGAACGACGCCGGAAGATGATTTGGCGTTGGCCCGCAAGCGGCAGAAGGAGTTGAAGCGATGAGCAAGAAGCGCAAAGGCCGGAAGAGCCACATGGGTTCGAGCGTTGACGATTTCCTGAAGGAAGAGGGCATCTTTGAAGAGGCGCAGGCACAGGCGATCAAGGAAGTTGTCGCGTGGCAGCTCGACGAAGCCATGAGGAAGAAGAAAATATCCAAAAACAGGATGGCCCGGCTGCTGAAGACCAGCCGCACCCAGGTGGACCGGCTCCTGAATCCGAAGAGCGATATCACTCTTTCCAGCCTGCAGCGGGCTGCGGCCATGGTGGGGCGGCGTGTGATGATCGAGTTGGTTTGAGAAGCGGACCCAAGACCCAGGTACCAAAAACCGGAACCTGGGCCACCCTCCGCATTTATTTTGATTTGTAAGGTTGCGGAAAGCTTGCTCGCTCGACTGACGAAGAGTGACTAGGCTGAATCAGTCAATTTACCGGTGGGTTATGCCGATTCAGAAGTGCCCGATGTGCCTAGAAACGAAGAATGTGGTCTCAAGCCACTTGATACCAGCGCGGGTGTATGACTACTTGCATGGGCCGGGAACCCATCCGATCGCCATGAGCTCGCAGATAGTCATGGCGACGGACAGAGAGCTCCGGTGGCCGCTCCTGTGTGTGGATTGTGAAGATCGCCTAAATAAAGGCGGGGAGATGTGGCTTCTGCCGTTGTTCGCAACTTATGAGGGCTTGTTCCCTTTCTACGATCTACTTACCAAATGCAAGCCGGATAGTGTTGCCCCAGAGGGTATCGGGTATTGCGCGTCGAGGAACCCTGCGATCGAAGTGGACAAGATGATTCACTTTGCGATGGGGATTTTTTTTAAGGCTGCGGTCCATTCCTGGAAAGGAAAGACGAAGGAACCAATGATTGAATTGGGGCCGTACGCCGAAAGCGTTCGGACGTTCCTCATGGACGAAAGGGGATTCCCTCAGCGGATGACACTCAATGTAGGCGTACTGCCTCCACCCGTCAAAGCGATTTCATGTTGTTATCCCTATCGGGGCTCGAACACGGCATGTCACAACTATCTTTTTTACATTTGTGGGATCGAATTCGCGCTCGGAGTGGGAAACCAGATAGACCTCGTAGCGCGCCAAACTTGCTTTGCTTCGAATCCTTTGCATCCGATCATCGTCACGGACTACTCGGAAGATCTGCGGGGAAACTTCAACCGGGTCTGGAAGCAAGCTAAGAAGGCGAAAAACTTGGAAAAACACATGAAAAATCCCAAGAAGTAATTCTGTGAGGCGGGTGGCTCGGGCCACCCGTCAATGGCGCTGGAGCGATAGTCTGCAAGCCTCTAACTCCATGCAAGTATTCCGCTCTCGCACGTTCTAAATGCAAGGAGGCCGTACGCATGCGATTTTCTCGACTTCTCATTGCCCTTTCTCTCGCGATTGTTTCCTCGTTAAGGATCTCAGCACAACAACCCCCAACGCCCCAGCAACCGAAGACCACCCAAGATCTGACCGCGCTCGCGGAGGCTCAAAAATCCTCAATCCCGTCGCTTCGAGCGGCCGTTGTGTACCTTGAAGTCCACGGAGCCGGCAATTCCCCAGCCGTGGCGGGGACTGGTTTTTTCGTATTTCTCGATAACCCCACATTTCCGTACCAACTCATACGGCATGAGGGATACCTAGTCACGAATCGGCATGTGGCGCAGCCCGGTATTGACATAGGGGAACCGCACGATGCTGTGCAAGTGCTCATCTCTTCGAACTTACGGATTCCCCAAGGAGGAAAAGCTTCCGTTACGGAATCCATTCCTCTCGGGGGTTCGACTCACTGGTACTTCTCGAAGGATGAATCTCTCGACCTCGCTGTCCTGCCCTGGTCCCCGAATATGGGAAGGTACGAAGTCGGTCCAATTTCGACTAACTCATTCGCGACCGAAGAAAAAATCAAGGCCAACGCAATAGATATCGGCGACCCCGTCTTATTCACAGGGCTTTTTACTAGCCGCCCCGGAAGCCAGCGAGTTGAACCGATCGTTCGTCAAGGCACGCTGGCTATGGTTCCCAGCGAAGCGATGGACACTACCCTTCACAAGCCCGGACACATATATCTTGCTGATGCGCATGCATTTCATGGAAACAGCGGATCGCCCATGTTCATAAACGTAGGTGGTGCTCACCACGGTGCTTTCATTGCCGAAGACCGCTACCTTCTGCTCGGAGTTGTCAGCGGCTATTTCCCAGAAAAAGCCGGATACATTGTGCCAGCTGCCTCGGTGTTAACCGGAGAGGTTAGGGACAACAGCGGAATCGCGGTAGTCGTACCGGCCTACGAACTATTAAAACTACTGAGCTCTGTGCAAGACCAGCTAGACCAAGAAAAGGCAAACGCCGCCAAGAAGCCATAGACGGGCGGGTGGGGCAGCCTAAACACCTCTTGGATGGCCTTCCCTTGCGGGTTCGTTTTTGGCAAGAGTGGGCCATTCTTACTCTTGCTTTCCACAGTGGACGGGTCGCGATCCACGCGGCGGATGGTTTGGGTTTTCGTTTCTGTTTACTGCGATTGCTGGCCCAAGTAGATGCGTTGTGGAGTGGAAGAAGGTGCCGCCCCGCTGGGGCTGTCGGATTTTTGGTTGGGGAACGCTCCCTCCACCCACCCACCGCTTACGCAGTGGGCTAATTGCTGTCGCGCCTCCGGCGCTTTGGATTGGTTGCGTGCTTTTGGCGGCGGCGTGCATCCAAGTGCGGGATTGTTGATTGAGAGGAGGATTTGCATGGCGAATGAGAAGAGCGACCAGAGTGTTTTGGGGCACATTGATGAGCTGGTGAAGGAAGAGGAGCGGTTGTACGCGAAGAATGGGCTTACGGAGGAGGATCAGGCGCGGCTGGGCGAGGTGAAGGTGGCGCTGGACCAGTGCTGGGATCTGCTGCGGCAGCGGCGGGCTTTGCGTGAGTTTGGGGAAGACCCGGACAAGGCGAAGGTGCGTCCGGCGGGGATTGTGGAGAATTATGAGCAGTAAGAAGGAAGAAGAGGAAAGATAACGCAGAGGCGCTGAGGGCGCAGAGGTGGCGCAGAGGTGAAGAGGGGGGCTGGAATGCTCCCAACGGGTGATGTGGGACTTGACGTATTGCCACGGTCCCTCGACTCCGCAGCCCGACGCGCCCGACTGCGGCGCGAAGGAAAAAGTCGGGCTGCTACGCTCGGGATGACAGAAAAAAACTCGGAAGGTGGCGAGACCCTTCGCGATGCTCAGGGCAAGAAGCCAGCGCTACGTGGAAGAACGCAGCGAAAGGTCGAGCTCGGTGCCGGCTTTGGGGCGGGTGCGGATGCGAAGGTGGGCGCCGATGTTGGCGGCGCGTTCGCGCATGACGGTCAGGCCCCAGTGGGCTTTGCGGCCGGAGTGGAGGAGTTGGGGTTCGATGCCGGTGCCATTGTCGCGGACGGTGATGCGCAGCTTGCGGGGGGAGTAGGCGATTTCGGCTTCGATCCTGGTGGCCTGCGAATGACGGATGGCGTTGAGCAGGGCTTCGCGAGTGATGAGGAAGATCTGATCGAGGACGGCGGGGTCGACCGGTTTTGGAGAGCCCATTTTTGCGATGCGCAGGCGTGCGCGGTCGGGGGGCGGGAGCTCTTCGTGGAAATTGGCCAAGGCCTGCTCCAGGCTGGTTGCGGGGAGACCGGTGGAGCGAAGGCCTTCGAGGGCGGCGCGGCCTTCGTCGATTCCCTTGCGCATCAGGCTGCGGACGCGGCTGAGGAGCGGCTTGGCGGGGGAATCGGGCGGAAGCCAGCCTTCGGCGACCTGGAGCTGCAAAGAGGCGCTGAGGAGCCCCTGCAGAAGAGTGTCGTGGAGTTCGCGGGCGATGCGAGCGCGCTCGCGACATCGCTCTTCCTGGCGAAGCAGGGCTTCGCGGCAGGATTCGTGCGGGGTGGATCGAGTGAAGTAATGCCGAATGCGATGGGCCAATAGCGGAATGGAAGCGATTTCGCGTGGCATGTTCGTTCCTCCAATTTGATTGAAAATCCCAATACAGCTTGGAAATCCTGAGGCGATACTGCCTGGGAGGGGCCGGCAACGTCTTGGACGAATCTGGTCCGATTTGTACGTTCTTGCTGCCTGTTTGGGAGGGGGGTACTAGCGCTCGAGGCCTCTGGCGAGGCTAGGAGACATGCCGGTGAGGCGGCGGAAGTGGCGGTGGAGGTGGCTCTGGTCGGAAAAGCCGACGGCCAGAGCGATGTGGGAGAGCGGGAGTTGAGTGTCGCGGAGCATCTTCTCGACGTGCTCCAGGCGGCGACGGAGCATGTAGCGGTGCGGCGGCATGCCGAGCGACTGCTGGAAGGCACGGGCGAAATGGTGCGGGGAGAGGCCAGCGAGGGTAGAGAGAGCGTCCAGGCTGATCTTTTCGCTGATGTGCGACTCGATGAAATCGCAGACGCGATGCTTCATGGCGGGCGAAAGGCCGCCGCGCTGCGGGTCGGGCGCCGCGGGCATGGGCATGAAGCTGAGCATGCTGAGGCGAGGCTGGGAATGGACGACAGCTTCGGGCCAGTTGCGCGAGAGATTGGATTTGGGGAGAGGCGGAGTGAGCAGGGCGCGCCAGTGGTCGGCGCGAGTGGCGCGGGCGAGGAGGATGGGAATGTCCTGGCCGGTGCGCTTGCGGAAGAGGGATGGATTGTAATCGAAAAGGGTGGAGAGGGGCGTGCCGGCGGCGAGAGATTTGTCGTCGAGCGAGAATGTTTGACGCGCGACGCGGTCGGCGCCGATGAGGCGCTGGTCGTCGTCAACGGCAAGAAGCATGGCGGGTGCGTCATCGGTGGAAGGCAAGGCGGCGACGATCCATTCGTGGCGGAAGTGTTCGCGGAAGAGGCGCTCTTCGACGGCGCGGGCGGAGGCGATGGTGGCGGCGAGGGCGAGTTGCTGCGGGCGATCAGGGCCGTCGGTGGAGACGGCGGAAACGTCGAGAACTCCGGCAAGTTTGCCGACGGCGTCGAAGATGGGGGCGCCGGCGCAGGTGAGTTTGCTGTGGCGAGAGCGATAGTGCTGGCTGCAATGGACGAGCAGGGGGCGCTCTTCGGTGATGCAGGTGCCGATGCCGTTGGTGCCTTCGATGTCCTCGGCCCAGACGCCGCCGAGCCAGATGCCCCAGCGCTTGAAGTCGTCGGCGCGGGATTCGTCGCCGCGATGGTGGATTGCGACGCCCGTGTTATTGCAGAGGAGGACGACGTAGCCCTGCTGGCGGACGATGGCGTAGAGGCGATCGATCTCTTCGCGGGCGTGGGTGATGATGTCGGCGACGGGTTCCTTGGAGACTTTCAGTTCGCTCTGCGTGACTACGTTTGGGGCGGATTGATTTTTGGGGTCGACGTGATAGTCGGCCATGCAGCGATGCCAGGAGTTGGAAATTTCGTCAACGGCGGAGGCTGGGGCAGAGATGGCGGGAGATGCGTTGGGCGCGTGGGCGAGGCGGGACTGTTCGGGGTTGGGGCCGTGAGGTTTGATGACTTCTGGAGGCACTTCACACTCCGGAATCATGAACGAATAGCCCGTCTTGGCCCTGAGCACCTGGTTTTCGGGCGCGGCGGCTGGTGTGACCGGCGTGGTCACAAATCAGACGGCCAGTGTAGCAAGGGAGACACAGGGCAACAAGGTGCGCCGAAGGTTAATTGGCGAAACAAAGAATGAGAATCGCGGGAAAATTTGAATGGGTTTTGAAAATCGGAGAAAAATGGAGCGGCCTATCGGAATCGAACCGACACCTGAACCTTGGCAAGGTTCCGTACTACCACTATACTAAGGCCGCTTCGGACTACAACTTTTATAGCACGCTTCCGGCCGCAACGACAAGGCACTCCCGAAACAGTTAAAAAGAATAAGGACGAATCAGGAAACCTGGGTGACGCGCGCGGATTTTACGATCGGCGAGCGGCGCTGGCGTTCGGCGAAGCGAGTGGCTTTTTCCTTGTTGGTGTAAACCCGGCCAAAGGTTTCGCCGTCGGCGTAATTGACGGTGACCAGGAAATGATGATGTTTTCGGCGGCGATCTTTTCCGAATTCCGACTTTCCATCCCGAACCGACTTCCGGGGGCCTTTCGCTGAAGTTGACGCTTTTGCCACGGACACCTCTGATTTGAAGGAATCGTAAATGCCACTATCGCAAGAATAAAAACGATTCGCAAGTGCAGTCTGTGAGGGCGGCGAAAATTATAAGCCTGAAAGAAGGGGCTAACGCAATGCCGCAGAGGACGAATCGGAGCGCCCGCCGCGGAACTGCAAAAAGCCGCGGCTGGCGTGAACAAGATGCTCGATGCCATGCAGGCCGCTGCTGTCGCTGGATTCGGTATCGGTTCCGTGCCAGGAAAAGATCATGTTAATTCCTGCAAGCTGATCCGAAGGCGGTGTATGGACGGCCAGGAAGCCGTTGCCTCCGAATGCGCTGAGATTGTGAAGAGCGCCCTGCCCGGGGAGGCCCATGACGAAATTGGCGGTGGTGACATCGCTTTCGAAGCCGACAAGTTTGACGCGACCGTGCCAGAGAGTGGCGAGGGGAAGTCGGACCTGGTCAACGAAGGGAGTGTCGTTGCAGTAGAAAGCGGATTCCATACGCTGGATCGTGCCGGGGGAAGAAACCCAGAGCGGTTTTTCAAAAGTGATGGAATCGGAGCGGGGGCGCACGGAAATGTAACTTTGTGTGCTGGCCGGCACCCAATCAGTACGAAAGTCATGTGAGCCTGGCATGCGGATGGATTGTGCCGGCTCCTGGGCACACAAAGGGAAGAGCACGATTGAGCAGGAAAACGCGGCTAGACTCAGCCGCAGCCTGACCGAGATGCCGAATCGGGGCACTCGCTCCTCCTGAACCCTCAGAAACGCCTAAGAAAACGCAACATATCGCAATGCGATGCGGGTGTCTATAGTTTCGCGTGGAGGCCAGCCGAGGCTTGCGGCTCGCCAGGCGCCCTATTTACAGGTGTTTGCCGCCCCGGCGAGGGGGAATTTTAGTGTGCTGTTCATGAAACATTTCGCCGAATATTGCGTCTCTACTAAGTGAGGACGGACTAAGATGTTCTTGAGAATGGAAGACCGGATGATGTTGAACGGAAGCAAGAAGCCGCCGCTGATCGAGGACCTTCGCGCACACTCGCAAGAGCAGGTCGCGGAGCTTCGGTTGTTGCTGGATGCGGGATTGACCGGGCGACCTGACCCGCGCCGGCCGGGCTTTTTTGAGCTCGATGGCGTTGCGAATGTGTATTACGTGTTCCGGTATCCGGCGGGACACAAGGTATTGCTGTTGGCCGCCTGGCAGCGCGAAGCTGATCCGGTGGCTGAGTTGGTTGCATACTCCTGCCCTGCCGCGTAGCGAAACTCCCAACGATAAGAAAATAAAAAGAGATCGCGCTGCGGCGTCAGCGCTTGTCTTTGTCCAGGTTAAGCGAAACCGAATTGATGCAATAGCGCAGGCCTGTGGGCCCGGGGCCGTCGTCAAAGACGTGGCCGAGATGCGCGTCGCAGTGGCTGCACTTCACCTCGGTGCGGACCATGCCGTGCGAGGTGTCGGAAACCTCGTCGACGGCCTGATTTTCGAGGGGAGCAGTAAAGCTGGGCCAACCGCAGCCGGAATGAAATTTGGATTCGGAGCGAAAAAGCGGGGTGCCGCAGCAGACGCATTTGTAGGTGCCGGGGGCGTCGGTGGACTCATATTCGCCTGTGAACGGAGGTTCTGTACCTTTATTGCGGGTCACATAGTATTGGTTCGGGGTGAGTTGTTTTTGCCACTCGCTGTCGGGCTTCTGGATTTTTTCGGCCATGTGTCCTCTTTAGCTCGTTAGCACACTGTGTATCAGTATCAGATTCAGCGCAATGCCTTGACGTTTCACGATGTCACTCCAATTATAGAGGTACCCCTCGCCCAGGGGACTCGTATGCCAGACCCAACCGAGCCCCAATCCGCCGAAAAGCGCCGGACCCGGCGCGCCAAGATCGCTAAGCCGCTGCGCGTGCGCCCTTCGGAGCCGCGCGACGAGCACTTTGAAGATCTGCCGGTGAGTGTAAATGCGTCGAAGGACGGAATCTTTTTCCAGACCCGGCGGAAGGGGTACTACAAGGGGATGCGGGTGTTCGTGACGTTTCCCTTTACTTCGCATCATGACCCGATGAACTGCGAATATGTGGCCGAAGTGGTTCGGGTAGAGAATCTGCCGAACAACCGGTACGGAGTTGCGCTGCATTTGTTGATGACGGTGAATTACAACAGCGGCGGGCCGCAGGGAACGACCACACGGGGTTAGCATTCGATTGGCGCATCGTTCCGTGGCAATCTTCCAATTGAACATATTTGCGAGTTTGTGAACCGGTTTGGGCCGGCCCATGCGCCGGCGGTTGAGGTGCGAGATGAAGGTGCGGCTGCCGGTACGAAAGGCAATTCTGGAACGCAAGACTTATGAAGCGCCGGCGGAGGGACGCTGGGGCAAAATTCGGTTGGATTTTAATGAGAACACGACCGGATGCAGCGAGGCGGCACGGAGGGCGTTGCGCAATCTCAGCGGCAAAAAGTTGGCTATGTATCCGGAGTATCAGGCTCCGGTGAAGATCCTGGCAAAGTATTTCGGGGTGAAGGCGGAGGAGTTGCTGCTGACGAACGGCGGCGACGACGCATTGCGCGTTTTTTTCGACACGTTTGTCGAACCGGGCAGCCACATCCTGATTTGCGAGCCAACGTTTCCGATGTACCGGTATTACGCGGAGATTGCCGGAGCGCGAGTGGAGATGTTGAAGTATTCGCGGGAGATGGAATTCCCGTTGGCGACGGTGCTGAAAGCGCTACGGAAAAGGCCGCGCGTTTTCTTTTTGGCGAACCCGAACAATCCGACCGGAACATTGGTGGAGAAAGGCGCAATCAAGGCGATCCTGAAAGCCGCGCCGCGTACGGTGGTTGTTCTTGATGAGGCCTATGCCGATTTTTCCGGGGTTACGGTCGTTCCATGGATCCGACGATATGCGAATCTATTTATCGCGAAAACTTTTTCGAAGGCGGCAGGGTTGGCCGGGTTGAGGCTCGGTGCGGTGATTGCACAACGGGAATCGCTGGCGTGGGTAAGCCGGGCGATGCCTCCCTTTCCGGTGAATGCGGCGGCGATTGCAGCGGGCGTAGCGGCGGTGGGCGAGCGGAAAACAATCGAGCTCTATATACGGGAAACGAAGCGGCTGCGCGAGTGGTTTGCCGACGAACTGAAACAGCGTAGGGTTCGCGCGTTTCCGAGCGAGGGCAATTTTCTGCTGGCTGACTTTGGCGGCGCCGGACCCGCGCTTTTCAGGAAATTGACGGGCCATGGAATTTTGATTCGGGAACGCAGCAAGGATTTGGGGCCGGGGTTCGCACGCATCGCCATTGGCACGAAAAAAGAGTTGCGAAGTATTCTGCGGATTCTGGATCGCAGCGATAGATGAAGTGATGGCCCGCACGGCTGCGCGAACACGGCAGCGGCCCGCCTCGGAAGGCGGGCCCTACAGAAGCGAGCGCGTCCACCCATTCCTTCGTCAGGGCAAGGCTGAAGGTGGACTCTACGGGCGACGCTACGGGGTGAACCTTTTCGGGGAGGGTTGCTTGCAGTAGGATAGTTGCGATGCCATTCCTTCTTCGATTGTCTTTTCTGTTTTGTTTTTCCTGCGCGGTTCTGATGGCCCAGTCGCCCGGCGGGGCGCTTCCCTTTCAATTGAAACTGATCGGCCCGAACATCTGGGCGGCGATCGATGATGCCAAGGGTGATTCCGGAGCCAACGCCGGATTTGTGGTGGGCGACGACGGCGTGGCGGTGATTGATACGTTTGAAAATGAGGCCGCGGCGAAAGCGCTGATGGACCAGATCCACGCGCTGACGCATCTTCCGATAAAATTCGTGGTCAATACCCACTATCACCTGGACCACGTGGCGGGAAACCGTGTATTTGAACAGCACGGGGCGGTGATTGTGGGACATCACAGCGTGCGGGCGTGGATTCACACGGAAAACCTGAAATTCTTTGGGGACAAGATCAAGCCGGAACAGAAGGCGATGGTGCAGAACCTGGCGGCGCCGGAAGTTACCTACGACACGGGGGTCACGCTGTTCCTGGGATCGCGGCGTATTGAAGTGACCTACATGCAGGGGCACACGGGCGGGGATTCGGTGGTTTCGATCCCCGATGCGGGAATTGTTTTTTGCGGCGACCTATTCTGGCGGCACACGCTGCCGAACCTGATCGATGCGACGACGGCGACGTGGATTTCAACGCTATCGGAGTTCACGACACAAAAGGACGATACCTTGCCCAACTCGGCGCTGCCGCGGGCGGTGATATTTGTTCCCGGGCACGGGGACGTGGGCAACGCGGACGACGTGCAGGAATTCATGGGCTATCTGGAATGGCTGCGGGGCGCGGTGAAGAGGGGCGTGGACGCGAACAAGAAGGGCGACACGCTGGTGGCAGCCGTATTGCCGGAGATGGCGGAGAAGTACGGAAGCTGGGAATTTTTCAAGGATTTTTCGCGTTCGAATATTCTGGATGCGGGCGCGGAACTCGAAGGCAGCAAACGCAATCCAGTCGCTCAGAAAAAGTGAGGAATTATGCTGGTTTCATTCCGTTCCTGCGGCCCCAAGGATCACAAGGCACTGCTGAAGCTGGTGATCGCGTACAACAAGTATGAAAAGATTCGCGTTCACCGCAAATCGCTGAGCCAGGGGCTGGATGTGCTGCTGCGGAATCCGTCGCAGGGCAAAATGTGGCTGATGGAAAATCACAAGAAGCCAGTTGGGTACGCGCTGCTGACCTATAACTTTGAACTGGAATATGGCGGCGCGGAGGGCGTACTGCGCGATTTATTTGTCGAGAAGAAGTTTCGCAACCAGGGAATCGGGTCGCTGGCGCTCTATGAGATTGAAGATTATTGCCGGGAACGCGGGATGAGGGCGTTCCAGTTGCAGCTTCCGATGCGCAACAAGTCCGCGGCCATTTTTTACCGCAAGGCGGGATTCCGCGAGCTGCCGCGACGGGTGATGATTCTGGAAGTGCGGCCGGAAGAAGTGGTGCAGGCGCGGCGCGCTAGCGCAAGTAAGCGTCGGTGATGTACTGCTGAACCATGCGCTGGGTGTTGAAGAACGAGCCGTTGATGGCAATGGCGTGCCGCATGATGTCGAGGTAACGCTCGCGGCTGCTGTAATACAGGGGAAGAATCACGCCTTCCAGTTTTGAATAAAGACTTTCCGCGTCTTGCACGTTGTCCACGGGAGTTTCGGGGCCGGGATCGCCGCGATGGGCTTCGCCGATAGACCAGCCGGTTACCCCTTCGATGTTACCTTCCACCCACCAGCCGTCGAGAATGCTCAAACTGGGCACACCGTTCAGGGCGGCTTTCATGCCGCTGGTGCCGGAGGCTTCCAGGGGATATTGCGGCGTGTTGAGCCACAAATCCCCGCCGGCGGTAAGCTTGCCGCCGAGGTTCAGGTCGTAGTCATCCAGGAAAACAATAGTAATGGCTTTCTTGAGAGCTTTTTTTGCCTTGAAAATTTTCTTGATGATGTCCTTGCCGCCGCCATCCCGCGGGTGGGCTTTGCCTGCGTAGACGATCTGGAACGGGCCGGCGTTTTTGGCAATCTGGCGAAGGCGATCGAGGTCGCTCAAGATGAGGTCGGCGCGTTTATAGCCAGTGGCGCGGCGCGCGAAGCCGATGGTGAAAGCGTCGGGGTCCAGCTTCAGGCCGGTTTTCTTGCGCACGGTTTCGAGCAGGTCGTGCTTAGCGAGAAGATGGGCGGCCCAGACTTCCTCAGGAGGCAAACCAAGGGCACCGCGAAGGCTGTAGTTATCTTCGCGCCAGGATGGAATCATGCGGTCAAATAGCTCGCGGAATGAGGGAGCGGCCCAGGTGGCGGCGTGTACGCCGTTGGTGATGGCTTCGATAGGGACATTGGGAAACATTTTGCGGGATACTTCGCCGTGGAGTTTGGCGACGCCGTTGACGTAGTTGCTGAGGCTGAGCGCGAGATACGTCATATTGATGGAGGCCCCGCGCCTGGCGGCTTCCGCGAGGTCGGGATAATCCTGTTCCACCTGCAAAACGCTGCGGACGAGATCAGCGGAGGAAGCGTCCTTCCCATCGAAGAAACGATTCTGGTCAGGAAAGAGGCGGGTCATGTACTCGACGGGAAACTTGTCGTGGCCGGCGGGGACGGGAGTGTGGGTGGTGAAGACGCACTTGGCACGAACCCGCTCGATGTCTTCCCCGTTGACGGAAGCGCGGCCCGCGTGGCTGGATTCCTCGCCCAGCAATTCCAGGGTGAGCAGAGCGGCATGGCCTTCGTTCATGTGATAGCGCATCAGTTCGTCGTGGCCGAGCGAGCGAAGCATGCGCACGCCGCCGATGCCGAGAATAACTTCCTGCGAGAGGCGATAGTAGGGATCCCCGCCATAAAGCTGCCCGGTGAGGTCGCGATCGCGCTGGTCGTTAGAGGGAAGATCGGCATCCAGAAGATAGACCGGAACTTCGTACCCGCGGACGCCTTTGACGGTGTAACGCCAGGCGCGCAATTCCACTTTGCGCCCTTCGAGAGTGACCGAGACGCGCGGCTCTTCTTCTTTCAAGTGCTTTTCCACGTCCCACTCAACGGCTTCTTCGGACTGCGCGCCTTCTTCGGAAAGGTGTTGCCGGAAATACCCTTTGCGATAGAGGAGGGAGACCGCAACCATCGGCAGGCGGATGTCCGCCGCGGCGCGGATGGTGTCGCCGGCAAGAACACCGAGGCCGCCGCTGTAAGTGGGAATCTGATTTTCCAGGGCAATTTCCATCGAGAAATAAGCGACAAATCGTTTTGGTGGGTGCGTCTCGCTCGACATCTTTCCGGGGTCTCCATCCGGCGCGTTCGGTTGCGCCGCCACATTTTCCGCGTTTTGATCGGTAGACATATTGTCGGGGATGGGCTCCTCTCAAGCAAGGAAGGACATCGGTTTGCGTTCTAAGTGGGGATGACGGCGAATCCGCGGATTGTCCGCTATAATTCCCTTCCATGAGCATGGTCCTCGACGGGATCCGTGTCGTTGAACTCGCTGAAGCGCTGGCCGGCCCCTATTGCGCGATGCTGCTGGGGGATCTGGGCGCAGACGTCATCAAGGTTGAGCGCACGGGGTGCGGCGACCAGTCGCGCGGCTGGGGACCCCCTTTTGTCGGCACAGAATCAGCGTATTATCTGGCCACCAATCGCAACAAACGGTCGATCACGCTGAATTACGACCATCCCGTTGGTGGAGAAATTTTACAGCGTTTGCTCTCCACCGCGGACGTTTTTATTTGCAATCAGCCATCCAAAGTTTCGTTGCAACGGCGAGGAATCGATCCGGAGGCGTTGCGAGCGAAAAATCCGCGGCTGATCTACTGCAGCATTTCCGGGTACGGATTCAGCGGCCCCAAAGCGGAACAGCCCGGCTACGATATTCTCGCCCAGGCCGAAGCTGGGGTGATGAGCTTTACAGGCGATCCCGGCGGCGGGCCACTGAGGTTTCCAATCGCCATCGCGGACATGACGACGGGGATGTACTCGGCGATGGGGATTCTGGGCGCGCTGTATGCGCGCGAGCGGAGCGGGAAGGGCGACTACCTGGACATGGCGCTGTTCGATTCGCAATTGACCTGGCTGGCGAATGTAGGGAGCAGTTATCTGAATGCGGGCGTGTCGCCGCAACGATGGGGGAATGCACACCCGAATATCGTGCCGTATCAATTGTTCCGCGGGAGCGACGAACGATATTTTGTAGTGGGAGTGGGAACGCAGGAGCAGTGGCGGCGCCTGGTGGGGATTCTTGGAGCGGAGGAGCTTGGGAGCGACGCGCGTTTCGCGAATAATGCGGTGCGAAATCAGAATCGCGAGCAGCTGATTCCGATTCTACAAGGGTATTTCGGCGTTTCGGGAAGCGACGCCTGGTTGACGAGACTGAAGGCAGCCGATATTCCGGTGGCCCCGATCCAGACCGTGGGTGAGGCTTTGGGGGACGCGCAAACCGTGGCACGCGGGTTGGTGGTGGAGTTGGAGCACCCCACGCTGCAGAGTGCACGCAGTATTGCCAACCCGATTCGATTCCAGGAGCAGCCGATTGTGTACCGGATGCCCCCGCCGCTGCTTGGGGAGCACAACCGGAGTATTCTGTGCGAGTTGCGGTATTCAGAGAGCGAAATCGCCGCTGCCCTGAAGGGAGCTTGCCAGGCCGAATCCTGATCCGCACAGGGCGTTAGTTATACCAATTTAATTGAGCTTTTCCTTGACGTCGTTACTAAATAAATAAGATACTCTGGCCATTGGCCCATGCGCGCACTCCACCCAGAGCGCTCGCAGTTTGAATGACGCTCGCGTTTGAGGTGTCCCTTGCTGAATTACGTGCTGGAACCCTCCCCTGCCGAATTCCGAAATTTCAATGTCTGCCCACATTGCGAATGGATTGGCGAGGAAGCCGTGCTCTTCCGCTTCTCGGAGGGAATCCCCATGATCTCGCGCTCCGACGGGCGGAATTTCCATATTCTGCTTGCGGACCGTCCCCTGCCCTACCCGGCGGAGCTCGGCGCGGACCCCACGCAAACGGTTTCCGTTTGCTTCTGGTATACGTATGGGGAGAAGAAGGCCGAGACGAAGAGTGCAGTGGTCCTTTTTGAACGCTGCGCCGACCCGAAAAAAAAGATGTACCGGCAAATCGAATTTATTGCGGATCTTCTCGCGGATGAACTTCTCCGCCGGCGGGAGTTGGCGAGCTTCTACCACCTGCAGGGCGATTCCATCCTTGAGCTAAGCTACTGATTTGAATCGTGGCGATTTACTTAACGGGAGTACTTTTGTAAAGACACTACCCGCCTGTGTAATTGACCTTTTGCGGCGCGCACGATAGAAAAGTAGCCAATCGTTCACCGTTCAGCGGTCCCTGGGAGTTGAGCGGCTGGCGCCGCCCATGCAGAAGAAAATCCCTCAACTCGATGCCATCCGCGGCATCGCCATCCTTGTTGTGGTGATCCACAATCTGCATGGCTTGGATTTCCCCCCGCTTTCGCTGGTAACGAATTACGGCTGGATGGGAGTGGATCTCTTCTTTGTGCTGTCGGGGTTCCTGATTACCGGAATTCTGCTGGATACGAAACCCTCGGAGCATTACTTCCGGAATTTTTATGCGCGGCGCGGGCTGCGAATCTGGCCGCTGTATTACGCGGTGCTGGTGTTCATGTTTGTGATCGTGCCACTGCTGCGTCCCCAGGACACGGCGGAGCTTTTTCAGCGGTCCACTCCGTGGTGGTCGTACCCATTTTTCCTGCAAAATTTTCTGGTAAACGCGCCGGCGCTGGCGGTGGGGCCGCTGGGAGTATCGTGGTCGCTGGCGGTGGAGGAGCTGTTCTACCTGGTGTGGCCGTTTTTCGTGCGATATCTCCCCGTGGGGAGATTGCGGATCATAGCGTGGGTGGTTTTGTTGGGATCCCCATGGCTTCGATTGGACTTTCTTGGGCGGCATTGGATCATCTATTCGAATCCGTTTTGCCGGCTGGACGGATTGATGGCGGGGGCGCTGCTGGCGATTCTTGTGCGCAAGTCCGGATTTGCGCCGGGACGGCTACTGAAGCCGGCGTGGATTGTATTTCTGATTGGGGTGCCGCTGGCGATCGCGACAGCGGCGTACGGAGTGATGTGGCTGACATTCTCGATGGCGGCGGCCGCTTCGGCAGCGTTCGTGTATCTGGGCCTGTTCGAGGCGAACGCGGGGTTCCGGGCGCTGGTGACGAACCGGTTCCTGATCTTTACAGGCACGATCAGCTACGCACTGTACCTGCTACACAAAATTCCGGACGACGCATTCAAACGGCTTCACTGGAAGGACGCTCACCCGGTTTTGGCGTTCTGGATTATCGTTTTGATTTCGTATTTGCTCGCTATCGCTTCGAGGTATTTGGTGGAGAAACCGTTTCTGAATCTCAAAAAATTATTTGAGACTGCGTCGAACAGCAGATGGGAGCCGAAGGTTCCATCGCCGGAAGCGGGGAATTCCGAAACGCGCTGAAGGATTGAAACCTTTTTTGCAGCTCAATTGCTGCCGACGGAAACCCAGGCCCGGGTGCGGGAACTCTGTTCAATCGCTTCGCAGAGAACCATTTCCTCGTTGCCCGTTTCGAAAGTAGGAAAGGTTCGCGGGGCCTTCAGATCGCCTGCCTCGATGTAATCGTAAAAATCGCGGAAGAGCTGAACAAACGTGTCCGGATAGCCCTCGGCGTGGCCGCCGGGATAGGCGGCGTAGCGGCGCGCCTGCGGACTAAGGAGTGCGGGATCTTTCGGGAGTTCTTCGTTGGCGCGATTGCGGCGGCCGATCCACAGTGTTCCAGGCTCTTCCGAATTCCACGCGAGCGAGCCTTCGGTGCCGTCGATTTCGAACCACAGGCGAGCGCGGCGTCCGGCGCTGACTTGCGATACGGTCATCGCGCCGCTTAAGTCGCCTTCGAGGTGGAACAAAACGGAACCGTAGTCGTCGGTTTCAATGGGCACCGGATCGGCATTCGCGGGATCGGCTTTCTGAAAAGTCTCGACGCGGCCGCGAGGTTTCTGGCGGATGGGCACCACGGTGACCAGATCGGCGCAAAGCTCGGTGACCTTGCGGCCGGTAATCCAGGTAACGAGATCGAGCCAGTGTGTGCCGATGTCAGAAATGGCGCGCAACTGGCCGCCGAGTTTCGGATCGAGCCGCCAATTCCAATCCGTGGGATAGAGCAGCCAGTCCTGCAAAAAGCTGCCATGAACCAGCTTGGGTTGGCCAATGGCGCCTTTCTCGACGAGGGCACGAGCCTCCTGGCAGAGCGGGTAGTAACGCAGGTTGTAGGCGACGCCGCCGACTCTTCCGGATTCACGGGCGAGAGCGACAAGGAGTTCCGACTCCGCGGAGTCCAGCGTCAAAGGTTTTTCGCAGAGGACGTGTTTGCCGGCGCGCATCAGGCTGCCGGTTTGCTGGAAGTGAAGGTAATTTGGAGTGCAGAGGTGAACCACGTCGACCGCGGGATCGGCGGCGAGTTCTTCGAGCGAAGCGTACGCTCGCTCCAGGCCCAGTGATTTACAAGCGGCGGATGTGGTCTCGGCGGAGCTGCCGAGGGCGCCGCGAACCGGGATACCGAGACGCCGCAGAGATTCAACATGGGCCCGGCCGACAAATCCCAGGCCAACAACGGCAGCGTTCGGTTTCATGATGTCAGCTCCCCAAGTTGCGATCTGTTCAAGGCCGAGAGGGTGCGGATGCCTTGGGGATTATATGGAAATTTCCCCGGGGGAGTCGACTGCGGAGATTATTCGAGTGGATGCCCGCCACGCGGTGAAAAAACGGAGGGTTTCGCGACGGATCGTTCCGTGCATTGCATTTGATTACGATTTTGAGTGGACCGGATCGGCGAAACCCAGAGAATCGGATAAGTGCCCGGCAGCCTGGGTGCCCTTCAGGCGGAAAGCTGCCCTCTGTTCCAGCAATCGAAGAATGCCGCCGTTGGCGGACCTGCAACCGATCGCATACAGACCATCCCTGAGGTATTGGCAATAAATCACGTTTGCTGTGGCGGAACAAAAAGGAGGACACCGGGAGCTGATGAGGAGACGATCCCCGGACTGCCACAGGCGGCGGCTTAACACGCGCGCGCCATGCTCACTGATGTTTTCAAACCGCGCGCACTCCGAATCACGTGGTTTGCCGAGCAGTTCAAGTTGCCCCAGACTCCCGACCGCGATTCGGGATTCCCCACGCCCGTCTCTCATATGATTTTCCCCTCCTGTGCCGGACAGTTTCAAACTTTGCTCTTGTGCCGATACTTCTATGCATCGGGGATCGGGAAAGCGGATGTGTTCAGATTGTTCCCGCGGAAGATTTCCGGGATTTTCCCTGCGCACGATGAGCTATGGAAGCCTCCGGAGCGCGAAATCCGAACTGAGCGAATCCACGTCTGGATCCGGGAAACATGACGGGGGGATTTCCGTTGGGAGAGCCGCGACCCGCCTGCTTCTGTTTGTAAAGAGCCTGGTCTGCCTGAGCGATAAGCTTGTTGAGGGAAGAGCGGAATTCGGCGGCGTAGCGGGTCATGCCCACGCTCAGCGAGAGAGGATATTGGGTGTTGTTGGCGGAAAGTTCCGCCATGTTGTCCTGCAAGCGCTTGGAGATGGTGTCGGAAGTGTGGCCAAAATCCTCGATGACCAGGGCGGTGAACTCGTCACCGCCGAAGCGTCCGGTGATATCGGAATTGCGGAACGTATTTCGGAAGGCGTCCGCGGTTTTGAGCAAAGCCTGATCGCCCTCCTGGTGGCCATACTGGTCGTTAATCTGTTTCAGGTTGTCCAGATCGGCAAAAAAGAGGAGGACGTTTTTCTTCAAGCTGTGGGCGAGCTTCATGCGTTCGCTGCCGAGCAGCAGAAAGCCGCGCCGGTTGTACAATCCGGTAAGCTCATCGGAAATGGCGAGATGGGAAAGCTCCGATTCGACTTGCATCTGCCGGAGGCCGCAGCGGAGGATGCGGGCAAGCTTTTTCAGGCTCATCCGGTGATGCCCATTGCTTTTTGGATCGTCGCCAGCGTCCGAGCCCGGATGGAGGAGCCCGTGTTGCTTGTTCGGCAGAACCAGTACAGGAACATTGGAAGCGATTTCACGGATGCGTTTTAGATCGGTGGAGAGCCGCGAACTGGAATCGGCCGAGCGCAAAAGGAGGATCGGCGGCTCTTCGGATCGTTCCGCGAGAGCATGTTCGAGCTCATCTATTCTGACCAAATCACATTCGAAGGAACCACCGTCCGCGATGGCTTTCTGCAGGCAACGCGCATCTTTGCAGCCGTCCTCGAGCAACAACAGTTTGAGCGGCTTGGCGTTCATGGTCTTCTCCCTCAAGGGGTTCACCCATGGAATTCAACGGCTTGGCTGGACAACCTGGAAGTTTTGTCGTCCAGTTCGTATTCCCGAAGTTTTCGCAGCAGCCCCTTGTAGCTGATTTTCAAGCGGCGGGCGGCGGCTTTGCGGTTGAAGCGAGTTTCCTGGAGCACTTTTTCAATCGCCGGTTTTTCCGCGTTGCATTTCACCGCGCGGCCGAGTTTTTTTAGAGTCATGAAAGACGGTTCACGAAGCGAGTCGCTTGCATCGGTGATTCCCGCGCTCAGAGTTGCGGCCTGCTGCAGTTCCCGAATGGAAAGTTCCTCGTCCCCCTGGATCAGAAAACGCTGGGTGAAGCTCTGCAGTTCGCGGATATTCCCCGGCCACGGATACTGCAGGCAGGCGGCGAGGAGCCGCGTCGATGGCAAGGTGATCTGGCAGCCATAGAGAGGAGCAAACCGCGCTATGAAATGGTTGAGCAAAGCAGGAATTTCCTCGGGCCGCGAACGGAGTGGAGGAACGCGCAGGACGAAGGTGTTCAGGCGGTAATAAAGGTCCTGACGAAGCGCACCCGATTCAAGGGCCTCGCAAATGTCAATGTTGGTGGCGGCGATGACCCGGGCTTCGACTTTGACGGTCGCGCTCCCGCCGAGGCGGCAGACGGTTTTGTCCTGCAAGACATGCAGCAGCTTGGCCTGCAACGCGGGGGAGATTTCGCCGATTTCATCCAGCAGGATGGTGCCGGATTTGCAAATTTCAAATTTCCCGGGATTGCTGCGCACCGCGCCGGTGAAGGCGCCTCGTTCGTAACCGAAGAGTTCGCTTTCCAGCAA
>DATHOY010000083.1:0-26272 GCA_035484435.1 Vulcanimicrobiaceae bacterium | reverse complement strand
CCCCAGATTCGCCGCGACCGCCCGCCATCCTTCGAATATCGCGTGCGCTTCAATGCCAACGGGGAAGTTCTCTCTCAAGGTTGGGTCAAAAAGTAGGCAGGAACTATATTGAGTGCGAGAGCGAAGCTCTCGCTTTTACGGCTTCAACACCGCAGCAAATCGAAAACTTGAGTGCAAATCTTAATCCGTAAAAGCAGAGGCTCCGCCTCCGCACTCAAAAATTCTCGCTCATTTGTTCGCCGGGTGAATTACCACCTGGCGCTCTTCGCCGGTGCCAATGCTCTCGGTTCTCACACCGGGAAAATCCTTCAGCGCCAGATGCACAATCCGCCGCTCCCGCGACGACATGGGGTTTAATGGAAACGGTTGCCGTGAAGACTGCACGCGTTCCGCCGCCACCCGCGCCGTCATCCGCAACTCTTCAAATCGCAGCGCCCGGTAGCCCGCGCAATCCAGATGAATTTTTTCGTGAAATGCCGGCTCCAGCCGAAGCGCGCGAAACGCCAGATGCTCCAGCGCTTTCAATACCTCACCACTACGAGCCAGCAAAATTTCCTTGTCCCTACCATCGAGATCGGCGAGCACTTCTGCTTCGCCCTCTTCACCGCCCGCGGATAGTTCCACCGCACGCACGGATACCTTCAAATCCAGGCCACCAGCCCGCAACATGGTTTGCAAAAATTCCTGCAACGCTTCCGCCGCCGCTGCGCGGTCCAGTTTTCCTTCGTGAACCAGTTCTTTCATCATGATGATCTCAACACACTCGTCGGGCCAGGAACGATTCCTCGCGGCAAACGAGCTGACCTTAGTTCTTGGCGCGCGTTGGCTTGGCCGGGGCGGGAAGGGGATGCGTCCTGTTCAGGTACCACTGCTGGACGATACCCACAAGGCTGCTGGTTAAAATATACAACGCCAAGCCGCTCGAAAACGGAAAAACTACGAACATCACCGAAAAAGTGAGCGGCATGATTTTCATCATCTGCGCTTGCTGCGGGTCGGTGGCCGTCATCGGGGTCATCTTCGACACCAGATACATCGTCACGCCCACCAGCACCGGAAGCACGTAATAAGGATCCTTGGACGCCAAATCCGAAATCCAAAGCCATTGCGTATGCCGCAGTTCGATGGCGTAACTCAACGCCCGGTTCAGCCCGAACCAGATGGGCATCTGCAAAAACATCTGGAAGCAGCCGCCGATCGGATTAATTCCCTCGCGCGAGTAAATGGCCATCACTTCCTTGTTCATCTCGGCCTTGCGCGGGTCGTTCATCTTGTACTTCTTGTAGCGCTCCTGGATCTGCTTGATCTCCGGCGCCACGCGCTGCATCTTCAGCGTCGTCTTGTAGCTGGAAATGCGCAGCGGGAAAAGCAGCATATTGATGACCAGGGTGAGCACCACAATCGCCCAGCCGTAGTTCGGAACGTATTTGTGCACCCACTTCAGGCCGTGAAACAGCGGATCGGCGATAAACTCCAGGTATCCGAATTGCACCAGCGAATGCAGCGGCGGGTGCATGGCCTTCAAATCGTCGTAATCCTTCGGTCCAACGTAAACACGCAAAGCCATGTTCTGGGCCGCGGTAGCCGTGGCAATTTCCGGAACCGGCTCGGACTGGTCTTTCCCGTCCACCTTGATGTTGTGGAATACCTTCCAGTAGCGCGTTTGCAGCGGTGTCGGCTCATTCAGCGGAGGAAGGAACGCGGCGACGAAGTAGCGGTCTTCAATGCCGGTAAATTCCTTGCCGCCTTGCCAGACGTTGCCCCATTTTTCCGGTCCTTCGAGCTTCTTATGCGGCAGCGATGTCAGCTTCCCGCCTTCGCTATAGAAAGTGAAAACCGTCTCCACGGGGATGGGATTGGTCACCGTCGGATCGCCGAAGCCGCCAAGCCACGCCACGCCGGCCATGACGTGATTGCCGTTGTTGGTCACGGTCGTCTCGACGCTCACGGTATAAGAGTGGTCGAAATGAAATTTCTTAGTGACCTGCAGGTGGCCGTCGCTCCACGTAAACGTCAGGTCCGCCGGAGCCTCCAGGGAATTTGCATCGCTAGAAATTTTGTAAAGTCCGGAATTGGCCAGGGTCCCGAGTTGCGGATCGTCAAAAACCAGAGCGAAAGGCCATCCACCTCTTTCCGCAGCAGCCTGCTTGTGCACCAGATCCAGCGTGCCTTGCTGTTTTACGACGTTATCTTCAAAGCAGGCCTCGTCTTTGCGCTTACCGTCGCAATCGTCCTTGTAATTCTTCAGCTGCCAGCTTTTTACCACCGCGCCCCGATTGGAAAATTCCACGCGATAGAGAGCGTTCTCCACCACAATCGTGCGCTCTTGCGAATCCGCCGTCGCCGCGACCGCGGGTGCCGCGGAAATCTTTGCAGGAGTCGCTGCCATGCTGGCCGCCGTGTTTACCGGGGCTGTGCTCCCCGGGGTTGCGGTCGAAACTTGCGCGGGTTGATTTTCCTGCGGGGGATTCACCGGCGGCTTCGGCCCAAAAAACTTTGCCCAGAGCAGAATCACTCCCATGGACAAAAGGGAGGCCACCAGGATGCGCAACTCCGGCGTGAATTTGTCTTTGGATTTCCCCAGCGGAGGCAACTGATTCATCGGCGGAGTGCTCACAGCTGCACCTCGCGCGTCTTACCCACTACGTCGGAATTCGCTCGCATCTCTTCCCATTTCTCCGGAACCGGGTCGTATCCAAATTTTCCTGAAAACGGTTGGCACCGCAGCAGCCGCTTCAATCCCAGCCAGCCGCCGCGCAACACTCCAAATCGTTCAATGGCTTCGTACGCGTAACGCGAGCAGGTCGGCTCATACCGGCAAGTGCCCGCAAAAAGAACCGAAAGGTAGGCCTTGTAGAAACTAAGCGCAAACAGCGCTGCGCGAACCGCGAAGCTCCGCCCGCCCGCAGGGCGATCCGTTTGTAGGGGAGGAGCTTGCTCCTCCCTCCTCGTGGGGGAAGGGAAATTCACAACCCCTTCAACATCCGCAGAAAATCCGCCGTCAACGCCGGCATCGGCGCCGTGGCCACACTCTGCTTCGGATGAATGACGATGTCCCATCCCGAGGTTATCTCCTGCCGGTGGCAGCGGACAATTTCCCGCAGGCGCCGCCGCATGCGGTTGCGCACCACCGCTCCGCCCAAGGCCTTCTTGATGCTGAACCCGAAGCGGCTGATCGGCTGTCCACTGGCGCGAACGAAAACAGTGAAGTGGGAACTCGAGCGGCGTTTGCCGGCGCGGTACACCAGATCGAATTCGCTTTTCCGCACCAGCTTGGCTTCGCGAGGAAACTTCTGGCCCGTTGCGGGGCCAACGCCATCACTCTGGCGTAAGGCGATGACGGCCCTTCTTGCGGCGCGCCGCCAGCACTTTGCGGCCACCCTTGGTCTTCATACGCACGCGAAACCCGTGTGTCTTGGCGCGGCGGCGTTTCCGCGGTTGATATGTACGCTTTGGCAAAGCATTCCCCCTTGTTTCTTCGTCGAATCTTCATCGGCCCGGGAAAACCTCATGCTGCAACGCTCGGGCGGCTTTTGCCGCCGGTTCACACCAACTGCCGCGTTGGCTTTGGGGTCTTCTCCGTCAAGCCCGGCTGCCACAGTTCGGGCACCATCCGGAATTATCTAGTGTACTTGCCGCCCGCGCACAGGGTCAAGAAAACGCGAGGGTAGCTTATAGAGCGGGGGAAATGATACCTCTGGACTGCTTTGGATTTGGCCATCCGATGTCAACAGTGCTTTACGTTAGGCGGGAATCTTCGCACTGATAAGAATCTGTCCTTCTTTAGGGGTAATACTTATGACTGCCCCCTGGAACGTCTGCGATTTCTCAAAATCCAACCTAAGTTGCTTGGGTACCGACCTGAGTCGGGGCGAAACCTGTTCGACGCTTATTATCAGATCTTTGATTTTGAACCTCGCCTCGAACTCGACAGCCATCTGAGCGAGAACGTTAATTGCAGGTACACCTTTATTTTTCTCGTAGTTGATGACCATCTGTCTGCTGACACCCAGTATTTTAGCCAACTCATCCTGAGTTAAATTGGCAGACTCCCGCGCCTCTTTAATCTGGTCGGCCAGTTTTTGTTTCCATTCAATGTCAATAGTTTTTGACATAATTAAAGAGAATCTGGAGCACCATTCTGTAGTTTTTCAACTATGATGTCCAATACTCTTTACGCTATAATGCGAATGTGATAACACGTACCAGATAGACGACAGGCTGAAGTGGATGGTCCTATGCTGCAACAGACCTTCATTCACATTCCGGGCATTGGTAAGGAGACGGAGCGCGAGCTTTGGAAACACGGCATTCGCAGCTGGGATGATGCCGACCGTTTCGAAAAGCGCTTCGGCGCCGTCGGCGGTCGCCTCCATCAGAAGCTTGACGAATATATTCCTCGTTCCCGCGAAGCCGTCCGTCGAAGGGACGCGAAGTTCTTCGAGCGGCTCTCGGCATTAGGCGAAGCATGGCGTATCTATCCTGAGTTTGCCGATGACTGCGTCTATCTCGACATTGAGACTACGGGGCTGTCTTCTGTTTTTGACAGCGTCACGATGGTTGGGTTGTATGACGGCCGCCGGTACAAGGTTTTTGTCGAAGGTGAGAATCTCAACGAGTTACCCGCACAGCTGAAAAACTATTCGGTCGTAGTCACGTTCAATGGATCTGGCTTCGACCTACGGTTCCTGAAACTTGCATTTCCAGATTTGGTTCTTCCACCCATTCACATTGATCTTCGCTGGGTTACTCGCCGCCTCGGTATCAAAGGCGGTCTGAAATCGGTAGAGGAGAAATTTGGACTTAAGCGTGACGAGTCCGTCGAAGACTTAACTGGTTTTGACGCTACTGTTCTTTGGGCCAAGCATCTGCGCGGGGACAAAACTGCCTTGGAGCAGTTGATCCGATACAACACCGAAGACGTCGTCCACTTAAAGGCGATCATGGAGATTGCCTATGACCGTCTGACCAAGGACACCGTCTCTTCCCTGAAGAGTCCAATGGCTTCCATCTTCACGGGTCTTGCGCCACTTCCAAAGTCCAACAAACGAGCTGTGCTTAGGCATGTTTCTTGTCAATCGGATGCAACAGATATCGTTTCACGGCTGCTTCAACAGTCTTCCGCCGATTGGCACGTTCCTCGAATTGTAGGGATCGATCTGACAGGAAGTGAGAAGAGAGCTACCGGATGGGCATTGATGGATGGTGCCTCGGCAACGACAAAGAGCATTCGCACGGATGAAGAACTCATCGCGGAAACGCTATGGTCGAGAAGCTACGTCGATATTATCGACAGCACGTTGTACGACCACTTGAACGGGCTGTACGTAAATCCTAAGGTTGATCATGAAACCGATGCGAATCGTCTCAGTGATTCTGCTCGCGGGCGCAATCGTTCGCGCACAGGCACCGCCCGCTCAAAAGCCCCAACCGCAAGTTGCGTCGCCGCAGATGCCGCCGGCACCGGTCACTTCGCCGGAGGTGCTGGCTGATCATCGTGTGACGTTCCGGTTGCGGCTGCCCGATGTTAAAGAGGTTAGCGTGCGCATCGATGGCGCGGCTAATTCACTGGCGATGCAGAAAGACGCTGAGGGAATTTGGAGCGTAACCACGGAGCCGCTTGCGCCTGACTACTACGGTTACATTTTTCTCGTCGACGGCGCGGCGGTGCTTGATCCATCAAACAACACGATTAAGCCAAATTTTCTTTATCGCGCGAATGAATTGCGCGTTCCGCCCGCATCCGGTGATTCCAACAATTCCACCTGGCCCGCCTGGGAAATTTCCAACGTGCCGCGTGGCGTGATTCATCACCACTTTTACCGGTCGAAAGTGGTGGGCGATGAACGCGGGTATTTCGTCTACACTCCGCCGGGCTATAACCCGCGCGGGAAACAAACCTATCCAGTTCTTTACCTGCTGCACGGCTACAGCGACGACGCGGACGCTTGGACGGCGGTGGGCCGCGCCAACGTGATTCTGGACAATCTGATCGCGCGCGGCAAAGCCAAGCCGATGCTGATCGTGATGCCGCTGGGCTATGGCGCGCCGGAAATTCTTTCGCTTGGCGCCGGAGCTCTCCGCGATCCGGGCATTGGTCAACGAAACTTCGATCGCTTTATCGATGCGCTCCTCACCGAAGTCATTCCGCGGGTGGAGTCCGAGTATCTCGTCAAGAGCGATCGGGACTCGCGTGCCATTTCCGGCCTTTCGATGGGCGGAGCGGAATCGCTGTTTACCGGGCTGAATAACCTGAACGAGTTTGCGTGGATTGGCGCGTTCAGCTCTGGCGGCCTCTCGCCGGAGTTCGACAAGGAATTCCCTGGACAGGATGCAAGCACAAATGCGCGGTTGCGATTGCTGTGGATCGCGTGCGGCACCGATGATCATTTGATTGAAATCAATCGGAGTTTTCGCAAGTGGCTGGCCGCAAAAAATATTCGGCATGCGGACATCGAAACACCCGGGGCGCACACCTGGCTGGTGTGGCGGCGCAACCTGGCGGAGTTTGCACAACTTCTGTTCCGATGAAAGCCAGGGCTTGCTACGGCACTCGCTTGAGCTCGGCAAAGAAACAGAATTGATACCGGAATAGTACAGGCCAAACACTCTCCATCCAGGCAGCAAACGGCAAGCGATTCTACAGATCGGAAACTCCGCAAACAGCGCTGCCCCATTTCGGGGCAATGCTACGTCGGACATGTCTTACGACCAGGGACAGGTTTGATCTGTCCGAGAGCAAAACTGCGGACCTGTCCCAATCCTGTTCTCGCCGCCAGTAGTAATAGAACCACTCCAAAGTTACTGTGGCCTTGTAAGTAAGAAAGACGAGTCGCGAAACGCTACGCCCACCCTCTCCGTTCCGGCCGCGCTCTAAAAACTATAACGAAGGGTTGGCCTCATATGTCACAGACGCGACTGGTGTGTCTTTTTGTTGGAATCATCGTTCTCGGTACAGTCCTTTTTCCTTCATCTGCTCGGGCCGTGGGAATCTCTCCAACAACGATCAACTTTGGTTCGGTCACCGAAAATACGGCAAGCACAAGTACGCTGGTTGTGACCAACAATAGTCGCAACGGGGAGACGCTCAACAGCGTATTGAGCAGTCTTCCTCAATTTGCTATTTCCGGTCCGGCGTTACCGCTGTACCTTCCCGCCCACGCCAGCGCTTCGTTTCAAGTTGCCTTCCGGCCGAATTCCGTGGCTACCTTTAGCGGAAGCCTCACGATCGCCACAACCCAGAAAGGCACGCAAACGGCGACGGTCGCCGTATCGGGAACAGGGATGGCTCCTGCTCTGGCGCAAACGTACGTGCTCTCGCTCAACACGGGAGGACTCGGTTTCGGCAATCAGGCGGTCGGAACCACTGGCTCGTTGCCGTTCGTCGCCACTAATAAGGGGACGGGCTCCGTCACCATTTCACAAGTGACTGCTACAGGTCCCGGATTCAGCATCGGCGGTTTTTCCGGCGCGATAACTCTTGCCTCTGGCCAGAGCCTTTCGCTGGTGATCAGGTTTGCGCCCACTGCGACGGGAAGCGTCTCGGGCAGGGTAAGCGTGGTCAGCACGGCCACAAATTCTCCAGAGACTTTCCCCGTCAGCGGCACCGGCACTCCTTCGGCGCAAACGTATTTGCTCTCTCTTAGTACAGGAAGTCTTGGCTTCGGCAACCAAGCGGTGGGAACCGCTGGCACATTGCCGTTCACCGCCACCAATAAGGGGACGGGGTCCGTGAGCATTTCACAAGTGACAGCTGCGGGGCCTGGATTCAGCATCAGCGGTTTCTCCGGTGCGGCCACTCTCGCTCCGGGCCAAAGCCTTTCGCTGGCAGTCAACTTTGCGCCCACCGCGGCGGGTAGCGTCTCTGGCAGCGTAACCGTGGTCAGCACTGCGACAAATTCGCCTGCGACGATCCAGGTGAGCGGCACCGGAACCGCTACGACCCAAACCTATCAGCTCTCTTTCAACCCGGCTGCAATTGCCTTTGGCAATCAACCGGTGTACGGCTCAAGCTCGCTGCCGTTCACGCTGACCAATACCGGAACAGGTTCCGTGAGCATTTCTCAAGTGACTATCACGGGCTCGGGATTCAGCGTCAGCGGATTTTCCGGCGCAGCAACTCTTGCCGCCGGTCAGAGCCTTCCACTGACCGCCAGCTTTGCACCCACAGCAACGGGTAGCGTGTCGGGCAGTCTCAGCGTGGTCAGCACAGCAACAAATTCACCTGCGACGATCCCGGTAAGCGGGACGGGTACCAAACCTATGATCTCGGTTATTCCCTCCAGCGTTGCCTTTGGAAACGTGGCCGTGGGTGTCGCTAATACGCAGACTATTACCGTGCAAAATCCGGGTTCGGGAACTCTTAACGTGACCCAGGCGTCTTTGAGCCCAACTGGGTTTAGCTTGTCCGGATTGACCTTGCCACTTTCCGTGGCCCCCGGTGGCTCTGCATCGTTCAACGTAGGCTTCACGCCGGCCTCGGCAGGCAGTCTTTCCGGGAGTCTCACACTAACAAACAATGCCACGAATCCCGCCTTGAGCGTTTCCCTGAGTGGGTCGGGTATTGCTTCCGCTTTGCAATTGTCGGTGAATCCCACGTCGCTTAGCTTTGGCAGCCTGACCACGGGAACCAGCGCGACGCAGAGCTTTACAGTTACCAACACCGGGAATTCCAGCGTTTCCATTTCGCAGGTCAGCGCAAGCGGGACGGGCTTCAGCGTCAACGGAATCACATTGCCGCTGAGCCTTGCCGTCGGACAATCCACTTCCTTCACTGCCACGTTTGCCCCAGCGTCGGCGGGCAGCCTATCGGGCAGCGTCACCGTGATAAGCAATGCCACAAACTCCCCGTTGGTGATCGCCTTATCCGGAACGGGAGCCTCGACTGTGAGTCACACGGTTTCCTTGAGTTGGACACCGGGCTCCTCGACCTATTCGGGCTTCAATGTTTACCGGGGCACGAGTTCCGGCGGGCCCTACAGCCGAGTGGACACATCTATGGTTTCCTCGCCGTCGTATCTCGACGCGGGCGTCAACTCCGGACAGACCTACTACTATGTTGCGACCGAGGTGGATACCACCGGCACGGAAAGCGGCTACTCTGGGGAAGTCAGCGCCGTGATTCCCTGAGTCCGAATAGAAGCAAGCGCTGAATGCCGGCTCTTTCTTTGCGGAAGAGCCGGCATTTGCGTGTGTGCATGCAGCGGCTGGGTTAAACTAGACCAGCCATGAGCGTGATTGACGAAGTCCTTGCAGCAAACGAAATTTACGCGCGCACGCACGAACTGCGCAAACTTACGCCGCGCCCGGAGCGGAAGCTCGCGGTCCTCACCTGCATGGACACGCGGCTCTCGATCCGTACCTTGGGATTGAAGACCGGCGACGCGCACATCATCCGGAACGCCGGCGGCATTGTCACGGAAGATACGCTGCGCTCGCTGGTCGTTTCGCACTACCTGTTGGGCACGGAAGAAATCATGGTCATCAATCACACGGATTGCGGATTGATGCACACAAGCGAACAGGATTTGCGCAACCGCATCCAGAATCGCACCGGCACCGCCGCCGTTTCACCTGCGTTTTTTTACGCGTTTCAGAACATCGAAGAAAACGTTCGTCACCAGCTGCAGAAGCTGCGCACACATCCCTGGATTCCAGAAACGGTGGTAGTCCGCGGCTTCGTCTACGACGTTTCCAGCGGTCTGCTGCGCGAAATCAAGCACACCTGAAGCGGAGTACGATTCGCGCACTACTCGCCGATGACGGATTACGAAGTGACCACGACCATGGCGAAGCCGTCGTAGCTCTTGGTGCTTACCGTTTGCAATGCTGTGCCGCTTACGCGCTTTTCCTTGCCCACAATTTCCAGAAACCTCCGCACGCCCTGGATGTCGGCGTCTTTGCTATCGGCTTCCAGGACCGCACCCCCGCGCACGACATTGTCGGCGATGATGACGCTGCCTTTCCGGGCGAGTTTCAGCGACCACTCGAAGTATTCCGGCATGTTGGATTTGTTGGCGTCGATGAAGAACAGGTCGAAGGGCCCGACTCTCTCCGCCGCGATTTGCGGAAGAGTATCGAGCGCCTTCCCCATGCGCAACTCCACTTTGTTTTCCACGCCGGCCCGCGCGAAATTCTTTCGCGCCACGTCGGCGTGCTTCGGCTCCGCCTCCAGCGTGATCAGCCGGCCTCCCTCCGGCAAGGCGCGAGCCATCCAGATGGTGCTGTAGCCGCCGAGTGTGCCGATCTCAAGAATCTTACGCGCGCCCAGGATGCGCGCCAGCAGGTGCAGCAATTTGCCCTGCCCGGACGAAACCTGGATCGCGGGCAATTTCTCAGCCGCGGCGGTTGCCAGCGCATCTTCCAACGCGGAATCTTGCGCTACCAGGACCTTATCGAAATAATGTTCCACAGCTTCCCAAACATCCTGTGTCATAACGCCTCACCAGTTTGAAGTGTGCGAAGAGTTCAGAATCGCCAGCCGTATCCCACGATAAATTGAATGGTGTGCTGCAATTTGCCGCCGCTTGCTGGAACGATGGTGCCGCCAAAATTGACATCACGTGTGTTGAAGTAAATATGCGTGTCGCCGGCCTCCAGGCGCAGCGTGCCGTGCTCAGCGGGATAAAATTCCACGATGCCGCCCAGGTCGAGCACGAAATTTGTGGAGCGGCTGAAACTTTCCTGTCCAGTTGAAGAAACCGCGCTTAACGCATCGGAATAGCTGTTGAAGCCCGGCCGCACCTTGCCGAATATGCCGAAATGATTGCGGCGAATTCCGCCTTTCAGCCCGAAGAGTCCTTCGAGGATTTCCCCGCCGTCATGCGGACCGGAAGAATTCGAGCCACGCGGGAAATAAAGCAGGTCGCTATCGAAATAAAACACGTGATAGAAACGGTAGGAAGCATAACCACCGAATCCAGGCTCCGTCCGCACGCCGTCCGTTGGGCCTTCGCGTGCTATAAACATGGTTGAAAATAGCGGACCGAATTCCCAGTTGCCGGGAACCTTGGTTTCCTCTTCATTTTCGATCAGCGCGCCGGGCCGGTAAGCCACGCCGACACTGAATCTTGTAGTGTCGTCAATTTTGCCCACGCTGAACGCGCTGCCGCCGGGGAGCGCGACGTGGCTGTTCGGAACGCGGTACGGATCGCCCTCCAGGTCAGCGCGCAACACCCACCGCGGACTCAGGTAATACTCGATTCCGCCGCCCAGGTTCAATACGAAATGCGTCTCCGGCTGTTCGGCGAAGCCCGTTGCGGAGTTGGAGTTGAAATACAAAACATCCGTAAAGTGGAAGAGCCCCGGTCGGATCAACCCGAAGACGGAAATGCGGCGCGTCTGAATCACTTTGGCGCGAATTCCGAACACCGCCTGGAGAGTTTGACCGCCCTGAATGGTCAGCAGCGGAATGGCGTGTTCAGGGAAAAAATCGAGCTGGCTTTCAAATGCCAGGCGCCGGTTGAAATTCCAATCGAAACGGCCGCCGAAGCCGGAATAATCCGTTGCGCCCAGATTTGAGTTCGTCAGGCGAGCAGTGGAATATTGGGCGCCAAACTCAACACGCGTGTAATTGTCCTGTGCGCGGAGAGGGGGCGTGGCAAGCATCAGAAGCAGGCTGAAAAGTGGAGAGTAGCTGGCAATCCGCCGAATCATGCGTTTAGGGTCCCTCTTGGTGAGCCAGGTGCGCGTCCCGGTAAGTTTGCCTGCGTATGTCAGGATAACTGGTTCTTCCGCCAGCTTACCCCGATTTTTTGGATGCCCCTTTTATGCGGAGGGATGGGCCGCGCGATATTCGTCATAGGCGGCCAGGTAACGGTCGACGTCCTTGCGCAGCAAATAATACGGCGTGGAAAGGCGAATCTTGCTGGGCATGCCGCCACGAATGCGAATTTTCTTTTCCTTCCACATCCAGTTTTCCAGGTCGGGCATTTTGTTGGGCGCCACATTCACGGTGACGATGCCGCAGCGCAAGGATGGGTCCGGCGAAGTCCAGGAAACCGCGCCGCGCTTGACCATTTCCTGCAGGATGTAGTCGGCCATCTGGCGGTGGCGTTTTTCGATGCGATCCAGGCCGATTTCATTCGCCAGCTCGATCGACGCTCTTAAACCGCACAGCACCGGCACGTTGGAACTGCCAATGCGCTGGAAGCGTTCGGCGCGAATTTTCGGATTGTCCCAGCCTTCGGTGGCCAGCGTGTTCCACATGCGGTCGATCACTTCGTCGCGCACAAAAAGGAAGCCGCAGCCCTTCGGCGCCTGCAGCCACTTGTGCGGGCTGGATGTATATAAGTCGCAGCCGAGGTCGTGCAGGTTCAGCTTCATCATGCCGGGAACGTGCGCGCCGTCCACCGCGGAAAGAATTCCCTTCGAACGCGCCAGCGCCGCCAACTCCTTGGCCGGCAGAACCACGCCGGTTACGGTGGAGATGTGGCTAAAGAAAATCACGCGCGTCCGTGGAGTAATCGCATCGCTGAAGAGGTTCAGCACCGTCGCGGCGTTTGGCACCGGCTTCGGCAAGGTAATTTTCTTGACCACGATGCCGTATCGCTTGGCGCGTAGATTCCACGGTTGCTCGCCCCCGGGATGCTCCTGGTCGGTCATCAGCACTTCGTCGCCGGGTTGCATGTCCAATCCGTTCGCGATGTAGCTGTTGGCCTCGGTGGCATTGCGAAGCAGCGCCAGTTCGTCGCGCGTGCAGCCTAGAAATGCCGCCAATGGGTCGCGGAATTGGTTCCAGGATGCGTAACCCCAGATCGGATAGTCTTCCGGATCCGTTTGCGCCAGACGCTCAGAGTCGCGATAACCCTCGAACACCGCGCGCAGCACCGGAGCAGGGGAAGAACCGACTGTGCCGTTGTTCAGGTAGACTTCGTCTTCGGGTATCAGGAATTGCCGGCGAAGCTCCGCCCAGTACGCTTCTTCATTCGTGCCGTAGAGCGATTTGTCGGGAAGCTTGGCTGGAATACTGGCTAGCGGATCTTCGCCGGAAGCAATCCAGGGGAATGCGGGAGCCGCGCCCGCCGCTGCCATCATCGTGGAAAGGAATCCTCGCCGGTCAAACATTGCCGCCTCCCGTAGTGCCCCGGCGATTCTAACGCGGTTGCGACAGGCGAAGAAACCGAATACCGTATGGATTGCGATTTCCACGCTGTTGGAGAATGCGAATGCAATTCTGTTTGAAAAAGCTGGTGATAGTCCTGGTCCTGTGCACTTTTGGATCGTGCGTGTTTGCACAGCAAGGCGCAAAACCGGCAGCGCGCGAAACGAAGCAAAGCCTTTTCAAAGCGCAGCATTTCGAGCAGGCGGCTATCTCTCCCGATGGCAAGCGCGTCGCCTGGGTGGAAACCCGCGCCGACGCGGACGGCGCTCCCACCGGCAAGCAGGACATTTTTCTGCAGGAACTTTTGCCGGCCGGCAAACCGGTGCGCGTAACCGCCGGCGCGCCCGCCACGCATTTCAGTGAAGGCAACGTTGCCTGGTCTCCTGACAGCAAACGAATCGCGTTTACTTCCGACGCCGCCAAAACGGGTCAACCCCAGTTGTACGTGACGAGTGCCGGTGGAGGCCCCGCGCGCAAATTGACCAGCGTGAAAGGTTTTCTTGCTGACCCGAAATGGGCACCCGACGGGAAATCCATCGCCGTCCTGTTCACCGAAAACGCTACGCGAGAAGCAGGGCCGCTGGCGGCCGAAACCCCGGAAACAGGCGAAATCAAAGACGCTTTCTTTGAACAAAGGCTGGCCATCGTGGACGCCGCCAGCGGAAAGTTGCGGCAGGTCACGCCCGCGGACACTTACATTTACGAGTACGACTGGGCGCCAGACAGCCAGAGCCTCGTTCTGACCGCCGCCAAAGGAAATGGCGACAGCAACTGGTACATCGCGGAACTTTTTGCGGTAAACATTGCCTCGGTGGAGATGCAACCGCTCTACAAACCCAAACTGCAAATCGCGCGCCCAGTAGTTTCCCCGGATGGGCAAAGCATCGCCTTCATTGAAGGGTTGATGAGCGACGAAGATTCTGTCGGCGGCGACGTGTTTTTGATACCGCGCGCTGGTGGCGAGCCAGTGAACCTGACGCCGGAACGCAAGGCTTCCGCGGTTGTGGTGGCGTGGACCAGCGACCAGAAGCTCATCGACATGGAAAACGTGGACGGGCAATCCAGCGTCGCGCGGATTGATCCGGACACCGGGCAGATTAATTCCCTGTATCTTGCGCCGGAGTTGCTGACCAGCGGTTTCTGGTCCACCAGTCTTTCCCTGACTCCCGACGGCAAGACCGCGGCATTCGTGCGCAGTTCGTTTCAGGATCCGCCGGAGATCTGGGCCGGCCCGATCGGAGCTTGGAAACAAGTGACGCACCGGAACTCCAGCGTTAAGCCGGAATGGGGCGAAGCGAAGAGCTTGCACTGGACGAACGGCGGCTTCGACGTGCAAGGCTGGCTGATCTATCCGAAAGACTTTGATGCTTCGAAGAGTTATCCGCTGGTGCTGGGCGTGCACGGAGGCCCCGGCATCGGACTCCAGCCCAGTTGGCCGAGCGCGCACGCCTACCAAATGGCGTTGCCCGCGCACGGCTATTTCTTGTTGCTGCCCAATCCTCGAGGGAGTTTCGGGGAAGGCGAGGCGTTCACGCGGGCGAATGTAAGAGATTTTGGATATGGCGACTGGAGCGACGAACTTGCGGGCGTGGACGAGGCCATTCGGACGGCTCCAATTGACCCGGAACGCCTCGGTCTGACGGGATGGAGTTACGGCGGCTACATGACGATGTGGGGCGTCACGCAGACGGATCGTTTCAAAGCGGCGGTGGCCGGCGCGGGAATCGCCAACTGGTCCAGCTATTACGGCGAAAACAAAATCGACCAGTGGATGATTCCCTTCTTCGGCAAATCGGTTTACGACGATCCGGAAGTCTACGCCCGCAGCGCGCCCATGACTTTCATCAAACAGGTGAAGACGCCGACGCTCGTCGTGGTTGGAGACAGTGACGGTGAATGTCCGACGCCGCAGTCTTACGAATTCTGGCACGCGCTGAAAACGCTTGGCGTAAAGACGCAACTGGTTGTCTACGAACACGAAGGCCACATGTTCGCAAAACCTGACCATCTGCGAGATGTCATGAGCCGAGCGGTGGCATGGTTCGACGAATATCTGAAATGAGCGGGGATCCGCGAACGGAGTGGTCTGATACTGATGTTCCTGTGCTATACCCGGGGTATACTTCCAGACTGCTCGGGAATCATCGTTGTATAAGAGTCTTATCATTAGGCCGGCACGCTCCATCACGTCGCTCCTGCGATTCACGGTTTACGCCGTTTTCGTGCTGCCTTTGTGCGCGCAGAATCCCCTCGGCTCGGTGCGTGGCACGGTGCAGGACAGTGCGGGCGGACGGATTCCGCGAGTCACGATCTCGCTCAGCAACGCTGAAAAATCGTTCACTCGCAACGTGCAATCCGACGCCCAGGGTGAATTTCGCGCTGAGAACCTGCCTCCGGGCTCCTATCAATTGACCGCGAACGCTGTTGGATTTGCCGCTGCCCAGGCGGAAGTATCGGTTGCCGTCAGTTCCTCCCGCCAGATCACCATTACGCTGCGGCCGAGTTCGGTCAGCCAGAAAATCATGGTGGATGGAGGCGCCTCGGTAACCGCGGCTGAATTGCAAACAGACAGCGCTGTGCACGAGGCCGTGATTTACCGGCGAGATCTCGATGCGATTCCCCTTGCCGCGCGGAGTTTCGCCAACATTGCCTATCTGGCGCCGGGCACGGAGCCGGTCGAGCCGTCTGATCCCACGAAAGCCCGCATCACCGCGGTAGCCACGGGCGGAAGTTCCGGCCTGAACAACGAAGTCTCCGTCGACGGCGGCGACAATTCCGACGACTACATCGGAGGCTTTCTGCAGAACTTTTCACCGGATGCGATTGAAGAATTTGCTTTTCGAACCGCGCAGATGGATGCGGACACTGGCCGGACGACGGCGGGGTCCGTTGTAATCACCACTCGCGGGGGCACCAACGATTGGCACGGCGATGCGGCATTTTACGAGCGCGCTGAGGCACTGAACGCGCGCTTTCCGATCGACAATCCCTCACCGGATCCCAAGCAGCCTTTCTCGCGGCAAAATTATGTGGGCACGCTCGGCGGCCCGATCGTCAGGGAGCACCTGTGGTTTTTTACTTCGCTTGAATACGTGCATGAGAACGCCAGCGTCGCGTACAGCTCCGCCAGCCGCCAGCAATTCAACGCGCTCGCTCAGTTGGCGAGCGATGGGCTGATTCCCGACACGCCAAGCATTGCTGTGCCGGACAACGTTTCAGTTCCATTTCGCGATTATCTGGCCACGGCCCGGCTCGATTGGGCGCAGTCGAATAATTCGCATTGGTTTCTGCGCGGCGCGCTGGATACTTACACGCAGCAAAACGCCCTGGCACAGCAGGGAGCGCTGCCATCCACCGGGGCGACTTCGCACAACAATTACTTCAGCGTTGTGCTTGGCCAGCAATATAGTTTTTCACCCACCTGGCTTGGCGCGTTGGTGCTGAATGCCAGCGGACTGCACCTGACGCAATCGCGCAACGAAACCCAAGGCTTCGCGCTGGCGTTTCCGTTCACCACCACCTCCAGCACGATTACGGGATTTGAAACGTACGGCGACAACCAATTCGTCACCGGAATTGCCGCGTTTCCCGTGTTGCGCAATCAGCAGAAATATCAGGTTCGCTACGACGTAACCCACACGATGGGCAGCCATTCCCTGCGGGTTGGGGTGAACTTCATCCACGAACCGGTGCTGAGCGGCGCGCTGACGGCCAACGCTGAGACCCTTCTGACTTACTCGCAAAACCCGGATTTTTACGCGGCGAATCCTTCCTTGTTCTATGCAAATAAGAGCTGCCTGTTGCCAATCCCCAATGGAGTGAAATGCGTCGCGAATCCCGCGACCGATGGAAGTTTTTCGCAGAATGTGCAGCGCCTTGGCCTGTATGCCGAAGATTCCTGGCGCGTCGCGCATGGGCTTACGGTGAACTACGGGCTGCGTTACGACACTACGTTCGGCCTGTTCATCGCTTCGGGACGCGATCAGAATTTCAATCCGGCGCTGGCCACGGGACTTGTGACGGGAATACCCCACGATTACCGGAAGGCCTTTGCGCCGCGGTTGGGCATTGCTCGCACTCTGGGCGCTTCACAAAAAACGGTGCTCCGCGCAGGCGTTGGTCTCTACTTCAATGATCTGGCACAGAACGGATGGGTCTCCGCGTTCCAGTCGGTGAACGGTGGCACGCTAAGCGGTGCCTTCCCGGCGCCACCCGCGGCGCTGATTGATCCGAACTACCATACGCCGTATGCGTTGCATGCCACGGCGGGAATCCAGCATGCATTCTCTACAAACTGGCTGATCAGTGCGGATTACACGCGTGAAACGGGCATGCACGCCTACCGAAATTATGGATTTGAACAGGCAAACGTGTTTCGCACCGACAATCGCTCGGCGTACGATGGGCTATCCCTGCGCCTGCAAGGAAATGTTTCGCGGCGCGCGCATTTCACCGCGCATTACACACTGGCCAAGGCGCAGACCTGGGGCTGCACGGTCGGCGAATTGTTCGATTACGTGAATGGCGTGTGCGACCCGAACAACGCGTTTGCGTCCGGCGATTACGGGCCATCCGGGGAAGATGTGCGCCACCGTTTCGTACTGGTGGGCACATTTCAATTGCCGGGAGGAGTCCAGTTGTCAGCGCTCGGCCAAGCAGAAAGCGCGCGGCCGTATACGCTGACGACCCCGGTGGGAGATCGCGCCGTGGTGAATGGCGTGAAGACCACGCTCGATGAATTTCGCGGGACTCCGTTTGCGCAGTTGGATCTGCGCGTCAGCCGTCCGTTTTCGTTTCACGATCGCTGGTCGGTGACGCCCTTCGCGGAGTTTTTCAATCTGTTCAATCGCAACAACCCCGGAAACAACTTTATTGCGGATATTTCCGCGCTGCCGGTGCAGGTCAACGATTTTGCCAACGCCACCGCGTTCTGCCTGAACGCCGGTTGCACCCTCACGAAGCCGATCACCAGCCTTGGCCAACTGCGAGCCCCCGCCGGGGCGCTCGGAGATTTTTTCGGGCCGGGGACAACCGTCGGCATACCATTCGCAGCACAATTGGGCATAAAACTGGCCTTCTGAATTCACTCGAATAATTGAGCAAACACAAGCTGTGCTGCAGCCGGGCGCGGCTGGCGGTACAATAAAAGAGGCATCGCTGAGAGCCAACTGAGACCATGTTTGAAAACCTGACAGAACGGCTGCAACGAACATTCAAGAACCTGCGCGGACAGGGCAAGCTCACCGACGAACACCTGGACGCGGCGCTGACGGAAATCCGCGAGGCGCTGCTGGAGGGCGACGTCGCCGTCGCCGTGGCCGACGAGTTGCTGGCCAACATACGCAGCAAGGCGCTGGGCACGGAAGTGATGCTGCAGCTTTCACCGGACCAGCAGGTGGTCAAGGTGGTTCGCGACGAACTACTCAACCTGCTAGGCAAGCACGCCAAGCCGTTGTTTTCATCGCGACCTCCTTCGGTGTGGATGATCGTGGGCTTGCAGGGCTCCGGCAAGACCACGACCACCGGCAAACTTGCGAAATGGCTTTCTCAGCATGGCCATCGTCCGATCGTGGTTTCTACGGACGTCTATCGCCCGGCCGCACGCGAACAGCTTTCGCAGGTGGCCAGAGCGATCGGCATCTCCGTCTGGCCGGCCACCGGTACGGACAAACCGCTGGAAATCGTGAAGGGTGCGATTAAGGAAGCCAAACTTTCCGCCAGCGACGTGGTGATCGTGGACACCGCGGGGCGCCTGCACATTGACGATGATTTGATGAATGAACTTTCGGCGCTGAAGAAGGAATTGCAGCCGGCCGAAATGCTCTTTATCGCGGACGCCATGATCGGCCAGGATGCCGTGCGCTCCGCCGGTGAATTCCACAAACGGCTTGGTTTGACGGGCGTGATACTTACGAAGCTGGATGGCGATGCGCGCGGCGGCGCGGCGCTTTCGATCAGCAAGGTTTCCGGCGCACCGGTGAAATTTGTGGGCCTGGGCGAAAAATACGAAGCCCTCGAAGCCTTTTATCCCGAGCGCATCGTTTCGCGCATCTTGGGCATGGGCGACATTATGTCCCTGATCGAGCGCGCGGAATCGGCCTTCGACAAAAAAGCCGCGATGGAGCTTGAGCGCAAGCTGCGCAAGGAAGAGTTCACCCTGGAAGATTTCCGCGATCAGTTGAAACAGATTCGCAAGATGGGCCCGCTCGACCAGTTGGTGGACATGCTCCCGAAAGTCGGGCCGCTGCAGAATCTGCCGAAGGACGCCTCCGTTGACGAGGGGAAGCTGAAGCAGGTCGAAGCGATCATCAACTCCATGACGAACGAAGAGCGCCGCGACCACAACGTGATCGACGGCAAGCGGCGCAAACGCATCGCCAAGGGCAGCGGCACCACCGTGCAGGACGTGAATCAGGTGCTCAAGCAATATCTCCAGATGCGCACGATGATGAAGCAGTACGGCGCCATGGCCGCGCGCTCCCGGATGAAAGGCCTCGGCAAGCTCGCCGGAATGGGCTAAGTCACAGAGGCCCCCAAGCCGTAAGAGAATTCAAAAACTGCGTAATCCAAACAAAACGAGGTGGATATCAAGGGCGAATCATATTATAATATTAATGGTAATTGAGGAGGCCTCATGAAACTCAAACTCCGCTCCATCGGTACCTCCACTGGCGTCATTCTTCCCAAGCAATTTCTCGATCGGATGAAACTGAAGAAGAACGACGTCCTGTTTGCATCCGAGACGCCCGATGGCTACCTGTTGACGCCGTACGACCCGGACGTCGAGGAACAAGTGAAACTCGGCCTGGAATTTATGGCCAAGTACCGGGACACATTTCGCGCGCTGGCTAAATGAAGCAGCCATACTGGATCAGCCGCAAAGCACTCCTTTACCTCCATTCGGCATCCTTGGCTACGTTTGGAGGTTCCACAGGGATTCGTGACGAAGGCCTTCTGGATTCCGCCCTTGCTCGCCCTCAGAACAGGTATCTCTATGTGCCAGAGTCAGATTTGCCCGAGCTCGCCGCGTCTTATGCATTCGGCATCGCCAAAAATCATCCGTTCATTGATGGCAACAAGAGGGCGGCCTTCCATGCGGTCGGTCTTTTTCTCTCTATAAACGGATTCGAGTTAGTCGCGGATCAATTGGACGCGATCCAAACCGTGATGAGCCTCGCTGCGGGCGGGTTAGCCGAAGTACAATTCGCCGCGTGGATTCGCAAGAATACGCAATCCCGTAAATGAGCTCGAGGCAACTCGCGAATCCCTGCAAAAGAATTCTCTATCCTTTGCAAAAAGCATGGGTGGCTCCGAAGCAAGCCCTGCTTGCCTCTGACCAAGCCGTTCATGCCGGTGTAATACGCGTGAGATACTCTTACGCGCCACTTTGGACGCCCCATGAAACGCATTGACCTGGCTGATCCGCAGTATTACCTCAATCGCCATCTGCAGTGGATGGCGTTCAACCACCGCGTCCTCGAAGAGGCCCGGGACCGCAGGAACCCATTGCTGGAACGCGTGAAATTCCTTGCGATTACGGCCAACAACCTGGACGAATTTGTGGAGATCCGCGTCTCCAGCTTTCTGCAGAAGATCGAGCATGGCTCCCGGGACATCAGCCCCGACGGCTTGACTCCGCCCGAGGAGCTGCAGCGGGTCACGGCTTCCATGCAGGTTTTCGTTCGAGAGCAGTACAAGTGTTGGAACGAGGAGTTACTTCCGGCGCTGGCCAAGCATCAGATTCGTGTGTTGCCCGTGGATCATCTGAGCAGCAAAGCCGCGGATCTGGCAAAGACTTTTTACGACCGCCGCGTCTACCCGATGCTGACGCCGGTAACCGTGGATCCCTCCCACCCGTTTCCGCACGTGCTCAACAAGGCTCTGTGTATTGCTTTTTTGCTCCGGCGCAAACGCCACTCCACAGAGAAACCATTCTTTGGTGTGGTCACCGTGCCGCGGGCGTTACCGCGGCTGTTGCGAGTTCCGACCGGGAACGGCGGCATTCACTTTGTATTTTTACAGGACATCATCTCCACCTATGCGGCGAAACTATACCGGGGTTACGAAATCCTGGCTTCCGCGCCTTTTCGCATCACCCGAAACAGCAACCTCTATGTGGAAGAAGAAGAAGCCCGGACGCTGATGGATGCGGTGGACTCGCAGGTGGCGCAACGCCGCAAAGGGAACGCCGTGAGGCTGGAAATCGAGGCGGGTGCGCATCCGGAAATCGTGGATCATCTGGTTTCCACGTTTGAGCTGGACGAATCGCTGGTTTTTCGCGTGCAGGGCCCGGTGAATCTACAGCGGCTGTTCCATCTCTACGACGAAGCTCCCCGGCCGGATTTGAAATATTCGAAATTCGTGCCGCGGCACGTGCAAATCGGACACGACGCGGATTCACTTTTTGAAACGTTGCGGCGCCAGGACCTGCTCCTGCACCATCCTTACGATTCCTACGAACCGGTGGTGCATTTCCTGGAGACAGCAGCCCAGGATAAGCGAGTTTTGTCCATCAAACAGACGCTCTACCGCACCAGCTCGGACTCTCCGATCGCCCGGTCTCTGCTGGAAGCCGCGGGCAAGAAAGAAGTGACCGTTGTAGTGGAATTGAAGGCCAGCTTTGATGAAGCAACCAATATCCGGTGGGCGCGCAGCTTCGAAGACGCCGGCGTCCAGGTGTTCCACGGGCTGGTGGGATTGAAGACCCATGCGAAACTGGCGATGATTGTGCGTCAGGATCCCGACGGAAAAATCCGGCGCTACGCCCATTTGGGCACCGGCAACTACAATCCTTCCACCGCGCGGTTTTACTCCGACCTGAGCCTGTTCACCAGCGACCCGTCGATCACCTCCGCGGTTCACGACGTCTTTAATTTTCTGACCGCCTACGCGGAGAAGTCGCACTACAAGCCGCTGCTGGTTGCGCCCAGGGACATGGCCAAGGGCTGCATCGCGCTGATTGATCGCGAGGCTCGCCACGCGCGCCGCGGCCGGCCGGCGCGCATCATCGCCAAGTGCAACGCGGTGGTCGACCCGCCGATCATCCAGGCGCTGTACCGCGCCTCGCAGGCCGGCGTGGAAATCGATTTGATCGTTCGCGGCCAGTGTACGCTGGTGCCTGGATTGCGTGGAATCAGCAGCCGCATTCGCGTGCGCAGCATTGTGGGCAGGTTTCTGGAACACAGCCGTATTTTCTATTTTGGAAATGGCGGCGAGCCGGAAATCTACCTCGGCAGCGCGGACTGGATGCCGCGAAATCTCTACGACCGCGTCGAAGTTCTCTTTCCGTTGAAGGATGAGCTTCTGCGGCAACGCATCGTGGACGAAATTTTGCCGTCGTATCTCGCGGACAATCTGAAAGCGCGGGTTTTGGGCTCGGAGGGAATCTACAGTTACGTTCGCCGGGGAAAAGGCGTGAAGGGCCTTTCCGCGCAGGAACAACTCATGACCCTCGCGTGCGGCAGTGTTAACGGATCGAGTAAGAGTGGAAAACTCGCCTCCAGCGTCACGTATACTAGTGGAGCGGAAGGAGCCGCCCCCGCAGAACCCGCGGTACCCGCCGAAGAAGTTCAGGATTCCTTAAATGCGACCGTTTGATCTGGTTGTCATCGGCTCCGGCCCCGGCGGGCAGCGGGCCGCGATTCAAGCATCAAAAATCGGCAAGGCAGTGGCCGTGGTGGAAAAGCAAGCCATGGTCGGCGGCGTGTGCATCAACACGGGAACGATTCCCAGCAAGACGATGCGCGAGGCGGTGCTGCACCTTTCCGGCTTTTACAACCAGGCGTTTTACGGCGCGAATCACCACGCCAAAGAAAACGTCACGATGAGCGATCTGAATTTTCGCGTGAATCGCGTCATCGAAAATGAGGCCGCGGTGCTGCAGGATCAGCTGCGTCGCAACAATGTGGAATTATTCCACGGCACCGCCTCGTTCACGGATCCACACCACATCCGCGTAGAGAACAGCACGGGTTTCAGCGAACTGGAAGGCGATTACGTGGTGGTAGCCACGGGCACGAAGCCGGCCACGAATCCGAAAGTGGCGATCAACGGCCGCAACATCATCAACAGCGACCAGATCCTGACCATGCCGGTGATTCCGCGAACCATCATCGTGGTCGGCGGCGGGGTGATCGGCGTCGAATACGCGTGCATGTACGCAACCCTGGGCGTGCGCGTGATCATCGTGGAAAAGCGCCCGCGCCTGCTGGAGTTTGCCGACGCGGAAATGGTGGAGGCGCTGAGCTACCACATGCGCGACCGCCGCGCGACCATGCGCCTGAATGAAGAAGTCGAAAGCGTGGAAGAATTGCCGGACGGGAAAGTTGCCGCGATTCTGGACAGCAACAAACGGATCGTGGGTGACGCGCTACTTTACGCAGTCGGGCGGCAGGGAAACATTGATCGTTTGAATCTGGCGGCGGCGGGAATTGAAGCCGATGATCGCGGTCGCATCAAAGTGGATAAGGACTTTCGCACCAATGTGCCGCACATTTTTGCCGTCGGCGACGTCATCGGCTTCCCGAGTCTGGCTTCCGTATCCATGGAGCAGGGCCGCATCGCCGCCGCGCGGGCGTTTGGGCTGCAAATGGAATCCGATCCAGAGGGGTATCCGTACGGCATTTACACCATTCCCCAGATTTCCTTCATCGGCAAAACGGAGGAGCAACTGACGGAAAGCGACGTGCCCTACGAAGTGGGAGTCGCGTACTACCGGGAAATTGCGCGCGGCCAGATTTCCGGGCATACGGACGGGCGACTAAAGCTTCTTTTTCACCGCGAAACTTTGGAACTGCTGGGTGTGCACATCTTCGGGGAAGACGCTGCGGAACTGCTGCACATCGGTCAGGCGGTAATGCTGCTGAAGGGCAAAATCAGCTACTTCATCGACACTGTGTTCAACTATCCGACGCTTGCGGAATGCTACAAGGCAGCGGCCTTTAACGGTCTGAATCGCCTCAGCTGATATTCGGAAAAGTTTGACGGACAGATACCCTGCGGCAGAGGACTCCATGGGAACACGATTCAGAATTCCCGTTTGGCGCTCCCAGCCCAAGGTGTTAATCAATCCAAAAGAAGAAATAGTCGCTGAGTTGCTGCTGGCGATGGATTCGATGACCATTAAAGTCTAAAAAAATTTCGGAAGAGGCGGGCAACCACAAGATAAGTTCCTTGCGCTTGACCAAAACTGGGGCGTATTGGATATCTTCGTGATCGGCGTGTAGCCGGATTTGCGGGACCGTCCCAATTAAATCACTTTCCAGGCGAAGTACCTGGAATGTCTCGGTAGAGATCCACGCGCGTCCCTTGAGGCCGACGCGAAAGTAGAGGTTGGCGAGCCTGTAGCTGCGCAGCCGAGGGGAAAGATCAGGCTTTTGGGTAAAATGAATTTGCCAAGCGTCCTGTCCGCCCTGATGGGTGCGTCCTTCACACCGGAAATCAAAATCGTTGGCATAATTCGGGTGGAAAACAAAAACCAACGCAACGGTACCTACGGTCGCGACGTGCTCAGGGAAAATGTCGGGGGTGGTAAGCCCATCGCGGAACTCCTGAACATCGTACACACCAGGTTTGAATTCCTGGATGGAGACGAGATAGTTGAAGCTACGCCTTTCGGAATGCACCGCGAGACCAAATTCGTTGAGGCCTTCGTGGTTCATCGTTTCCGTCGCCGAGAAGCGATCGACGTTTTTCACGAATTCGGCCACGCGCTCTCCGGTTTGCGAAAGTATCTGTTGGATCGGGCAAGACATTCCTGTTTCCACTGGAGGGACGGCATCGTCGACGTTCGGAGGAACCCAGCGTTGATATTGAGCTGCTAGACTCGATGGCTCGAACGGCAAACTCGCGTAATCGAACTTCACCGGCGGGGAGAGTTTCGAAGTGCTTGTCGCGTGGGATGGAGGATTCGGGTATTGCCGAGCGGCAACGATTTCTGTAGGCGCTGCCTCGCCGTTCGATTCGAGTAGTCTTCTGGCTTGTTTTGCTTGTTCCTGTGTTGGATTCTGGCTTAGCAATTCATTCAGAACCTGGACCGAGCGCTGGCGTTCACCCGCCTCTGTCAAAGCTTGCGCAAGAGTCAGCCGTGCCCCTTTTGCCTCGGTTTTACCAAGTTGCAGCGCGTGTTCCGCATGCTGAATCGCAAGCGCATAAGAACTCTGGCTGAGAAACACCGCGGCAAGCAACTGGTCAGCCCGCCAACTGTTCGGATCAACCATCAGTGCCGTTTCCAGGCGTTGTTTTGCCGCATCGAGATTTCCCTCAACCAGGAAAATTTCACCCAACGCAGTAATAGAAAGGACATGCTGGTAGCGAGTAGCCCCGTTTTCAAAATATTGCTTTGCCGTTTCCATGTCCCCGGTCATAGCGCCGATTACACCTAGCAGGTAGTCGACGTCCGGGTGATTGGGAGCAGTTTTGGCGGCGGACAGAAAATGCTTTTTTGCTTCTCGCAACTTCTCGGCCTGAAGGGACCGCAATCCGGCGGTAAGTTCTTTTTGCTCTCGCAGGGAGAGCGGGGGAGGCACGTTTGCGCCGGGCGCGCCGGAAACAGGAATAACTGTTATGTCGAGATGGTGCGATTCTCCGTCACGGGCAAGCGAGACATTTGATCGTAGGGTGGGGTGGCCAGGAGCCTCCACCAGCACTTCGTATTCGCCCAACGGGATGCTTCGGAATCGAGCCCGACCTTTATCGGATATTGTTACTCCACGTGGGTCGCCCTTGGGTGTTCGCAAAGTCACCTTCGCGGAATACGAGAGCTCGCCTTTCTTATCGTCCCGGATGGTTACGAGCAGATCGGCGGTTCCAGTGACCGCGTCCGGTTGGATTGCCCGGGGAGTTTGTGGCGGTGGCCCGGGCTTTTGAGCGGCGGCACAGCTTGGCCCGAACAAGCACGCCGCCTGAAATGTAGCTGAAAGGAGAATGGAATTGAGGGGCTTCAAAATGACAGCGCTCCGCTGCTGTGCTGACCCGGGAGTGACCTGCGCGGAGGAGTCTTGGAACCTGCCCGGATTGATACGGGAAGTCTTGCCGAGGGGAATGGAGAATGCAAGGAATTTAAATCAAGAATCCGGGAGCGGAGAGTGACCTGAAAATTGGAGGCGCGGAGCGGAATCGAACCGCCGATGAGGGTTTTGCAGACCCATGCCTTACCACTTGGCTACCGCG
>DATHOY010000082.1:0-46777 GCA_035484435.1 Vulcanimicrobiaceae bacterium | reverse complement strand
TATTGCTGGCGCGAAAGCTTTTGCTTGGCGGCGGATTCGGTGGCAGGCATCTTCGGCGGATCTCCCGATGAACGTCCGGTTGTCTATCTTACGGCGAACGGGGGCGGTTGGCGAATGGGGGGAAGGCGGAGGGGTGGCGGGGGAGGGGCTGAAGGAAGACAAATTGGCCGGTTGATTTTTATGTTGCACATGCAACATCTTTATGTTGTACTTGCAACATGGAGGGCGTGATGACCGGCAACCTGGAAGCGATGCTGCGAAGAAGGGCAATTCGGGAGTTCGATCGGGTGGAGGTGCCCGCCGCGGCGCGCGAGCAGATGCTGCGGGCGGCCTGCGCGGCGCCTTCGAGTTTCAATTCCCAGCCTTACCGGCTGGTGTGGATCGAATCGCCGCCGAAGCGAAAACGGGCGGCGGAGTTGTGCATGTCGCAATCGGCGGCGCAAACGGCCTCGGCACTCGTGGTGGCCGTGGCGGACCTGGGAGCATCGAAGGTTACCACCGAAGGTCAATTGCGGTGGATGCGCGAGAACGGCTTCGCCGAAAGCAAAATCCGGGAGTACGAGAAGAAAGCGAAATTGGCAAAGTGGTTTTACGTGCAGGGGTGGTTCAACGTTTTGGGGGCCATGAAGTGGCTGGCCCTGAAGCTCATTCATCTGTGGAAAATCATCGGGATGGCGCCAGTTACGCGGCAGGGGTTGTTCAAGTGGGCGACGAAGAGCACGGCGCTGGCTTGCGAGAATCTGATGATTGCGGCGGAGGCGCTGGGATTCAACACCTGCCCGATGGAGGGATTCGACGGGGTGCGGCTAGCGAAATTTCTGGGGCTGTCCCGGAAATACCACGAGATCGTGATGGTGATTGCGGTTGGGAAAAAGCCGGCGACGTACCAGGAGCAGCCGCAATGGCGGCGGCCGGTGGAAACAACGGTGACCGTCCTATGATTGCCGTGGACAGAAAAATGATTCCGGAAGAAATCCTGAAGGATTCCGTGCTGGTCCATCTTGCGGCTGCGTATTTTTCGGTCAGCAAACAATTGGAGCGGCGCACGGGGTGTTCGCCGACGCGGGGATTTATTCTCTCGACGCTGCGCGGCGGCGCGGAGCGGAATCAGAACCAGATTGCCACGATGCTTGGACTTGACCGGACGGTGGTGCACCGCTCCATCGGGACGATGGTGAAGGAAGGGCTGGTTTCGAAGAAAAAGGCGGGGACGGGCCGGACTTTTGTGATCCGGCTGACGCCGAAGGGCGAAAAATACCGGGAGTTCCTCATCAAGGAACGGCGGGCGGCGGAGGAAAAATTACGCGCGTGCCTGGATGCGGAGGAACGCGCGGCATTGATCCGGTTGCTGGGGGTCGTGGCGAAATTTGAAATTTAATTGAGATTCGTCAGCAAATGGCTGGCTTCCCTCCTTTGTCGGGACGAGTAATGCCAGCGCTGTATTTGGGAATAAGGAGAGTCAGAGTGGCCGGTCTAAAGTCCGGCCACTACAAAACTTCGTCACGCCAGATAGACTTCGAGTTGGCCGAGGCAGCCGATCCAGCCCTGGTTGTGTTTTTCGCGGGATTCGGCGGTTAGCAGGTTTTTGTGGGTCAGGTTGACTTCGGTGGAGCCGCCGAGGTCTTTGAAGGTTACCGTGACGAGGGTTTCCGTCCTTGTTTCGTCCTGTTGCCAGAGCCAGGTGAAAGCGATTTTCTCGGGTGGCTTGATCTCTTCGTAGGTGCCGCTGAGATTGTGAATGTTTCCGTCTTTGTGGTGCATTTCGAGGGAATATTTTCCGCCGACGCGGAGATCCAGGCGGGTGATGACGGTTTTGTAGTCCGCCGTGGGATGGAACCACTGGGCGAATTCCCGGGCATCGGTCCAGGCGCGGTACACGCGGTCGCGGGGAGCCGCGAAGGTGCGCGTTAGCTGGATCGAGTTTTCCGGCTGCGATTGCGTTGTGGCCATGATTGTTTCTCCTTTTGCTTGTCTTGTTCTTTCTCGGAAGGGGGATCCTGGCTGAGGAAACGTTCGAGGGAATCGAAAGCGCCTTCCCAGAAGCGGCGGTATTGGGCGATCCAGTCTTCGGCCTGCTTCAGGGGAGTTGGCGCGAGGCGGCAGAAACGCGTGCGGCCAACTTTTTTTTGCGAGACCAGACCGGCGCTTTGGAGGACGCGGACGTGCTTCATGACGGCAGGGAGGGACATGCGGTGCGGGCCGGCGAGGTTGGAGAGAGAGGTTTCGCCGAGCATGAGGGAAGCAAGGATGGCGCGGCGGGTAGGATCGGCAAGGGCGCCAAAGGTGGAATCGAGGGTTGCGGAATACTTAACCATATGGTTTAGTATTGAGCGCGAAGGGCCGGCTTGTCAAGTGCGATTTCCATGAGCTTGACGCCCTACGGAAATCGGTGCTACAAACAGGGCCATTCCGACGCAGGTCGGCCCTTTCCAAAGCCCAGACGTTGACTGCCTGCATCCGCGTTTGTGCCATTCCGCCCAAGATCGTTTTGGCGTAGTCCAGCGCAGGCAAACACTCGTTCGTTCAAGGAGATTTTCAAATATGAAGAAGAGAATATTGCTTTGTTTAGCGGTGGTGTTGATGTCGTGCCTTACGATTGCGGCGCAGGACGCAAAGATGCAGCCGCTGACGTTCTGGTATGAGTACACGGTGAATCCCGGCAAAGACGCGCAGTTTATGGAGCTGGTGAAGACGGTGGGCGCACCGGTCCGCGACAAATTGCTGGCGGACGGCGTGATTCTGGCCTGGGGTTTGCACGTTGGGTTGCTGCGCGCGCCGGGGAGCAGCACACACATAATCTGGTATTCGGTTGCGGACTGGTCCGGCGTTGAGAAAGTGGACAGCGCGATGCGGGCGCAGATCGGCAAGCTGGATGAAGAAGCAATGAAGTCCGGCACGGCGAAGAAGGGTTCCTCGGGCGGGGCAACGGTGACCGCGCGGATGATGGACGCGGCGGACGTCAGCAAGACGCGCGATTACATCACGCGCGACCTGGTGTTCGTAACGGGCACGGGCGCGCCGCCGGCGGGCGTGTTGCCGTGGACGCGCTATAACTATGTGAAAGTGAAGCCCGGCAAGGGCGGCGATTACCGCAAGGTCTGGGAGAAATACAACAAGCCGGTGCTGGACAAACTGGTGGCGGATGGCACGGTGCTGGCGTACGGCTTGTCTGTGGAAGAAGTGAAGACGGACGGCGACTTCACGCATTTCACGTGGGTGGCGGTGAAGGACCTGGGTTCGCTGGAAAAGATTCGCTCGGCGTTTAGCGCGGATCGGGACAAGCGGAGCCAGGAAGAGCAGGATGCGATTACGGCGGAGTTCCTGAAGACGATTGAGCCGGATGCTTCGCGGAGTGAGGTGGACCGGTCGATTATGTTCAAGGTAGGCGGAATGAAGTAGCGGATTAGTTCGCTTCGCAGAAAAGAATCAGAAGAGGCCCCGTGTGAAATGTTCGCGCGGGGTCTTTTTATTGGGTTGGGAGGTGGGGCTGCATGCTCGAAAGCGGGAGCTTCGCTCCCGCACTCAAAAGTAGGCGCGGCCCGCCTCAGAAGGCGGGCCCTACAGCGTCCAGCGTTGCGAGGAACTGTTGGCGGGAAACTTCTTTTGGAGTGAGTGAGAAGAGTTCGGAAAGATGGTGAACGAGGCGCGGCTTTGCTTCGTCGAGGGGAACGTTTCGGTGGAGCAGCTTTTCGAGGGAGGTGGCTTTGCGGTCGGCGATGCCGCAGGGAATGATGAGGTCGAAATAGCGGAGGTCGGTGGAGACGTTGAAGGCGAAACCGTGCGAGGTGACCCAGCGGCTGATGTGGACGCCGATAGCGGCGAGTTTTTCTTCGGGGATGTTACCCGGAGGCTGGACCCAGATGCCGGTTTTGCCGGGGATGCGATAGGCGGTGATGCCGAAATCGGCGGAAGCGCGGATCATGGCTTCTTCGAGGGCGCGGACGTACCAGTGAACGTCGCGGCGGATGAGATCGAGATTGAGGATGGGGTAGCCGACGATCTGGCCGGGGCCGTGATAGGTGATGTCGCCGCCGCGGTTGGTTTCGCGGAGCTCGACACTTTTCTGGCGGAGGACATTTTCGGAAGCGAGAAGATTTTTCTGGCTGGCGTTGCGGCCGAGCGTGAGGACGTGGGGATGCTCGCAGAAGAGCAGGACGTCGTCGATGGCGCCGGCTTTGCGGGCGGCGACGATGCGTTGCTGGAGGGCGTAGGCGTCGGACCAGGAGAGGAGGCCGAGGTCGGTGATGAGGAGAGGCGGCATCGGAAAAGAAGTTGAATAGTTAAAAGTTAAACGTTCAAAGTGAAGCTGAATCCTAGGGATGTGCCAGTGGTTTGAGGAAATTCACTTTCCGTGCCACATAAAGAGAATCCGTCCATCGGTCTTGGAGATGCGTACCGTGGCAACTCCCCCATCGCAACTAACAGCGCTCGCCGTCTGCGTGCCCGGACAATGCAGAGTGCCCTCGACAACCCAAACATCGTCTTTCAAATTGGCGCCGAAGGGCCGCTCCGAAGTGATTTGCTGCTCGCCATATATCGGGATGAGAACAGCTTCGGCAATCTTCACAGCAGTTGATGAATTCGGAACGAATCCGGAGGGTGGTTTATAACCTTCAGAAAGAAACTTCGGAAAAACCAAAAATAATGTCCAGACAACGAGAAGAGTTTTCACAGTCCACCTCACACGTTGATTTGCAAGCCGCGGACGGAGGCGAAGGCGTCGCCCATGGCTTCCCAGACCGTGGGGTGGGCGTGGATCATGTTCATCATGTCGTCGATTGTGCCTTCGAGATTCAGGACGGCGGCGGCTTCGGAAAGAATCTCCGTGGCCAGCGGGCCGATGATATGGATTCCGAGGACTTCGCCGTATTTTTCGCCGGATACGACTTTGATGAAGCCGCCGTGGTTGCCGAGGATGGTGGCCTTGCTATTGCCGACGAAGGGGAACTTGCCGGTTTTCACGGCCAAGCCTGCGTCGCGGGCTTGCTTCTCGGTCATGCCGATGGAGCCGATCTGCGGCTCGCAATAGGTGGCATTGGGGATGCGCAGCTTGTTGATGGTGTGCGTGGGCTTGCCGGCGATGTGGGTGACGGCGACGATGCCCTCCATCATGGCGGCGTGCGCGAGTTGCGGCAGGCCGGCGACAATGTCGCCGATGGCATAGAGGCCGGGCTCGTCGGTTTCCATGAATTGGTTGACGTGGACGAAGCCGCGCTCGACTTTGGCCTTGGATTTTTCGAGGCCGCAGTTGTCGGTCATCGCTTTACGGCCGACGGCGAGTAGCAACTTCTCGGCCTGCAACGTCTGCGCTTTGCCGTCCTTGTCCTTGAACGACACGGTGACGCCCTTGGCGTCTTTCTTCACGCCATCCACCATGCAGCCGGTCTGGATGTTTATGCCCTTTTTCTTGAAGCTCTTTTCCAGTTCGGCGGAGATTTCTTCATCTTCGACGGGAACAACGCGGGGCAACGCTTCCAGAATGGTGACTTCGGTGCCAAAAGAGTTGTAAATGGAAGCGAACTCGACACCGACAGCGCCCGCGCCGATAACGATGAGGGTCTTCGGAATTTCCGGCAGTTCGAGGATGGAGCGGTTCGTGACAATGGTCTTGTGATCAGGCTCGATGCCGGGGAGCGATTTGGCTTCCGAGCCGCTGACCATCAGGATGGCGCCCGCTTCGATGACCTCTCGCTTGCCGTCTTTTTCGGCACTGATTTTTCCGGGGCCTTCGTATTTTCCCCAACCCTGTTTCCATTCGACCTTATTTTTCTTGAAAAGAAATTCGATGCCCTTGGCGTGCTTGGTGACGATCTTCGATTTGCGGGCCAGGATGTTGGTCCAGTTGATTTTCACGCCGGGAATTTCAAAACCGAGTTCGGCCGCGTTTTTGAAATGATCGTAGACATCGGCATGGTGCAGGAGAACTTTGGTGGGAATGCAACCGACGTGCAGGCAGGTGCCGCCGAGAAACGGATCCTTCTCGATGACGATGGTCTTCAGTCCGAGTTCGCCGGCGCGAATGGCCGCGACATAACCCCCGGGCCCGCTGCCAATAATTGCCACATCATATTTCGCCACGCGTAGTCTCCCTTCGGCCGGGCCAAACTCCACCGCAAGCGCAAAAACAATCGGGCAAAGATGGAAGATGCAGACGGAATTGCCCAGTGGAACGCCAGCGGGTCCCGCAAAAACTCAATTGTAACAGCGGGTTCAAGGACGGAGCAACTCGAGGGAATGTAAGCCGATGGGAGTGGCGAATTCGGGTACCAGAACGGGAATGGTAAAGCGATCGCCGGAACCCCTCAACAGGGGGGCATTTACCAATCGCTAAAATAGATAATTGTTGAAATTCCAGAGTCTTAGCTTCGCGGACGAACCCTTACGAAAAGCAATTGACGCGATGGCGGAAGGGACAGCAGGGCCTGGGGTTGCTTCCCGATTCGGGAAGGCGCGTGAAAACTATTGCACAATTCCGTCCGCCGATCCACGGTGCGCGAAATTATGAAAAATACTTATTTTTACTATTGCGTAAGCTATCCCACTGCTATATAAGCGAACGAATCGAGCCTCCGGAATACCATCGATTGTCGTAACCATTTCATTAACATCAGGAGGGTGAAATGCCGAGGGGAGAAACGGCGTATTGGATTTGCCAGAACCGGAATTGCTGCAAGACACAGGCCTGCGACGAAACCAAGCGCGAATTGGAAACCCGCGCCTGCGAGTGCGGGAGTTCGATGAAGAAAGAGACGCACGCGACAGTGTTTTCGTACCTGAACTTTCTGCGAGAAACGGGAAGCAGCGAAACCGATAAGAAAGAAGAGGAAGAGAAGCCATGCGAGAGATCCATGTGGACCGAGCAGCCCTGCGGGGGAGAACTCCTCTGGTCGTGAGAGGAAGTTTGCCGCGCGTTTTTCTGACGTTGGGCCTGTTCCTGGAAGTCACACTGCTGTTTTGCGGTAGCTACCTGCTGGCGGACTCGATCCTGCAGCCGCTGGATGCCGGGACGTTTTCCGTGGTCGGCGGCGGATCCTGTTTGGGGTTGGCAACGGTGTTGCTTTTCTATCTGGCGTGGCCATGGAAGAGGAGATCGATGTTACGTCGGGAGGAGTCTGCGGTTCGAGCCGCGCCTATACCGGCCAAATTCGAAGTTGTGCAGACACAGCGGCAGCCGAACTGGGTTACGGAGAAAAAAGAGGGCCTGCTCAGGCCGATGTAGAAGCGGCTCAGGCGCGCGGCAGAGCCGGCAGATACTTCTCCTGAAAAATGTTGCGGTGATGAAGCGCGTGGCCGGCGATGATGAACGCGATGGCGAGCACGGAGACTTCCTTGCCGCTGGCGGTACCGCGGCGAAGCCAGGATGCGTCGTCGAGAGAGCGTATCAGCGTGATGGTCGCACGGCGGACGGCGGCGAACTCCTCCAACAAATCGGAAAGCGTGCGGGAAGCGGCGTTGGAAACCCTGACGTAGTCGTCCTGCTCAAAGCCGGGAAGGGGCGTCTGATCGCCGCGGGCGATGCGAAGGATGCGGACGGCGAAGATGCGCTCGGCATCATTCACGTGGCCGAGGGTTTCCTTGATGGACCATTTTCCAGGGGCGTAGCGGAAATCGGCCTGCGCTTCCGTAAGCGGCTCCAATAATCGCTTCATCTCATGGAGCTGGGTTTCAAGAATCTCCAGAAAATTACCGTCCGGAACCAGCATCACGTACTTTCCGTAGTACGGAGCGTAGTCGTTCGACTGCGGGCGCTTTTGTGTCATCATGCGGATACCTCCGGCGAATGCGCAGAAATATTATAGCGTGAGAGCGTCGGCGCGGAGGAATTGCGCGGCAGGGACACGGATGACGGAACTGAATTTCAGGCACATGCGGGTAGCGTTTCAGGGTGAGCCAGGGGCGTTCAGCGAGGCTGCGGCGGTGCAGCTTCTGGGCGATGGGATTCGCACGGTGCCGCGAACCACGTTTGACGCGGCGTTCGGCGCGATTGCCGAGGGCGCGGCGGATGCGTTGCTGGTACCAGTGGAAAATACGCTGGCTGGTTCGGTGGTGCGCGTGTACGACCTGCTGCTGGAGAGCCAGCTGGAAATGTGCGGGGAGACGATTTTGCCGATTGAGCACCAGTTGATGGGGATGCCGGGCGCGAAGCGGGAGGAGTTGAAGGCGGTGGCCTCGCATCCGATGGCGCTGGCACAGTGCGAACGATTTTTCACCGGCAATCCGCAATTAAAGCGCGTTCCGGCGGAAGACACGGCGGGCAGTGTGAGGGAAATGATGGAGCGCGGCGATAAGCACTTCGGGTCTATCGCAGGCAGACGTGCGGCTGGGCAATACGGCGCTGTAATTCTGCAGGAAAATATCCAGGACAACGCGGAGAATTTCACGCGGTTCGTTTTGCTGCTGCCGCCGGAGCAGGCAAAGCTTTACAGAGGCGGGGATGCGAAGAAAATTTCGCTGGCAATGCGCCTGGCGCACAAGCCGGGAGCGCTGCTGGCTTCGCTAGAGCCATTTGCGAAACACGGCGTGAATTTATTGAAGATCGAGAGCCGGCCTATTCACGGGCGGCCGTGGGAGTACCAGTTTTATCTGGATGTGGAGGCCGAGGAGCCGGAGCACCTGGAGTTGGCGCTAAAAGAGGTTCGGGAAGCGACAAGCGAGTTGCGGGTGTTGGGGAAATACGCGGCGGCGCGGCGGTAGAGCGGCAAGTGGAAACGGGCAAGAATGAATTGAACGTTGGGGTCTTGCAGGAATTTTAGGTTGAGATCCTTCGGGGCGCAAACGGCGCGCCCCTCAGGATGACAACCTTTTTCACGTTTGTTCACCAAACAATTGTTTCTAATACGCAATTGTTTCCCATGCGCTGGGGATTAGCAGTAGCTGCAGGCTTCTTCGCCGACGGTGGTGCCGGAGATGCCGTCCTTCATGCGGCGCAGGCGGCGGCCGAGGCGCTCGGCAAGTTGATGGCGAGCGCGCCACAGGCGGGCCTTCAACGTGTTTTCGGTGACGCCAAGTTTCTTGGCGGCTTCACCGGTCGAATACCCTTCCACTTCGCGCAGCAGGAACGCGGTCCGCAGCAGCGGCGAAAGTTCATCGAGATTTTCGTTGATGATCTCGCGAATTTCCGTTCCGGCGTAGACCTGCTCGGGTGTCGGGCCATCGTCGGCAAAACGCTCGGCGGCGGGGAGTTCATCCTCGTGGTGCGTTTCGTCAAGCGAAACCGCGGGACGCGCCTTGGCGCTACGGCGCTTCATCAGCGCCGCGTTGATGACGATACGCGTGAGCCAGGTGGAAAACTGCGAGCGGCCCTCAAAGCGTTTCAGGTTGCGATAGGCGGAAAGCAGCCCATCCTGCAGGGCGTCTTCGGCGTCTTCCGCATTGCCGAGCACGCGAAGGGCGGTCTGGAACAACTGGCGGTGGTAACGGCCAAACAGCGCTTCAATTGCTTGAGCGTCGCCACGCTGACCTGCACGAATCAACTTCTGTTCCGTAAGTTGCGTTGCATTGATCACTTGCGTTGCCATATCTTCCCCCAAGTAGCTTCATATGAGTCACTACGCGCGAAAAGGTTACAAAGTATCCTTAGTGCACCGGAACACTGCCCCCACCCATCTTTGGACGTTTCAAAAGCATAAAAATTGGAATGATGGCGAAAAAAATGACGCCCAAAAGTTTGTAGTTGTCGAGGAAGGCCAGCATGGCCGCCTGGCGCTCGATCATTCGAAACAGCATGCCGTGCGCTTGCGCGGCCGCGCCCGGGCCTGACGATCCGCCGGAAATTGAAGTTGCGGCAAATCCAGTCAGTGTGGTCTTCAGCGCAGGATTCATGTCATTTACATGATCCATTAGACGTGCCTCGTGCAGTTGTGTTCGCCGCTCGAGCAATGTTGTGACCGTGGCGATGCCGACGCTGGCGCCGATATTCCGCGCCAGATTAATGATGCCCGTGCCCATGTTGGTTTTTTCGCGCGGGACGTAGGCAAACGCGGTGACGTTGATTGGAATAAAAAGAAACGCCAGGCCGAGAGACTGCAGCACACGCCCCAGGACGGCGTGTTTGAAGTCCAGCGAAAGATTCCATCCCGCCATCACCAGCAGCGCGGAAGCGGAGATGGTGCAGCCAAACGTGATCAGGTAGCGCGTATCCACGCGGGAAACTAGGAAGCCGACGAGCGGCATGCACAACATGATGGTGGCGCCGCCGGGAGAAAGCGCCAGGCCGGCTTTCTCCGCGGAATAACCCAAAAGCTGCTGGAGCATTTGTGGGATGAGCACGGTGCTGGAGTACAGCACGAAGCCCAAGAAAAACATGGCCAGGGTGGAGATGGCAAAATTGCGATCCTTCAGCATCCGGAAATCCACGACCGGCTCTTTGGCCTTGAGCTCGCGAATGATGCCGCCGATCAAACCAACCACCATCAGCACGGCGAACAGGCGGATGAATCCGGAGTCGAACCAGTCTTCGCGCTGGCCCTTGTCGAGAATAATTTGCAGGCTGCCGAGGCCGAGGCTGATCAGGCCGAGGCCGATGTAATCGATGCGGAAGCCGTCGCTGATCTTGATGCGCTTCATGTACGGCGGATCGGAGACCAGAACATACGTCAGACCTAGTGAAATGATTCCGACGGGGACGTTGATGTAGAAAATCCAGCGCCAGGAGAAGTTGTCAGTTATCCAACCGCCAAGCCACGGGCCGAGTGTGGGCGCGACAACAACGGCGATGCCGTAAACGGCGAAGGCCATGCCGCGCTTGGAGAGGGGAAACGTGTCGTTCAAGATGGCCTGTTCGCTGGGCTGCAAGCCGCCACCGCCGACTCCCTGCAAAATGCGGAAGAAGACCAGCATGCCGAGGCTTGCCGCGAAACCACACAAAAATGAGCTGAGCGTGAAAATGGCCACGCAGCCCATGTAGAAACGCTTACGGCCAAGCAGAGAGGAGAGCCAGCCGGAGAGCGGCAAAATCACCGCGTTCGAAACGAGATACGAAGTGAGCACCCAGGTGGATTCATCCGCGCTGGCCGAGAGATTCCCCGCGATGTGCGGCAACGCGACGTTGGCGATGGAAGTGTCGAGCACTTCCATGAACGTCGCAAGCGTCACCGTTACGGCGATCACCCAGGGGTTGATCGAGCCGTCCGGCATGCGCAACTTGGAGAGGAATCTTTCCATAACGTTCGCTCAATAAAATCGTGCTACTTCGTAATCACCGTTGTGTCCACATTCATGCCCGGGCGCAGCACCGCCACGTCCGGAGAAATGGGATCGAGAACAATCTTTACCGGGATGCGCTGCACCACCTTGACGAAATTGCCGGTGGCGTTTTCGGGCGGCAGCAGGCTGACGACCGCGCCGGTGGCTCCGGCGATGGAATCCACATGGCCGGGGAAGGTTTTGCCGTAGGTGTCGACTTCAACGTACGCCTTCTGGCCCGGGCGCATTTTGCGCAATTGCGTTTCTTTGAAGTTGGCGGTGACCCAGACGTCTTGCAGTGGAACGATCACCATCAGCCCCTGACCTTGCTGGACGATTTGGCCGTCCTCCACTTGTTTGTGCGTCACCACGCCATCGATGGGCGCGACGACGTTGCAGTAGCTGAGGTTCAATTGCGCGGCTTCGACTTGTGCGCGGGCCTGTTCAACCTTGGCGTACTTGGCCTGCGCATCGGCGGAGCGCATGGCAACGCGCTTGATGTCGGCGTGCGCGGTGGCTACGCCCGCTTCGGCCTGCAGAACGCGAGCCTTGGAGGCGTCGAGCTGTGCGCGGCTGATTTCGACGTTGCGCTGGGCTTGCACAAGTTTTTGCTGATCGGCGTTCAATGCGCTGGCGGTGGCGTCGGCGTTGGCTTTCGCGGCGTCGTACTGCTGCTTGGAGATTTCGCCTTTTTCCATCAGCGGCAAGTACCGTGCGAGGTCGGCCTGCGCGAGTTGCGCGTTGGCGCGGCTCTTTTCGATGTTGGCCTGGGCGTAGGCAAGATCAGCGGTTTGTGATTGTTCGTACGTGGCCTGGGCGCGCATCAGGTCGGCTTGCGCCCCGGCGAGTTGCGCCTGGGCGCTGGAAGTACCGCTGGCGGTGTCTTCGCTGGTGCGCGGAACATCAACGCCGGCGGAGCGGGCTTCGCCTTCGGCGAGGGCGAGGGCGCCTTTGGCCTCGTCAAGAGCGGCCTGATAATCCGCGGGATCGAGTTGAACGAGAATCTGACCAGCCTTCACCTGCTGGTTGTCCCGCACCTGAACTTTGCCAACGCGGCCGTAAATTTTTGCGGCGATCGGTGTGATGTGGCCGTCCACCTGGCCGTCGTCGGTGCTTTCGCGATTGTGAAAATAAAGGAACAGGCCAAGCGCGGCGGCCAGCAGCGCGACTCCGCCAACGGTCAGGCGGAAGCGGAGCTTAGAGCTGATTAAGGTGTCCGGCCCGAGTTCGAGCTTCTGCGTCTCCGGGTGGGGTACCTTTACGTTTACCGCGTTTTCCAGTCCTACGTCGATCTCAACACTCATGGGTCCTCACTTCGCGTAAGTTTTTTCCATCTGGCCAACGGCGCGCGCGAAGTCGGCACGGGCCTGGTTGAAACGGTAGAGCGCCGCGATCTGGTTATCGTTGGCGCGGGAAAGCGAATCCTGGGCGGAGATCACTTCAATGTTGTTGGCGACGCCGGCTTTGAAGCGGTCGCGGGCCTGGTCGACTTCTTCCTTGGCGAGTTGGACCCCGAGATTGGCGACCTGCACTTCGTTACGCGCGGATTGCAGGTTCAGCAGTGCGGTCTTCACGTCGAGAGCGATCTGGTTGCGGAGATCGGCTTTCTGCTGATCGATTTTTTGCAATTCCAGATCGGCCTTGACGATCTCCGCGCGGATGCGTCCGCCGGTGAAGAGCGGCATGTTGACGGACGCTTGATATTGATAGGTCGGAATGCCGGTGCTGGAGGAATTGCCGTAATACGCCCAGTTGCCGTCGAACCGCAATGAAGGCAGTCGCTGGTATTGCGAGGCCTGTTTCTCAAGCTTCGCGGACTTTTGCTGGGACTCGATGGCTTTCCATTCCTGACGCGCGGAAAGCGCTTCGTCGATGCTGGCCTCCACATCGGGCTGCGGCGTATCGAAGAAGCTGAGTGAATCGGCAAGCTCGATTTTCTGGCGCGGGTCGAGATTCAGCAGCTTGCTAAGGCCAAAGAGCGAGGCTTCGCGGTCGTTTTCCGCTTCGATAAGGCGCTGTTTTTCGTTTTGCAATTCGACGTTGGCTCGCAAAGTGTCGATGCCCGTGCCCACGCCTTCTTTTTGCAGGTCGGCCGCTTGATCGTAAAGGGCCTGCGCGAGTTCGACGCGGGACCGAGAGGCTTCGACGTTGGCGACGGCGCGCAGCGTGCCGATGTACTGCGAGACGACGAGAAGAATCACTTGCTCCCGCGTGGTGAGGCTGTCGGCCTTGCTGGCGTTCACGTTGCTTTGGGCCGCCTGGTAGCGCTTCCAAAGGGAGAAATCGAAAATGCTGCTGCCGAATGTCGGTCCCGCGGAAAACAGCTGATAAGGACCGATGTGGCCGGGGATGCCGGGGAACAAGGGAAGTCCACCAAACTGCGCGCGTACGTTCCCTCGGTTCGCGGAGTCAGCAACCTGCAAGTTAGCCTGCGGCAGAAGTTCGGAGCGGGTGATGTTTTTATCCTGAATGCTTTCGGCGGCGTTAAGCACGGCGATTTGCTGCGTCGGGTTTTGCTTGATCGCCAATGCGACGGATTGTTCCAGGGACAACTTGAGAGTGTCTGTCGGAGCGTTGGCCGGCAATGCCGAGCTTTTGGTCTGCGCCCCAGCGAAGGAGGGGATCAGGAGCAGGCTGAAAAAAATTATGTAAAAAAAGAATGGCGAACCCTTGGAGGGATCGTTGTCCTTCGGATCTTTGGGGCCGCGCGCTTCCGACTTGCGGCCGGGCCCGACGATTTCTGTAACGACAGCTTGATTGAGGCAGCCTTCGGCGAGGAGCTCCGCACCCAGGCGGTACATCTCTTTAAGCAGGACTTTTCCGGCGTTGTCGATGAAGCTGACGCCGCAGAGGTTGATGCAGAATTTTGGCCGGGGAGTGGCGGCGGAAAGTTCGCGCCAGCACTGTTCCAGGGTGGCCACTCGGGGCCCGGAAAGGGAGCCTTCGACGCTGAGGAAGACTTTTCCCCGCTTGTTCTCGGTAGTGATTCTTAACATGTGGATGGGTCTCGAATCTAGAAAGAGTGCACGGAGGGTACCAATCAACGTTTAATTGTATTCACAATTAAAGTCTTATTTTACTGCAGCTTAATGATTTGGCGAGCCTGCAGACTGAAGGGCTGATTGCCACATATTCGCCACATGACCATATATCATCATATGAGATTAGACCGCATATGGGCATTCTTGTATATGGGGCTCTTGGCAAGGGAAGGCCTAATCCCCTTTTAGCTTCGTGACGGTGACCTATTTCTGCAAATGCTGACTAGTGGCGAACGGCGATTGCTTGCATTTCAAAATGGCCGCCGCGCAGGATTGAGCCGGCGCCGATGAAGGCGCGAGCCGGAAAATCCTTGGAGAATTGGGTGCGGTAGGCGGCGTTGAATTTGTCGTAGAGCGAGAGATCGGTGCAGAACACCTGCACGAACACCAGGTCGTCCATGCTCATGCCGGCGGCGCCGAGGGTGGCTTTGTAGTTGTCGAACAGATTCTTGATCTCATCCTCAATTTTTTCGGGCGCTTTTCCGGTCTTGGGGTCGAGGCCGATGCTTCCGGCAAGGTACAGGGTGTCTCCTGCAAGGATGGCGTTGCTGAAGGGAGCCTGGACCGGCTTGTCCGGCAAATTGATGACGCGGCGTTTGGATTGCGCCTCCCCCTGCGAAAACGCGCCGCGAACGGTGAACACGGTGGAGATGCCGAGGACAACGAATAGAATCCACACACGACGATTCATGGAAAGCTCCTGAAGAAAAAGATTTGCAGCTGGCGGCGAGTGTAAATCGCGGCCTGCGTAACGGCAAGGAAAAAGCGGCGGCGAAGGAAATCATCCGGGCCATCCGCTGGTATTTGGTAGAATGCCCCGCATCGGGAGACTTTCATGAAAACTCGGCTTACGTGTTGGGTGGCAGTTGCGGCGATCCTGCTGGCGACAGGAGTGGCCGCAATCGCCCAGGACGATCTGGATCAAAGGATCGACAAAAACATCAACGATTGGGTGGGAACCTACAAGCATTTGCACGAGCATCCGGAATTATCGACAGAGGAGAAAGAAACTTCCGCGCTGGTTGCGGGCCAATTGAAGAAGATGGGCTTTGAGGTGACCGACCATTTTGGAAAATACGAGTCGGGGAACGCAGCGTACGGCGTGGTCGCCGTCCTGAAAAATGGAACGGGCCCGACGGTTTATGTGCGGACGGACATGGATGCGCTGCCGGTGACGGAAAACACGGGATTGGCGTACGCCAGCAAGGTGCGAGAGAAGCGGCCGAACGGCGAAGTGGGCGTTATGCATGCGTGCGGGCACGATCTGCATATGACCGTGTTCCTGGGCACCGCGAAGATGATGGCGGAAACAAAGGATAAATGGAGCGGAACGCTGGTGATGATCGGGCAGCCTGCAGAGGAGACAGTCGGGGGCGCGGCGGCGATGCTGCATGCGGGTTTGTTCACCAAATTTCCCAAGCCGGATTACGTGATCGCGCTGCACGATTCATCCAGTCTGCCGGCAGGAAAGGTGGCGTGGCACTCGGGGACGATGCTGGCTGGGGCAGACTCCGTGGACATTACAATTCGGGGATTTGGCGGGCACGGAGCCGCTCCCTACGCGACGAAAGATCCCATCATGATCGCGTCGGAGCTTGTGGTGGCGTTGCAGACGATCGTGAGCCGGGAATCGGATCCGCTGGTGCCAACCGTTGTTACCGTGGGATCCTTCCACGCCGGAACCAAGCACAACATTATTCCGGACGAGGCGCACCTGCAGTTGACGGTGCGGACGATGACGCCGGCGCAGCGCGAAAAAGTGTTGGCGGCGATCAAGCGGATCACGAACGGGATTGCGGAGGCTGCAGGGATTCCGGCAGAACGCGCGCCGATCATCGAAATCGCGAACGACAATGTGCCGGCGACGATCAATGATCCAGCCCTGACGCAGCGGGTGGCGGTTGCGCTGGAAAAATCGGTGGGCAAGGAGAATGTCTGGCCGGGCCAGCCGATTATGGCCAGCGAGGATTTCAGCTTGTATGCGCTGGAAGATCCGAAACCGCCGACCACGATGTTCTGGCTGGGAGCGACGGATCCGGCCAAGTGGAAAGAGGCGCAGGAAAAGGGGACGCGGCTGCCGGGGCCGCACTCGAGCGAGTTTGCGCCGTTGCCTGAGCCGGCGATCCGCACCGGAGTAAAGGCTATGACCGGGGCGGCGACGGAATTGCTGCACAAGTGATTCAAGAAAGAAGGCAGAAAAACGGATTTAACACAGAGTTCACAGGAGGAAGAGCGCAGAGGACACAGAGAAGAAAATCCACAGAACCTGCTTAAGGCTTCGGTGACTCCACGGACACAGGCGCTGTCGCAGGCGCAGCCAGTTTTTCAGAATCAGCGGCTTGGTTGGTTCCCTGCTTCACGACTTCCTTAATTATTTCCGTGGTGCGCTTTTGGCTGATCTGGCATGCGGCGTCATAGATGCGGCACTGGGCCAATGTGAATTTGCAACCGCAGGTGCAGGCCTCGGCGTTGAACTTGTGCAAGGCGACGTCACGCTGCACGGGAGAAAGTTTGGACATGTCTACGCCAGGCAGGATTTTGGCGCGGTCGGCGTGCTTCAGAAAAATGTCGCCTTCGTCTTGAAATGTTTCAACCTTCGCGGCGACGGGAAGCCCGACTAACGCGCGCACTTCAGTTTCATACAATGCTGGATCGAAGAGGCCGACGTGTTTCTGGACGACACGGCCGTCGGCATTGATTACGAACACGGTCGGGAGAGCGGCGATGCCGCCATAGGCGAAGCGGGTTTCCGAGTCCGCAAGCGCGACCGGGTAATTGATTCCCTCGGATGAAATCACTTTGCGGATTTCGTCTTCATCGTCATCGTCCACCACCAGGCCGATGATCTGCAGGCGGTCCTTGTAACGGTTCTGCAGGGCGATCAATTCTGGGATTTCCGCCCGGCAGGGACCGCACCACGTGGCCCAGAAATTCAGAAGGATAACTTTTCCCCGGGAGGATTCCAGGGTCACTTCCTTCCCGGAGAATTCCTTAAGTTTGAATTCCGGAGCCGGGTCTGGGTCGCGAACAAACCGGATGACCGGTAGTTGAGCAAGCGAGGAACCGGCGAACGGAAGCAATAGGAGCGCCCCGAAAAGGCCCGCGAGTGCCAGTGAGAGACAACGATTGCGATTGGGCAGCAGCTTCATCATCTACCTTTTCAGAAGAGCACAGTCTCGCGGTTAATCCAAGCGGACGTTTCGCATCAGACAGGGCGTTTGATACCCAGCTTGCGGATGCGAGCCTGCAGGGTGGTGCGCTTCATGCCTAATAAGCTTGCGGCGCCCTGCGGACCGGCGATCCTCCACCTGGTTTGACGCAACGCGCGCAGAATGTGTTGGCGGTCGGCGTCTTCGAGTGTGGCGATGGGCGTCGCGGAAGCGTCGGATGCCGCCGCGAGCGTTATCGACGAGGACGACTGGTCGGAAACGCCGGCGGCTGCGGAGAAGGCGGCGGAAGCTGCCTTCAATTCGCCGATCGGGACGCGCAATTCTTTGCCCGCCGAAAGCAAAACCGCTCGCTCGATCAGGTTTTCGAGCTCGCGAATATTGCCCGGCCAGTTGTAATTGACCAGCGCGTCCATGACGTCAGCGGGAATGTATTCAACCGTTTTGTTCTGGCGACGGCTGAAGGTCTGAACGAAATAGCGGACCAGCAGTGGCACGTCTTCGCGGCGTTCGCGGAGTGGCGGTACAACAATCGGGAATACGTTGAGGCGGTAATACAGGTCGCTGCGGAATTTGCGTTCGGCGACGAGTTGGGCGAGGTCGCCGTTGGTTGCCGCGACCACGCGCACGTCCACACGCAGCGTGCGGTTCCCGCCGAGGCGTTCAAACTCCTGCTCCTGCAAAACGCGCAGCAGCTTGGGCTGCAGTTCCAGCGGCAGGTCGGCGATTTCGTCGAGGAAGAGCGTGCCGCGGTCGGCAAACTCGAAGCGGCCGATTTTCTGGGTGAGCGCGCCGGTAAAGGCGCCGCGTTCGTGGCCGAAGAGTTCGGATTCGAGCAAGCCTGCAGGAATGGCGGCGCAATTTACTTTGACGAAGGTGCGTTCTCTGCGCGGGCTGAGGTTGTGAATCGCGCGAGCGATGATCTCTTTGCCGGTGCCAGTTTCTCCCTGAATGAGCACGGTGGTTCCGGCGGGCGCGGCAAGTTCCACCTGCGCCAGGGTGCGGCGCAGCACCGCGCTTTCACCGATGATTTCCTCAAAATTGAACTCAGAGCGAATCTCTTCTTCGAGATAAAGTTTTTCAACGGCCAGCTTGTCTTTGAGCGCATCAATTTCTTTGAAGGCCAGAGCGTTTTCGAGGGCGATGGCCACTTGCACGCCGACCTGCTGCATCAATTCAACGTCAGCAGGCGTAAACGCATCGGGATTGCGGCTGGCGAGATTAATGGTGCCAAAGGTGCGGCCGTGCGTCGTCAACGGCACGCAACAGATGGCCTGCACCGATTGTTCGCGCAAAAAACGCAATACGTCTTTCTGAAATTTATCGAGATCCTTGCCGCGCGTTATGAGGATCTGATTGGTGGAAAAGCATTGCCCGGCGGGCGAGCCTTCGAGCGGCACGGTGATTTCCGGTTTGGAAATTGTAGAATTCCCCGGCAGATCAAGATAGTGAATTTTCAGCAGGCCGGAAGCGGTGTCCAGCAGCGCCAGGCTGGTGTAGTCATGTTGCAGAACGGGTTTGATCGAAGAGACGATGCCTTTGAAAACGGTACTGGGATCGCGCGTGCTGACGAGGAGATTATTGATTTCCAGGAGAACCTGCAAGCGATCACGTTCGCGCGCCAACTGTTTCTGATAGGCTTCTGCGGCTTCAAAATTCAGGGCGTTGTCCACCGCCACGGCCACCTGGGCGGCCACGCGGCGCATAAACTGGATTTCCGTTTCACTGATGCCTTGAGGGACAAACCGCCCGAAGACCATTGTGCCCAGGCGGTGATGAGCGGTGGTGAGCGGAAGAATCGCCGTGGAGTGCACGCCGACGGCTTGCAATCTTTTCATGAAGTGCGGGTAGCGCGCGTCTTTGGAAGTGTCCTGGGTGAGGAAGAGTTCCTGGCTTTCGAAAACCCAGCCGGAGGGCGAGTTAGCGACGGGCATCTCTTCGGGGCCTTCCTTCGGAAGGGGATCTTTCGTTTCCAGAATGTGCAGGCGCATCGTGCCGCGAGCGGGATCGTGAAGAATCAAGCCGAGAAAATCGAATTGCAGCACGGCGTGGAGTCGGTTGGAAAGTTCATGGAAGAGAAGCTTGAGGTCACGCTGCTGGGCGATCGTTTCGCTGACTTCGAGCAGGGCTTCGAACTGGCGCACGGGTTGCGCCAGGGGCGAAGCCGGGGTGATGTCGGGGGAAGTGTCGGAAAGCTTCGCCATAAACACGAGAATAGCATCGGGTTCCGCAGGCTCACAACCGAAGGCCGCGTATGCGCGAATGGAGCGGTTTTCGTATACTCACGAGGCTTGATGTAGGACTAGGTATATTGGGCGGCAAAAGGTGACGGTTTTGTGATGGGCAATAGCCTGAGGCTCAGATTTGTCTTTCTGTTTTTCTTGCTCGCCGGATTGTTGGCGGTTTCCGGATGCGGTTCCGGGCAGCCGCCGGAAGATAAGCAAGAAGACCGGCGGCCCAAAGTCGCCGCCGAGTTCCCGGCATCATCGGCTGGGTATGATCTGGGGCGCGATGAACAACGCGGCGGGCATACGCTGGCGCGGCACGTGGCGCGCACGGATGATGAGTTGCGCGAACGGCTCGGGCGGGAACGGAATATTTCGGCCTCTTCCACCTGGACCGACCGCGCGACGGCGGAAGCGGTGGTGGGCGAGGCGCTGATAGCGGAGCGCGGGCGTGTGGAGAGTTGGACGCGGCGTGGGTTTCCGCGCGCGAACCTGGCATTGCACTATAATGCCGGGCGCGTGATCGGCCGCAGTTTGCGACGCGGAGATGCGCGCACAGCGCAGTGTTCCAGCGCGGTCATTGTGTTGCGCGCGAATGGGCCGGAGAGTTTCTACGTTTTGACCACCTACCCGGAGGAGCGTGAATGACGGCGGACGCAAATAAGTCGAATCAATTTGACCCTGAAAATTATCCGGCACTGATGGAATTTCTGGCGGCGTATTTACATGAAGATTTTGGGGTCGAGTATGGCTCGGCGGCGCGGGCATTTGCCGCGATGGTTTCCGACGCGAGCGGCGACCAGATTCGCAACGTGAAGGAAGAGTGGCTGGAGTTGCGGCAGGCGTTTTCCGGGCGGCCGTTGCCCGACCTGCAAGGCGGGCTGGCAGAGTTGGGATCTGCCTGGCAACCGCAATCCGACGAGGAATTGCAGACGGTGGACGAAATTCTCAGGCACGCCGAGGCGTGATATCCTTAAAAGGTTGCAGGCCCGTAGCTCAGTTGGTTAGAGCGCCTCCCTGACACGGAGGAGGTCGATGGTTCGAGTCCATTCGGGCCTACCATATCTTTCACTGACATAGTGTTAGCGTTGCCGACGGATGGCCGGCTCCGGCAAAGCCCATGTTGCGTGCTGGAAAGTTTTCTTTCGTTTGAAGAATTGTGGATCGGAGGTTTTGCTTGTTGAAGGCAGCCGTTTTATTCACGCTCTGTTGCACCCTTTTGACTCTGGCGGTTTTCTCCGCCTGCAATTCATCCTTCGCCGCAGAGGCCACTTCGACCGAGGAACATCATCTCCGCCTTTATCACACTCATACAGGCGAACACATTGACGTTGTGTACCGTCGCGGAGATGTCTACCTTCCAGAAGCTGAAGAAAAGCTGGACCATTTCCTGCGCGATCATCGTACCGGCGACACCAAGCATTATGACCCTCGAGTGTTCGACATTCTTTCCGATGTGGCCGCGGCGGTTGGGCATCCAGGCGCGGAGATCGAGATCATTTGTGGGTACCGGACCGCGTGGAGCAATGAATTTCTTCGCGCCCGTTCTGCGGGGGTGGCCAAGAACAGCCAGCACACGCAGGCTCACGCCATTGATATTCGCATTCCGAGTGTCGATACGCTTACGCTGCGCAATGCGGCACTGGCATTGGGTCGCGGAGGCGTAGGTTACTACCCCCGCTCGGCATTCGTTCATGTGGACACTGGGCGCGTCCGTACTTGGTGTTACGGTTGCTCCTCTTCGCGCACTAACCCAGAATAATTCAGACAAGCAGAGCAACTAAAGTTGCCTGTGGCCGAAGTGCTGCGCAACGACTCAGTTTCTTGACGCGTAGGCTTGGGCGAACAGTTTTGCCAGGGCCTTGTCATACCCGTAGATGTCTTCGAAGAAGAAAACCTGGCCGTCTTCGTTGGCAATCGCTGTGCCGTACAGGATCAACACGGGAATTTCGTGCGTCAGATTTACCTGCTGCTGCTGCTCCGCTTGAAACGCCACATCCACCCGCTCTCGCGTCCAGCCGGGATTATTTCGGAGCACCCACGCGGCTAGCGCCCGGGGATCCTCAACTCGAATGCAGCCGTGGCTGAAATCGCGCCGGCTCTCGCCGAAAAGCGCTTGGGACGGCGTCGAGTGCAAGTAGATGTTGTTGGCATTGGGAAAAGCAAACTTAATCAGGCCGAGCGCGTTCTTCGGTCCCGGTTTCTGCCGGACCATGAGCTTGCCGCCTCGCAATTGAGCGAGCACTTCCTCGCTCACGACTCCGTCGGTGACCACCTCTCCGGAGAATGTGGTCACTTCAAAGTTATTTTTCTGCAGATACCCCGGATCCTTTGTAATTTTCGGAACGATCTCGGAGCGCAAAATGCTCGGCGGCACGTTCCAGTAGGGCCAGATGATCAGGTATTTCATTTCTTCTTCGAGTACCGGCGTCTGCGTTCGCAGAGCGCGTCCCACGACCACAGGCATGATCAGCTCCGGGTGCAACGAGGAGTCGTATGCGCGCAAAACAAATTCCGGGATATTCACGATAATTGGTGGCTGCGCAAATTTGTGCGGCATCCAGCGGAAGCGCTCCAGCATCAGCCGCAACTGTGCCACCCGGTCACTCATCGGCTGGTTTAGTTCCGCAATGGTCTGGGGGCCGAGCTTGCCTGAGGCGTCCAATCCGTGTCGGATCTGGAAGTGTTTCACGCCTTCCACCGCCGCGCCGGAATAATCCAATGAATTTTGGGGCACCGACACCGACGGAGACACGTCGCCCAGGAATTGCAACCTGCGAACCAGCTTTCCTATGGCTTCGTACTGTTGGCCTGTTGCGATCGGTTTCTTCACCTGCGGCAGAGGATCGGGCACTTCTTCCTTCTCCAACTGCATATACTTCTGCAGCGCCGCCAGCGTCCATTGGTAACGGGGATACGAAGGCTCGATCGGCGCCAGGGCTTCCTTCACGCTTTGCGCCCCCACTACGTTTTTCCAGAGGTAGGCTCCGGGATCGTGCGCGTGGACATCCGGATCGAAATCTTTGTGAAGAACCTTGGGATCCACCTTTCCCAGGTGCAGGTCAAGCCCATATCGGATCGCGGAAACGGTGAGGGCCACATCAAATTTTATCAATGCTGATTCCACCGCTGCAGATGGGCTCTGTAGCGCCTTTAAACGCTCCGGCCACCGCGCACCATCGTAGTCCTTGCTATCGAGTCCCTTTTGATCCGCGCCTTCCAGGATGCCAATCAATTCGGTGGCCTGGGCCGTGGGCTTCCCAGCTTGGCTCCATGCCAGTCTGTAGCTGGCTTGGGCGTAGAATTCTCTTACGGCGTCGCCGTGATCGGAGAAATTTGGCCACTGCAGGTCCGCAAGCCGCCCGCTTTCGACAAGGGCGCGCAGCTCCTGTTCCCCCGCAGAGCTAAGGGAATTCAGGGTACCTGGTGTCGGAGCCTCGGCCGTTCCTCTCCGTGCCCCATCAGACGATATTGTCCCGCCAGAGCATGCCGTAAATCCCAGACCGGCCGCCAGAAACACCATTAGCCGCTTTCTCATAGGTAATTTCATTCCTCCACATCAAACATGATGTTTGGCCGCGGCAAAAGATGCACAGTTCTTTACAATTTGAAAAGACGCTGGTTTTTGGAGAAGGATCCTGATGAGATGTGGCAATTCGAGGCGAGCCCCGCGGCCTTGTAATCTATTGTAAAACCTAAAGTTCTTACGGCGACACGGTAGAGGCCTGGGGTTCGAGTCCCCACGGGGCTACCATTCCTATTATCAGCCGTTTTTTCAGCCAACAATTTGGCGCGACTGCTGGCACTAGTTTGCTGCCGGACTCAAATAAATGGCCGGGACGTTTTGCTGAACTTGTGTGTTGAGGGCCGCCAAGTCGGTCGAACGAATTTCTTTCCACCTGGCAATCAATGGCGCGGCTTGCCGGCTTAGCTCCTCGAACACGGCGTATTGCTGCTGTGTTGGAGCGTCGTCCACCTCGACGCTGAAGGTGAGGTAGTGGAGTTGCTCATCGAGCATGTTGGGATAGTTCAGGTTGGCTTCGGAACTTTTCGCATTTACCTGCAGCAACTGCTCTTCGATCGGCGTCATTTTTTTGTCGAGCGAGTCGGCGGCGTCGGAGACCGATTTGTATCGAGAGTCTTGTAATCGAGAGCGCAGACTGCGCAACTGGACGCGGGTTTCCCGAATTTCCCGGACGGTGTCGTGCAGGCTGCTGAGCGTTTCGCGAATCTTCAACTCCAGGTCGAATTCCTTCGCTATATCGCTGGCCGGAACGTTCACCCGCGGATCCATCCTCAGTTGCAGAGGAACCGTCAGGCTCTTGCCCTCCGCGGAAAGCTTTACCTGATAATTTCCCGGCCCGGCGTATGGACCGCGCGAACGGAATTCCGCCAGGACTTCGCCGGGCAATGGGTGCGGCCCGTCGTATCGCAAGTCCCACGTAAAACGGTCGAAGCCGGCGCCGGCGGGAATCACTTCCGGAGGAGCCTGCAGGTCAGGCCATTCGGGCGGAGTCTCCGATTGTTTTTTCTCGACGCTGGAATAGCGGCGGAGCAGGGCGCCCTTCTCGTCGAGAATTTCCAGTGTGACTTCGCCCTTTGGAGCGGTTTTGAAGAAATACGTGAGAATGGCTCCGTTGGGCGGGTTTTCTCCGACCGGGCGGCGCCGTTCGAACTGATCGGGGAAGTGCACGCGGTAAGTCGGCGAAGGGTTCAGCAGGAACATCTCGCCTGCCGGCGCGCGACCTGCCAGTTGCCGCAGCGGCGAAATATCGTCGAGGATCCAGAACGAACGTCCGTGCGTGGCAACGACGAGATCGTCGTTTTTCAAAACGAGATCATGAATGGGGGTGACCGGCAGATTCAACTGCAGTGACTGCCAATTCGCGCCGGCATCGCAGGAAACAAATATTCCCGTCTCCGTCCCCGCGTAAAGCATCCCGGGTTTTACAGGGTCTTCGCGGACAACGTGCACATAAGCGCCGTTCGGAATGCCTTTCGTGAGCTTCGTCCAGGTCTTACCGGAATCGCTGGTCTTATATATGTAGGGCTTCAGGTCATCGAGTTTGTGGCCATCGACAGCGGCGTATGCGGACGCAGCATCATGAGGAGAAGCCTCGATCATGCTCACCAGGCTCCACTCCGGCATGCCCTTGGGCGTAACGTTTTGCCAGGTCTTGCCACCATCCGGCGACATCTGAATGAGTCCGTCATCCGTGCCGGCCCAGAGCAAATCCTTCTTCTTGGGCGACTCGGCGATGGTAAAAACGGTGTCGTAGAACTCGACGCTGGTGTTGTCTTTTGTGATGGGCCCGCCGGAAGATTCCTGCTTGCTCTTGTCGTTTCGCGTCAGGTCAGGACTGATCGCGCTCCAGCTTCGGCCATGATCCGTGCTCTTGAACACCATCTCCGCGGACGTATAGAGCACATCCGCATCGTGCGGGGAAATTACGATCGGCTGCGTCCATCCAAGTCGGAATTTCATATCTTTCGCGCCGTGGCCTGAATAATCCACCGGCCAGACGGTGACGTCCTGCGCCTGCATGGTGCGCTTATCCCAACGGGTTACGACTCCGTTCCCCGAACCGGCGTACACAATATTGAAATCCCGCGGGTCGGGTACAACGTAGCCGCTCTCGCCTCCGGCAACGTCGTACCAATGCTGGCGGCCGATGTAGCCGTCGTCGGTGCGGCTGGCGATGGCGACGGTGCTGTTGTCCTGCTGTGCGCCATAAACGTAGTAGAGGAACTGGTTGTCGGTTGAGACGTGATAGAACTGCGCGGTCGGCTGATTTTCCTGAGACGTCCAGGTTTTTCCACCGTCAATTGTGACTGCCGCCCCGCCGTCATTGCCGTTGATCATGCGCTGCGGATTTCTTGGATCGATCCACAATCCGTGGTGATCGCCATGGAGGGCCGGCAGCAACTCCAGCGTCTTGCCCGCGTCCTGCGACCGGAACATCCCCGTGTTGAGCATATAGACCGTATCCACGCTCTTGGGATCGGCGAAAATGTGCGTGAAATACCAGGCGCGTTGCGTCAGCCGCTGGTCATCGTTGATTTTCGTCCAATTCTCGCCGCCATCATCGGAGCGATAGAGGCCGCTGGCGTCTTTGGCTTCGATCAAACTGTAGACACGGTTGGAATCCGCGCCGGAAACGGAGACGCCGATGCGCCCGAGCAAGGAAGTCGGCAGACCCTTGCCTTCCAGATGCTTCCACGTCATGCCGCCATCCGTGGATTGATAGAGTCCGCTGCCGGGGCCGCCGCTATCCAGGCTCCACGGCGTGCGCTGCACCTGGTACAAAGCCGCGAACAGCACGTTGGGATTGTGCGGATCCATGGAGATATCGATCGCACCAGTGTGATTATCTTTGAAAAGAACTTTCTCCCAGGTTTTCCCGCCATTCGTGGTGCGAAAAACACCGCGTTCATCGTTCGGTCCATAGGCATGGCCCAGCGCAGCTACGTAGACGATGTCGGGATTGCGAGGATGAACGATCACGCTGGCGATATGCTGCGTGTCAGTTAGGCCGATGTTCAACCAGGTCTTGCCACCATCCGTGCTCTTATACACTCCGTTCCCGTAGGAAATGTTGCCGCGGATGCAGGCTTCCCCGGTGCCCGCATAAATCACGTTGGGATTCGAATCCGACACCGCGATCGCGCCGATCGAGGCAATCGGCTGCTTGTCGAAGAGAGGCGTCCAACTTAAACCGGCGTTGGTCGTACGCCAAACGCCTCCACCCACGCCACCGAAATAAAAGGTGTTCGGATCGCCGGCAACCCCGGTCACAGCCAGCACCCGGCCGCCGCGGTAAGGACCGATCGAGCGCCACTTCAACCCCTTCTCCAGACTTTCGTTAAATTGATCGGGACTTTGTGCAACGACAGCAGGCAGCACCGCCAGCAAGAAACCGAGTGCGATTGCTGATTTTAGGATGAGCTTCATAAAGTCTCCACGGACGGCATCCTACCACGCTCTACGACTCTTTCAGGACCTGGCTACAGCCCACAAAGGCCGATTCGGGCTAGAATAAGTTTCTCGACCGCAAGTCAATTCAACAAAGGGAACCTCCGTGAAAATTATTCCAACAGGAATTCGCGAGTCTTTCTGGAAATGGTGCGCCATGGCTGCGTTTTCAACCTGGCTGTCAGCCGGCACCACTTTTGCGCAACGACCAGTTCCGAACGATCCGGGCGAACCGCCGAGCGGCCGGACGAAGCTGAAATTGGTTCCGCGGCCGGGAGGAGCCATATCCCGGCAATCGGTGGATGAGAAGGCGATGCGGGCGCTGATTCACCAACTGGTGGCTTGCGGGACGCGGCTCTCGATCTCTTCGTGGACGGATCCGAAGCGCGGCGTCGGCTGCGGGCGCGATCAGGTGGCTGCGCGACTGAATGAAATTGCAAAGGATTCCGGCGGGAGGCTGCAGGTGGTGGTGGACAAGTTCGAGGCATCGTCCAAGCGCACGGGCGGAAATCCTGCACCAATGGAGAATGTGTATGCCATTCTTCCCGGCTCGGACCCAAAATTTGCGAAGACGGTGTTTGTGGTGTCCGGGCACATGGACTCCAGGCCGTCCGACGATATGGATCCGAAATTGGACGCTCCCGGAGCGGATGACGACGCGTCGGGAACAGCAGTGAGCGTGGAGTGCGCGCGCCTGCTGAGCAAACTTGCCGAAAGCGGGCATGCAAATCTGCGGGCGACGGTTTTGTTCGCTGCCGTGTCCGGCGAGGAACAGGGTCTTCTGGGCAGCACGCACCTTCTCGACTGGTTGAAGCAGCAGGGATACACGGTAGGCGGAATGCTCGATGACGACATCGTGGGTGCCGACCGGGCGCCGGGAGGGCCGCATCGAGTGCGAGTCTTCTCTGGAAACGGGACCATTGATGATTGCGATTCGTCTTCACGGGAACTGGCCCGCGCGATTGAAGAAATTGACGGCCGCGGAGCCATTCGTATGATTTTCCGCGTAGACCGTTTCGGGCGCGGCGGAGATCACTATCCTTTTTACAAGGCAGGCATCCCGGCGGTGCGCTTCACCGAGCCGCTGGAAGAATACTCGCAGCAGCATCAGACACCGCGCACAGAAAACGGCGTGGAGTATGGTGACCTGGAAAAATACCTGGATTTTCGATTCATGGGAAACGTAGCGCGCGACAATGCCGAAGCCCTGCGGCAACTGGCGATGGCACCGGCGCCTCCGTCCCAGGCGACGCTGGAAGGCGCGGTGACGCCGAACGCGAAAGTTTCGTGGTCTGCGGTGGAGGATCCGGAACGCGCGGGTTTTGAGATTTTACGGCGAGAGACAACGGAAGCGCGCTGGGAAGTATTCGAATTTGTAACCACGGGAACGGAAGCGGTGTTGAAGGGGGTTTCCACCGACAATCACTTCTTTGCCGTGCGCGCGGTCGGAAAAAATGGGGCGCGCTCCATTGCGGTTCCGACGGAGATGGATTCCAACCGCCGGTGAAGCGCGCCCTTCGTTAACTCAGTTTCTATCTTCGCCGCTCTTCAAACGCAAGACAGCCATTAATCGCCGGAGATGTTTTTCGGCGACTTATGGTTGAGCGTGGCCAGGAGTTTTTGGGCGCAAGTGGGTGCCTGCACCGAGCCCTTCAGCACGATGTCCTTCGCGGGGACTTCGCTGCCATAGAGCTTGGCGTTGGCGTCGTTGTCCGGGCGAAGCGTCGAGCCTTCGAGCGAAATACCGGCGAAGACGCCGCGGGCGCGCGAATAGCTGAGGATTTCAGCCCTCATCGCCGCATCCGTTTCCGCCGAGGCATCCCGGCCCTTCGGTCCTGCGGCCGCCGAGATGTCCGCGCCCAGTTTCACTTTCGTGGAGAGGACGCTTTCCGCGCTGCGCTGGCTCATCAGCAGTAGGACAAAGTCTGTCGCTTCACCACCGATTTGCAAGCCGACGCTGCCGCCTTCCAAGGCCACCATTGTCGGCGAACCCCACGGCCCGTTGAACTTTTCCCCGGTGCGGCAGGTCATGACACCCCGTCCGTAGCTTCCGCCGACGATGAAAGCCGCTTTCAAAACGCTGGGGAGCACGATGACGCACTCCGATTTATCCAGCAGGGATTGCGGAATGTCATCCGGAATATTCAGGATTTCCGAAATCACCGTACCGGAATTCTCCACGCGTTCCACCTCTTTTTTGTTGTCGGAGGCCGGTGTGGTCGTGACCACCAGAAAGCCAGCGACAAGCGATACCCAGAGCTTTTTCATAGCGATGCTCCTTCGTGGTTAGATTGGCTGGGTTAGGGGTCTGTTTCTCGATGGAGGGCAGGCAGCTAATTATATCGAACTTACCCGAGCAGTGGTAGATGAACTCAGTCTTGGCGCTCGCGATTCGAAGTGGGAGCTGTAGGCGAAATCGCATGCCAAAATGGAATAATAGGATCTCATCGGTCCGATTACTTTTTGGGTGAACACTTTTTCTTTGAAAATTCCCTTGAAATACGCCCGCAAGCTTGTAGATTGAGAGCATCCTTTCGATCTTCCTTCCGCCTCCTGAAGATGAAGGGAGAGCCCACCTCCTTCCGCGGGGCCAGCGTCCTTATATATGCCTGGATGCGGGAAAGACCGAAATCATCCTCCCATGATTCGTGAGCAAACATTTCGATTGCATTTGGGGTTGCGGCCGGCCAAATCGCTGGACGGGAAAGCCCCTTTGGGACTAATACGGTATTACGGAGTGGGAGCCGGGGAGTCCCGGAATGTTCATGCGTCACTGAATTCCCGGAGCCAATTGGTCACACTTTACGTAAGGCAAGTGCTCTAGAACGGCAGCAGTGTGGCGATATTCAGCTGCGCTGTTGAAAAATTCGTGAGGGAGAAGCGAGAACATGCAGACAAAAATGAAGCAGCTTGGGACGCTGACGCTGGTCGGAACGCTCTTCGCGGGTACATGCCTGTTAAGCGCCCCGGCGAAAGCGGATACGGCGGCTGGGGAAGCGATGTTCAAGGCCAAGTGCGCCGGTTGCCACGGCGCCGACGGCAAAGGTAAGGCAGCCACGAAGACCACCGACATGGCAGCCGCCGATGTGCAGAAGATGAGCGACGCCGATCTGAGCAAGATCATCACCGAGGGAAAGCCCCCGATGCCGGCGTACAAAACACTGACACCGGATCAGGTGAAGGATCTGGTCAGTTACATCCGTTCGCTGAAAAAGTAGTTTTGGCGGGAGTCTGGGAAAAGTTCGGCACGGAGCAAGCAAGCTCCTGCGGGTGCTCCAAAGAAATTTCGCCGCCGGGCCTGTCACCCCAGGCCTGATAAGTATGGCTAGCCCAGAGGCCCTGGTGAATCCTTCACCAGGGCTCCAATAAAACTAAATTGATTCGAAGGAAAAGTGGAGTACTCCCCGCATGAGTCCACAAAATACCGTCAGAGATTGGGCGCGTCTGATTTATTTCTTCAGTCAGAATACTCTGAGCTTGATCGGTGTGGCCCTGACAACCGGCAGCGCCATCACGCTGATTGCCTTCTGGATCTACGATTTTATTTTGCCCGGCCCGCCGCACCCCTACATCGGATTGCTGATCTTTTTGACCCTTCCCGCCATTTTCATTTTCGGCTTGCTGCTGATTCCATCCGGAATTTACCTGCGACGCAGAAAACTACAGCGGGCGGGTGAACTGCCGAGCGTGTACCCGGAGATCGACCTGAAGGCGCCGATGGTGCAGCACGGCATCTTGTTTGTTGCCGTGGCCACAGTGGTAAACGTGATTATCTTTTCGTTTGCGTCCTACCGCGGCGTGTCCTACATGGATACAGCAAGCTTCTGCGGGCAGACTTGCCACACGGTGATGGCCCCGGAGTATTCCGCATATCAGAGTTCGCCCCACGCGCACGTGGAATGTGTGGAATGCCACATCGGGCCGGGAGCAGGATGGTTTGTGCGCTCCAAGCTTTCCGGCATGCGCCAGGTTGTCGCGGTTACCTTTCACACCTACTCTCGCCCGATTCCCGCCCCCGTGAAGTACCTGCGCCCGGCGCGGGATACCTGCGAGCAGTGCCACTGGCCGCAGCGATATTCCGGCGACAAGCTCATCGTCAGAACCAATTACAAGGATGACGAGAAAAATACGCCGATGACGACGGCCTTGATGATGAAGATCGGCGGCCGCTCTGGCACGGGTTCCAGCGGCATTCACGGGCGCCATCTGGACGACGGCACGCGGATTCAATACATCTCCACCGACGAACACCGGCAGGTGATTCCGGTGGTGTATTACACGGACGAAAAGGGTAAGACCATCGAGTTCGTTTCGACGGATAGCAAAGCGAGCAAACAGGAGTTGGAAAAAGGCGAGCATCGCGCCATGGACTGCATCGACTGCCACAACCGGCCGACGCATGTGTTCGAACTGCCGGAAAATGCCGTGGACCAGCGGATGTCGCACGGCCTGATTAGCCCGGAGCTGCCCTTCATCCGGAAAAAGGCCGTGGAACTGCTGAAAGTGAATTATCCCAGCCGCGATACCGCACGGAAGCAGATTGAAGAAGGAATCACTAACTATTACAAAACGACCTATCCGGAAATTTATAACGGAAAGCGGGCCGTGGTGGAGCAGTCCGCCGGAAACGTGGCCAAGATCTACCTGCGCAATATTTTCCCGGAGATGAATGTGAACTGGGGCGTGCACCCGAACAATTTGGGACACACCGACTTTCCCGGATGCTTCCGTTGCCACGACGGTTCGCACACCAGCGCGGACGGACAAACCATTGCCAACGATTGCACCGCCTGCCACAACCTGTTAGCGGTGCAGCAAGAGAATTCAAAGATACTCACAAATCTTGGATTGCAATAAACGAACATATAGACCTTCTCCACTTGAATTCATTTTCAGTTTGCGCATTCGAGGCGCCTTTCCCCTACACAGTCCTCTCGAAAACGAAAGGTTCCTCCAACTTGTGGTAGTGTCTGCTAGGAGACTCCACCTTTCGCATGTCCAAGCGGCCGATTATTGAACCCTTTCGAATCAAAAGTGTTGAACCAATTCGCACCACCTCGCGCGAAGAACGCCAACGGTTGATTGAGGCGGCCGGCTACAACCTTTTCCTGGTTGCCTCGGAAGCCATTCTGATTGACTTGCTGACGGACTCCGGCACGTCGGCGATGTCCACCGAACAGTGGGCGGCGATGATGCGCGGAGATGAATCGTACGCGGGCTCGCCGAGCTTTGCGAGATTCCGCGATTCCATCCAGGCGATTTTCGGTTTTCGCCATGTAGTTCCGACGCACCAGGGGCGCGCGGCGGAGCGCATCCTCTTCAGCGTGATGTGCAAAAAGGGCGACATTGTTCCGAACAATACGCACTTTGACACCACGCGCGCCAATTGCGAATTTGTCGGCGCGCAGGCACTGGATCTTCCCATTCCCGAGTCGAAAGAGCCTTCCTTAGTTCATCCGTTTAAGGGAAATATGGACACGGCCCGGCTAGCGGAGGTGATCGAGCGCGAGGGAGCGAAGAAAATCCCACTGGTGATGCTGACGGTGACCAACAATTCCGGCGGCGGCCAACCCGTTTCGATGGCGAATATTCGCGAGGTAAAACAGATCTGCAAGAAACACGGCATTCCTCTCTATATTGACGCTTGCCGGTTTGCGGAGAATTCGTATTTCATCAAGCAGCGCGAACCGGGCTATGCCGGCAAATCACCGAAGGATATCGCGCGCGAACTGTTTTCTTACGCCGACGGTTGCACCATGTCCGCGAAAAAAGACGGCCTCGCAAACATCGGCGGCTTCCTGTGCACCAACGACGATTCGATCGCCCAGCAGCAAAAAGACCTGCTGATTTTGACGGAAGGGTTCCCCACCTACGGCGGCCTGGCCGGTCGCGATCTGGAAGCGATCGCCGTGGGGCTGAACGAAGCGCTGGAAGAGGACTACCTGCACTACCGCATCGCCTCCACCGCGTTTCTTGGAAATCATATCGCCGCGGAGGGCGTGCCCATCGTGCAGCCCCCCGGAGGACACGCCATCTACATCGATGCGCGTGCATTTTTGCCCCACATTCCGCCGGCGCAATTTCCGGGCGTCGCGCTGGCAAACGAACTTTATCTGGAAGGCGGCATCCGCTCGGTCGAAATCGGCACGCTCATGTTTGGCGAGCATGCGCGGATGGACCTGGTGCGCCTGGCGATTCCGCGGCGCGTGTACACGCAGAGCCATATCGAATATGTGGTTGAAGTAATTCTGGATGTCTGGCGCCGGCGCGACGCGATTCCCGGATATGATGTTGTTCACCAGGCGCCGTTTCTGCGGCATTTCAGCGCGCGCCTGAAACCCCGGAGCAACACGCGATGAAGCTCTCGATTGACCCGGCTTTGAAGAAGAAGTGCCCGTCTGTTGCTCTTGGATGCGTCGCCGCTCACGTGCGCACGGGTGATTCCTCGCTCGAACTTCTTGGCGAAATGGACTTTTGCGAAGCGGGCCTTCTGAAAAATGCCGATCCGCGCGCAATCCTGGAGGCGCCGGCCATCTCCGCCACGCGCGCCGGTTACCGGGCGCTCGGCAAGGATCCCGCGCGCTATCGCGGGTCCGCGGAAGCACTGCTTCGCCGCATCATCAGCGGCAAACACTTCCCCGGTATCAACTGCGTGGTGGACATTATTAACCTCGTTTCCGTGGAGAGCCGGTTGCCGATAGGCCTCTACGACCTCGCTAAAGTACAAGGCGACATTGTTTTTCGCGCGGGGCGCTCCGGTGAAACGTACAAGGGCATCGGAAAATTTGATTTGAATCTGGAGCATCTTCCGGTGTTTTGCGATGCGGCAGGGCCGCACGGCAGCCCGACCAGCGACTCCGAGCGGACGATGGTGACCTCCTCGACGGAGAATGTCGCGGCAATTTTGATTTCCTTCGGAGGACCCCAACCGCTCGACGTCTGGTGTAAGCGGATCACCGGCTTGCTGGAGCGCTACGCCGAAGGCCGCGAATTGCGGACCGACATCGTTACCTAGCGATTCTTTAGCTCGAGGAAAGAAATCCACGCGCGAGCCACAGAGGCACGACGGTTCATGACCGAAGGCATTCATCCGATAGCCAGCTTGCTGGCCGCACTCGCCCGCGGCATTACGGGAGTGCAGGTGCTGTGGGCGGGCTGCGAGCCCGACGAACGCCAGCGCATCTATTTTGCCAATCACACCAGCCATCTGGATTTTGTGGTGCTGTGGTCCGCGCTGCCTTCTGAAATTCGCGTCAACGCGCGCCCCATCGCCGCAAGAGATTATTGGGAAGAGACATCACTTCGCCGCTATCTGGCGGAGAGTGTTTTTAAGGCGGTCCTCGTGGAGCGTGGCGCCGTGCCGAAGTCCAAATCACATGACGAAGGCAAATTTGTGGGCCGCTCGATGATCGAAGACCTGGCCGCGGCGCTCGGCGAACACAACTCTCTGATTCTTTTTCCGGAAGGCACGCGTGGCAATGGGGAAAAGATCGGCGAATTTCGCGGCGGTCTCTATCACTTGGGACTGCGGCGGCCTGACGTCGAGTTGGTTCCCGCTTATCTGGAAAATATGAATCGCATTTTACCCAAAGGCGAATATCTCCCCGTGCCCATGTTGAGCTTGCTGACTTTCGGCAAGCCCATCCAAGTCGAACCCGACGAGAACAAGGACGTCTTCCTGGAGCGTGCACGCGAGGCTGTCAGCTGTCTTCGCCGGATTGGGCCCGCCTGATGATGATAGCGATTCACGACTCGATATTAATGTGGCTTTTTGGCGGGGTAATCTGCCTGCTGGTCGTTCTGACCATCGTCGGCAGCGGCCTCAAGCGAAGCCACAATTCGAATGTCAGCCGAGTCACCATCGACAACTTCAATGCACAGATTGCCGCCTGGTGGAAAATGTGCGTGGTGCTGGCGCTTTCCCTGGTGTTTGGGCGTATCGGTTCGCTGGTGTTGTTTGCGATGCTTTCGTTTCTGGCAATGCGCGAATACCTGACCCTGGTTCCCACGCGCCGCGGTGATCATCGCACATTATTCTGGAGCTTCTTCGTCATCATGCCGCTGCAGTATTGCGTGCTGGGCTTTCACTGGTACGTCCTCCTGGCGATTATGATTCCGATTCTGGCGTGCGTTTTCATTCCCACAAGCATCGCCGTTGCCGGAGACACCGCACACTTCGTGGAGCGTGCCGGAAAGATCCAGTTCGGCCTGATGGTTTGCGGCTATTGCCTAAGCCATGCAGCCGCGTTGCTGCAGCTGAAAATTCCCGGATTTGCGGGGCACCCCGCGCGGTTGTTGCTGTACCTGGGACTAGTGGTTCAGATGAACGATCTTTTGCAGTACGTCTGGGGCAAGCTGATTGGCAAACACAAAATTGCCTGGCGCGTCAGCCCGGATAAAACCTGGGAAGGGTTCCTCGGCGGGATGTTGAGCGCCACCGCGTTGGGAACTCTTTTGTGGTGGGCCACTCCGTTCACGCCGCTGCAGTCGGCTGGACTGTCCTTTCTCATTTGCATACTGGGCTTCGCCGGCGGGGTGGTGATGAGCGCGATCAAGCGCGACATCGGCATCAAGGATTTTGGCGGGGTGATCGAGCGGCGCGGCGGCATCCTCGATCGCATCGATTCGCTGTGCTTCGCGGCGCCGATTTTCTTCCACGTGGTGCGCTATTATTTTGCGCCGTGGCCCTAAACCATCATCGAGCGACTGGTTCGCCGCTCTGCGCACCGGCCAATACACGTGATTTCAGAAATCCACGCGCGGCGAGCAATTCTGCGTTCAGCAAAGCCGCCCCGGCCGCGCCGCGCACCAGGTTGTGCGACAACAGGGTGAGCTTCAGGTCGAGCAGCGGGCATTCACGCACGCGCCCGACGACGGCGGCCATCCCGTTGCCGGCATTCACATCCTTGCGCGGCTGGGGGCGGTCCTCTTCGTCCTGTACGACAATGGGATGCTTCAATCCGGTCGGCAGAGAGGCCAGTTCCGGAGAGACTTCAAATGCTCGCAAAGCTTCGCGAACTTCATCGAGGGTCGCTGTCTTCTTCAGTCGAAGCGAAACGCACTCAAGATGGCCATCGCTGACCGGCACGCGGTTGCAATGCGCACTGATGCCAAGGCCTGCTTCGACGAATCGTGAACCGTCCCAGCGGCCGAGCAGCTTTTGCGGCTCCGCTTCCATCTTTTCCTCTTCGCCGCTGATGAAGGGAACGACGTTGCCCAAAATATCGAGCGAGGGGACTCCCGGATACCCTGCTCCAGAAACAGCCTGCAGGGTCACGACAAATATCTTTTCCAGTCCAAAAGCATCCGCCAGTGGCTTCAAAACCAGGACCAGTCCCGCCGTCGAACAGTTCGGATTGGTCACAATAAAGCCCGTGTCATACCCGCGGTTCTTCTGCTGCACGCGAATGGAATCCACGTGAGAGGCATTCACCTCGGGAATCAGCAGCGGAACATCCGCATCCATGCGGTGATTTTTTGAATTGCTGACCACGGGATAGCCGGCGCGCGCAAAATCTACTTCGGCTTTTCCGGCGACGGAAGAATCAAGCGCCGAAAAAACAAAATCGCATTCGAGATTCGGATCCAGATCCCTCACGACCAGTTTGCGCGCCGCCTCGGGAATCGGACCTTCCAGGTGCCAGCGCGTCGCCTCGCCGTACGTTTTTCCGGACGAACGCTCCGAAGCCGCCACCGCAGTCAAATCAAACCACGGATGATCGGCCAGCAACTTCACCAGCCGTTGCCCGACCATTCCGGTTGCGCCCAAAACTCCGGCGCGCCATTTGCGGCCATCCGCGCGGCGGCTCACTGCGCACCTCCGCCAGGCGCGAATTCACGTTCGGCTTTTACGATTTCTTGTTGTGGTTCCGGACTCATCTTCGCGGCTCCTCATCTGATTGTTCCGCCGGAGTCACTCGGGAGGGGGTTAAACGAAAAAACCCACCGCCCGGTTCGCTTCGGGGGTGGGTTAGAAACTTTCTCTCGCTGGCTAGCAGTTTCTCCCGTCGCCCGAAGCGCTCTTAGTGGACGTAGTGTCCGTCGTAATCGTCGTAATCGACGGCTTCGCGGCAGTCCCGATTCGCTTCGATGCGCCAGCCAGCATAATCCCCACGATAGCACGAGCAAAAGAAATTAGGGGAGCAAAACGGAAACTCGTAGAAGCGATGTGGCGAAAATGAAATCCGGGTGGCGGTGCCGACATTCGCAGTTCCCATATTGGTACTGCTGCGACAGTCGCAACCGCCTGCAAATACAATAAGTTAGAGTAAGCAACTTTCTCGCTACGCAAGGGTTTAGACGCCCCAAGGGAAGGGGAGGCTCTCGAAGCCTCTGGGGAATTTCCAAAACGATAAGGGAGAATTACCTATGCACCTCAAGAAGTGGTTCAGCGGGTTCTGCGCGCTCGCGCTGATTGCCCTGTTCAACGGCTGCGGCAACAATTCCGGCTCCTCGAACAACACCAATCCACAATCCAACTCCGTCTTTGTCACCGGCACCGACGCTCCCCTGCCCAGCGTCGTGGGCTTCCGCGTGGACATCACGGGACTGACTCTCTCTGACGGGATGAATCCTCCGGTCTCCGTGCTGAATGGAACGCAGACGGTGGACTTTGCCCGCTTGAACGGGCTGCGCACACTGCTCGATATCAACACGATTCCGACGGGCACGTACACCCAGGCGGTCGTCACACTCGCCAATCCTTCGATCGACTACCTGAACGTAACGAATCCGCAAACCAATCCACCGACGCACCCGACGCTCAGCACGCTCGACACCAGCGCCAGTTCCAATCCGCAACTCAGCCTGACGACCTCCACGGTAACGATTAATCTAGCGACGCCCTTGGTGGTTTCCGCAGGCGACATCGACGGCCTGCGTTTCGAATTCGACATCCGCCAGTCCGTAGCCGTGGATGGCAGCGGCCAGATCACGGGCGCCATCACGCCGACGCTCGACCTGAAAGTGATTACCCCGTCTGACGCGGACGCCTATATCGACGAATTCGATGCGGGCGTGGTCAGCGTAAACGCGGCGGGCAACTCATTCGTGATTCAGGGGCCGCACGGGCACCAGTTCACAGTGAACGTGAACCAGCAGACCGAGTGGGAAGGAAACGAAACGATCGCCAACCTGACCGGCAACTCGATCGTGGAAATCTCCGGGACGCTCGACCGCACTTCGGCGGCGATTCTGGCGGACAGTGTAGCCATCGTGTCGCAGGATCACTTCTGGGCGGGCGGACTGGTCACCTACGTTGATCCCCCGGTTGGCACGGCCACGGATTTCGACCTCTATGTGCGCAGCGTTCTGCCTTCCGGCACCGGCTTCAACTCCGGCCAAATTTCCAATATCGCGCTCACCGGGCAGGAGAAGTATTTCATCCACTGGTGGCACGACAATTTCGGCAGCTTCCTGTTCACTTCCACGGGATTGGTTCCGGGGCAGCACGTCAGCATCGCCGGGCCTTTCAGCAATGGAGTGGTCACCGTGAAGCGCGTGGTGCTGCGCCACTCCGGCCACACGGGCCTGCTGGTCACCGGGCAGACCAACACCAGCGCCGGGACGTTTGAGTTCGACTCGAATGGCCTGGCCGGCGTGCTGTTCGAAGGGCCGGTCACGGTGCAAGTTACTCCGTTCACCAGATTCCTGGGCGGATTGACGGGCATCAATGATCTGACGGGAACGACGGCGTTGCATCTGCGCGTTGTCGGTTTAATCCTGAAGACCAACACCGGCGCACCGATCTTCCTGGCGCGCAGCGTGGAAAAGATCGCCAATTAAAGCCGAGAATCGTCGTCAGTAGTGCCGCGGCCACTTCGCTGATCGAAGTGGCCGCATTCTTTTAGCAGGTGGAGTCGAACAGCAGACTGGAGCAGGTAAGTCCGGATTCCGCTTTTTGCAATTCCGAAATGTCCAATGACTCGACGTGGAAGCCTTTTGCTTCGATCCTCGCGCGCGTTTTCGGAAATGACGCGGGAAAAACGATGGATTCGCCGATGGCCAGCGCATTTCCGGCATGCGGCTCCGCGGGATCCACATCCACCCATTCAAAGCCTTCAAATCGTTTCCATTGAAACCACGCGCGATTGCCGAGGAGAGTATTCCGGCCCAGATACGTCACCGCGGACTTCAGGTGCAGACAACCCGTCACAGGCACGGCAGTCAACTCGTACCTGTGATGCTCCGCGATTACAGCCAACTGCCGGATGCCTTCAGGGTTCGAGCGTTCCGTGATACCAACGAAAATCTTCTTACCAACACGCAGGACGTCGCCGCCCTCCAGCATCCCCGGCAATTTCACGTAGGCCAATTTACGAAAGGGTTCGAGCGCCGCGGCAAGGGAAGGCGCTTCCTTCCGCCGAGTCTCTGTACCCAGCGGACAGATGATTGCCACTTCGTCGAGAACAATCGCGGGGTCTTCCACAAACATCGAGTCGGGCAAGTCGCGCTCTTCCGGCAAAGAGATCACTTTCGCGCCCAGTTTCTCGAGGAGGACTTCATAGGCATGGTGCTGCGCCCGGGCCTTCTCCATTTCAATCGGTTTGCGTTCGATAAAGCTCAGTTCGCAATTTGCCAGGGAAGAACTAACCTTGCGGGTGATTGCCGTCAGCATTTTCCGAATGTATCAGAGATTCTTCGCTTTGGTCACCTGATGGACGGGGATCCGAGTTATGATTTTTGGTCGCCTGCCGCCGGCAGAAGAATCATTGTATTCTTAGGCCGTTCTCAGCTTTGCGTTTCGACGCTGCAAGTCCAAGGAGATTGCCCATATGTCGGATGGAATTCGTCGCATTGTCGCTCTCAGTGTGCTCCTGCTCGGCACCGGACTTTTGTGGGTCGTGGGGCGTTCCACTGATGATGAGGCCAATGCAAAAAACGATCAGGACGCAACCCTCGCGGCCAATCGCGAGCAGGCCGCCGCTAACGATCCGCGCCTGAAGGGCTCTTACCGCTACGAACAGGGCGGATGGGTCTATGTTCACCTCGAAGGCGACCCGGCCAGCCTCGGCTATCAGCACGGTTTTCTGCTGGCTCCCGAAATCTCCGATGCGTTTCCCGCCATCAAGACGAACATGACGCATTCCACGCAGCGCGACTGGGCTTTCTTCCGCGAAACCGCGCGCACCATGCTGTGGCCCAAAATTGACGCCGAATACCAGCAGGAACTTCAGGGAATTGCGGAAGGACTGCAAGCGCGGAGCGATTTGAATCTGGATGTTTACGACATCGTGGCCATGAACGCGTTCGAGGAACTGCCCGACTATTACGTACCCTGGCTCAACAAGCGCGAAAAAGCCGCCAATCCGCCGAATCTGAAGAGCCCGGGAAATTGCAGCGCCTTTGTGGCCACCGGCAGTTGGACGAAAGACGGCAAGATCGTGATCGCGCACAACAACTGGACCAATTACATGAACGGCGAGCGCTGGCGCATCATCTTCGATATCGAGCCGAAGACCGGCTATCGCATGATCATGGACGGCATTCCCGGCGTGATCGCCAGCGACGACGATTTCGGCATCAACAGTGACGGCTTGATGGTGACGGAAACCACCATCACCCAATTCGAAGGCTGGGATCCGAACGGGAAGGCGGAATTTGCGCGCGCCCGCAAGGCCTTGCAGTATGCCGGCTCAATCGACGAGTACACGAAAATCATGCTCGATGGAAACAACGGCGGCTACGCCAACGATTGGCTGATTGGCGACCGCAAAACGAATGAAGTTGCTCAATTGGAGTTGGGGCTAAAGGCTTACAAGCTGTGGCGCACGAAAGACGGCGCATTCGCCGGTTCCAACTGGGCGCGCGATCCTAAAGTGATCAAGCAGGACACGCCGCAATTCGATCCGAACAACATGGAAACTTCGCCCAACGCTCGCCGCGTGCGCTGGGAACAGTTGCTGAACGAAAACAAAGGCAAGCTGGACGTGGAGCTTGCCGAGAAAATGCTCGGCGACCACTTTGATTCGTTCCAGAAAAAAGAGGAAGCGAACGAGCGCACGCTCTGCGGACATGTGGACGCATCTCCACGCGGCGTCGCGATCTGGGCGTGGGGACAGAACTATCCCGGCGGAGCGGTGCAGGGAAAAGCGAGCGATTCTGCCATGGCGCAAAAGCTCAGCTTCGTGGCCCGCATGGGACATCCCTGCGGCGAAACATTTCAAGCTAAGCCGTTTCTTGCGGCGCATCCCGACTTCGCCTGGCAGGAGCCGTACTTGCGCGACATGCCCGCCGGCCCCTGGACGGAATTCCACGCCGGCGAAATTCCAGTTCCGCAGCACTAACAAACGCCAAAAACGAAAAATCTAGTGAGCGCCGCCTCCCGGCACGGAGATCTCCACGTGCGACGGGTATTTCTGCGAGCGGTAAATCTTCTGCGTGGCCTTCTGGTAGTCCGACTCCTTCGCCTCGAAAATATTCGGCACGAATTTCTGCGGGTTGCGGTCGTAGAGCGGGAACCACGTGCTCTGCACCTCCACCATGATGCGGTGCCCTTTCTTGAAGACGTGGTCCGCGGTATGCAGGTCAATCGTAAACGGAGTGATTTCGCCCGGCACAATCGCTTCCGGCTTCTCATACGAATTGCGGTAGCGCCCGCGGAAAATCTCGTCGGCGATCATCAGCTCGTAACTGGCCAGATTCCATTCGGTGTCCGATTTTTCTGGATACACGTCGATCAGCTTCACCACCCAGTCGGCGTCCGACCCCGTGGTCGCGGCGAAAAGCTTCGCGGTCACCTGGCCGGTCAGCGTCACATCCTCCTGCAACACATCGCTCTTCCAACTCAACACATCGGGGCGCTTCTCGACGAATCGTTGGTCCTGCACCAGCCAGGTGTACCAGCGGCCGGGATGATCCGACGGATAAGTTTCGTCGACCGGACGGTTGCGGTAGGGCACCGGGTTTGCCGGATCGCTGACGTAAGAATCAGCCGCGTCGGCGGCGTCCGTTTTCGGCGCGTCAAAACCCAATTTCCCATCCGCAGCGAAATAGAGGCTTTTTATCTGCGCATCGCGCGGCGGCCAGGCGTCAAAACGCGTCCAGGTGTTGCTGCCCGTCTGAAACAGCAGCGCCTCCTTCAGCGGCAATTCGCCCTTGTCGTGCAGCCAGTAGGCAAACCACGGCGCTTCCACTTTTTCCCGGAAATATTCGCCGGTGTTGCTGGCAAACGGAATCTGCCCCAAAAAGTTGCCGGGACCATGCGACCAGCCGCCGTGATTCCACGGGCCGACGACCAGATAGTTTTTATTCGCGGCGTCGTTTTTCTCCAGATTCGCGTATGTCGCCATCGGACCGTAAAAATCCTCCTGGTCCCACCAACCGGCAACGTTCAGGTTCGGCACCGTCGCCTGATGCAAGGCGTGCGCCAGCGCCTTCTCCTTCCAGAATTCGTCATACGAAGGATGCTCGACAAAACTATTCCACGAAGGAATTTTCCCGTGCAGATAATCTTTGTTGATATTCGAAAGCGGTCCGATATGGAGATACCAGTCGTACAAATCATCCCGGTCAAACTTCAACTTGGAATTTTCCTTCGTCGTTTCCATCTCCGCCGCGTATTCGTAGCCGTAGCTCAAGCGAAACGCGCCGTTGTGAAAAAAATCATCGCCCAGCCAGCCGTCTCCCATGCAGGCCTGCTCGGAAACCGCCTTCAGCGCCGGGTGCGGATTCACCAACGCCATTGCCGCCAGAAAGCCTCCATAAGAAATTCCTGCCGTGCCCACCCGTCCGTTGTTGTTCGGCACATTTTTCACCAGCCACTCGATCGTGTCGTAGGTGTCCGTACTTTCGTCAATTCCCTTGGGATTGCCAGCATCGTGCACTGGCCGGTTCATCACAAACTGCCCCTCGGAGCCATACCGCCCGCGAATATCCTGAAACACAAACACATAACCGTCCGCAAACATGTGCGAATACCGGTAAAGCTTCGGGCTGTACCCTTTGTCCTCAGCGGAGATCCCGTACGGCGTCCGCTCCAGAAAAATCGGCAGCGCCTCCTTGGCATTCTTCGGCGCGTAAATCTCGGTATGCAACTTCACGCCGTCCCGCATCGCGATCATCACTTCCTTCTTCTCAAACAGCGCCGGCAACTCCGGCCGCGCCGCCCCCTGCCCCCAGACTCCCGGCGAGACGATCCAAACAAACGCCAAGACTCTAAATGCACTCCCAAAAGTGTTCATTTGTCGCGATGCCCCCTGATTAACCGGCGAAACCCAGCGAGCATACCATAGAGGGCACGTAGCCATTGGTGGCCGAGCAATCCTCTGCTAAAATAAAGGTTCGTAGCACCGCACCTGAATTGATGAAGAAAGGTTTCGTCCGGGCTGCTGGTTGTTTCAGCAGCTATTTTTGTCTAAAGACGCTTTTACTAACATGACCAAAGAGATTCGCAATATCGCCATCATTGCCCACGTAGACCACGGCAAAACCACGCTGGTGGACACCATGCTCCGGCAGAGCGGAATTTTCCGCGCCAACCAGGAACTCGTTGAGCGCGTCATGGACTCCAACGACCTGGAGCGCGAGCGCGGCATCACCATTCTGGCCAAGAACACGGCCCTGTTTTTCCACGACACCAAGATCAACATCGTCGACACCCCCGGCCACAGCGATTTCGGCGGCGAAGTCGAGCGCGCCCTCCGCATGGTCGACGGCGTGGTGCTCCTCGTAGACGCCAGCGAAGGCCCGCTGCCCCAGACCCGCTACGTTTTGCAGAAGGCGCTGGCGGCCAAGCTTCCGCCAGTTGTCGTTCTGAACAAAATCGACCGACCCGACGCTCGCCCCGAAGAAGTCCTGAACGAAATCTACGACCTCTTCATCGACCTCGACGCCACCGAAGATCAACTCGATTTCCCGATCGTCTACACCAACGCGCGCGCCGGTGTAGCCCATCGCAAGATCGGCGACGATTCCAAGGACTTGCTCCCTCTCTTCGAAGCCATCGTCAACAAGATCCCAGCCCCGACGGGTGACCCCGCGGGCGTTCTGCAGCTCCAGGTCACAAACCTCGACTACTCCGAATTTCTCGGCCGCCTGGCGATCTGCCGCGTCTTCAACGGCACCCTGAATCGCGGCGAAGAGGTCGGCATCAGCAAGCTCGACGGCAAACTCACCTCGACCAAAATCACGAAGCTCTACACCTTCCGCGGCCTCGACCGTGATGAAGCCGAGGCCGTAGTCGCCGGCGACATCGTGGCCATCGCCGGCGTCGAAGGCATTCAGATCGGCGAAAGCATCACCTCACTCGAAAATCCTCAACCGCTGGAGCCGCTGACCATCGACGAGCCGACTCTAGCCATGATTTTCAGCGTCAATTCCGGTCCGCTTTCCGGCCGCGAAGGCTCTTATCTGACTTCACGCGACCTTCGCGACCGGTTGGCCAAAGAGCTCCTCACCAACGTTTCCATTCGCGTGGAAGACACCGACACGCCGGAATCTTTCCGCGTGCTCGGCCGCGGCGAATTGCAGCTCGCCATTCTGATCGAAACGATGCGCCGCGAAGGCTTCGAACTGATGGTCGGCAAACCGGAAATCGTGGTGCGCAACGAAAACGGCAAGAAACTGGAGCCGGTCGAGCGCCTGGTGATCGACATCCCGGAAAATTTCATCGGCATCATCATGGAAACCATCGGCAGCCGCCGCGGCGAAATGCTGAAGATGAGCAATCACGGCTCCGGCCGCGTGCGCCTCGACTTCAAAATTCCCTCGCGCGGCTTGATCGGACTGCGCAGCCAGTTGCTTACGGACACGCGCGGCACCGCCCTGATTCACTCCATTTTCGAAGGCTGGATGGAATACGGCGGCGACATGGCGCTGCGCCCGACGGGCGCGCTCGTCGCGGATCGCCCCGGCCTTTCGACAGCTTACGCGCTGTGGGGATTGCAGGAGCGCGGCGAACTCTTCATTGGCCCGACGATCGAAGTCTACGAAGGCATGGTGGTCGGCGAAAACTCGCGCGAGCAGGACATGGAAGTGAATGTCACCAAGGAAAAGAAGCTCACCAACATGCGCTCCTCCTCGGCCGATGAAGCCATCCGCCTGATTCCGCACCGCCAGTTGAGCCTGGAACAGGCCATCGAATTCATCGCCGACGACGAGTTCGTCGAAATCACACCCAAGTCCATCCGTCTGCGCAAGAAAGTTTTGCAATACAGCAAGCGCCCGCGCCGCTGGCAGGAAATCCGCGCCAGCCAGGAAGCCGCGAGTTAATAGCAGGACTCGAGATGCAGCGGATAAATATTCTTTTGATGTTGGCGACTCTCTGCCAAATCGCGTCATGTTCTTCTCCTTCGAAACTTACGGATAGAATCAACGCCAAGACCCCTGTGAAGGGTTTTTATAATCTCGATGATGCGAAGTTGGCGGGGGTGTATTCGCGGCCCGGCCCCTCCTATGTTGCCCGTAAAGGACCTGGCCTTGGCGGGAATGGGCTCTTTCTTTTTCCGGACGACACTTACCTATACTTAGTTGCGACTGACGTTGGCCCGATACAAATTTTGGACAAGGGAACATGGCATTATTCGAGAGGCACTATAGAGTTAGTTTCAGACCCGGAAGTGAAGTGGGATCCTGAGATCGAACGCAGATTCATCACTATTCATCGGCTTGCCATGGAACGGGAAGTGCTGTTGATCGGGACCGATCTTGATTTGTCACATTTCGAAAAGGAGTCGGCGGTCGACTCTGAAACCACACTTCTTGGATTCGCCCACGAGCGTTTCAAGGCGATCAATCCGTCAGAAGCCACGGAATTGAAGGCGAATTTATTGAAAAATTACTGGTTCCCTAAACGATAGTTTAGCCCGCCTGATTTTTCAGGGAAGCAATGATTTGCCATCGGCGGTGGGCAGCGACAAGCCTGCCGCTTGGGCAAGCGTCGGCGCAATGTCGCGCATATCGATCAAACCCAGATTCTTTCCCGCCGGCACTCCCGGGCCAACCAGAAAAAACGAAGCGCGCAATTCCGGCAGATCCGGCAACTGGCCATGCGTGCCTCCCGCTTTTAGCGAGGAGAGCACCGGCCCCGTCAAAGCAGTGCCCGTGCGCCATCCGGGTTTCAGCCCCACAAAAAACGAAGCGTTCGGATAGCCGCCCCTGCGGTGCAACTCATCCCCATCGAGCACGCGATCGATGCCGTTTGCCGGGTCGGCGGCGAGTTTCGTCAAAAGCGTTCGAACAGTCGTCATGGTCAATCCGTTCTTCGGATCCTTCAGAACGATCGCCGCGGAGCCACCCGTTTCCCATGGCATGGCGCGCCAATCGGAAATCTTGCCTTTGTCATCCAGTGAAAACAGTTTCGCCTTTTCAAACGCCGGAAAGAGATTCAGTTGCTGGCCATAGTTGGCAAAACCATGATCGGAGACGACGGCGACAAACACGTGACCCGGCGCAACGCGTTCCGCGGCTTCCCACACTTTTCCAATCACCGCGTCCAGTCGCTCCAAAACCGCCATCGCTTTGGGACTGAAGGCTTGCGCTTCGTGTTCGATGTGGTCCAGCGCGATCAAGTGCAAAGTCAGCAAGCCGGGATGCTTATTCTCCAGAATCCAGACGGCGTATTTGCCGCGCACTTCATCGCTTTCCGGCGTGGCATCGATGCCGCCGCGATACTCCCCGACCGCCGCTTTCCCCTCCGCCAGTAATCCCGGCGTGGAGACCACGCGCAGCAACTTCGCATCTTCGGAAGTGCCCGCGCGCCAGATCTCGGGAATATTCCAGGTAATCTTCGCCCCAACGGTCACCGGCCACTGGATGCTCGCCGTTGTCCGGCCCGCTGCCGAAGCGGCATCCCACAGCGTCGGGACGCGAATGTCTTCGGCATACCAGTACCACCCTTCATGATTCTTCTGCAGAGGATCAAATGTCTGGTTCGCTAGGATGCCGTGCTTCGCCGGCCAAACACCGGTCATTAATGTGGTATGGCTGGGATACGTCACGGTAGGAATTACGCCCGTTACCCCCTGCGCATAACTGCCATCGTGCAGAAATTTCCTCAGATGGGGAATCTTGGCTCCATGCGCGTCCGCGGCCGTAACGTAGTCCGGGCGCAGGCCGTCCACGGAAATCACCACCAGCAGGGGGGCATTCTTCACCTGCGCGGCAGCCGGCAGGGCCATCGCAAAAAAACAGCACAAGCTCAAAATGCCCCAAAACCACGCTGCTATCTTCTTTGGTTTCATCATGGTC